>JAXMJU010000077.1:0-6794 GCA_034376265.1 Sulfuritalea sp.
CGCGGGAGAGGGGGCAAAACAGGGCGCCCGGCGCGCGGGAGAGGGGGCAGGACGCGACACGCGGAGACCAGGAGCCATCACCTGCGCCGGCGGGAAACAAGGCAACCCTCTCCCCCGCAAGCGGGGGAGAGTTGGAGAGGGGGTCGACACCCGCCGCCGCCAAGCCGTTCCGCATCGAGACCGTGCGCGTCGAAACCCGCAAGCTCGACGATCTGCTGACCCAGGTGGGCGAGCTTTCGGTGATCCAGGGGCGGGCGCAACACCGGCTGGCGCTGATGGAGCAGCTGCTGGAGCAGTGGCTGGCGCTGGAACGCGGCCGCCGCAGCGCCGGCACGTCGGCGCCGCATGGGGCGAAGGGCGTGGCGCAGACCCGCTTCGGCATGCTGCTGAAGCAGGCGCGCGATGCGCTGTTCGAGGACAGCGCGCGCATCGAAGCCACCGTCGGCCTGCTCGAAGACCAGGTGCGCAACGTCCGCCTGCTGCCGCTGGCCACCGTATTCGCGCTGTTTCCGCGCATGGTGCACGACCTGGCCGGAGAACAGGGCAAGGAAGCCGAACTGGAGCTCGAGGGCGGCGACATCACCGTGGACAAGCGCATCCTGGAGGAAATGAAGGACCCGCTGATGCACCTGATGCGCAATGCCATCGACCACGGCATCGAGCCGCCCGCCGAGCGTCAGCGGCTGGGCAAGCCGCGCGGCGGTACGGTGCGGCTGCGCGCCCTGCGCGACAATGCCAACGTGCTGCTTGAAGTGCGGGACGACGGCCGCGGCCTGGACCCGGCGGCGATCCGGCAGACGGCGCAGAAGCGCGGCCTCCACGACGAAGCGGCGCTCGCCGCCATGACCCCGGCGCAATTGCAGCAGTTGATCTTCACTCCCGGGTTTTCCACCAGCGCCCATGTCACCGAGCTGTCGGGGCGCGGCGTCGGGCTCGACGTGGTGCGGGTCAATGTCGAACGGATGAAGGGCGGCATCCGCCTGGATTCGGCCGCGGGCCGCGGGCTGACGGTACAACTGCGCCTGCCCTTGAGCCTTGCCACCACGCGACTGCTGCTGGCGAGCACGGGCGGCCGGCTGTTCGGCCTGCCGGTGGAGTGCGTCGATACCTCGCGGCGCGTGCGCGTCGCGGATCT
This sequence comes from Sulfuritalea sp., assembly GCA_034376265.1. Taxonomy (GTDB): domain Bacteria; phylum Pseudomonadota; class Gammaproteobacteria; order Burkholderiales; family Rhodocyclaceae; genus Sulfuritalea. The sequence continues at coordinate 1,136 of JAXMJU010000077.1, forward strand.
ATTCACCCTCGAAGGCCACCTGGCCGTGCTGCTGGACGGCCAGCCGGTGCTGGCCGCCCGGCTCGCCGACCTGCTGGAGCTGCCGGCCCCCTCCCCAACCCTCCCCCGCGAGGGGGGAGGGAGCTTCACGACGGCGCACATCGCGATTGACGTAGCCTCCCCAACCATCCCCCGCGAGGGGGGAGGGAGCTATCCTCCCCTCTCCCCTGGTGGAAGAGGGGCCGGGGGAGAGAGGGTCTTGGCTTGCATCGTGATTCAGGCCGGCGATGGCCAGACGGGGCGGCTGGGCCTGCTGGTGGATGATCTGCTGGCCGAGGAGGAAGTGGTGCCCAAGCCGCTCGGCGCACCGCTCAAGCGCGTGCGCAATGTGTCCGCCCTGGCCGTGCTGGGCAGCGGCGAAATCTGCGCGGTGCTGAATCCCGCCGATCTGCTGCGCTCGGCGCAGCGGGCGGGCGTCTCGCCGCGCATCGAGGAGCGCGAAATCCGACGCCAGGCCACCCCGCCCGCCCGGCCCGCCGTTCTGCTGGTCGAGGATTCGGCGCTGATCCGCGCCATGCAGCAACGCATTCTCGCCGACGGCGGCTACGACGTGATTACCGCGGTGGATGGCGTGGACGCCCTCGACGCCCTCGGCAGCCGCCTCTTCGCCGCGGTGGTGTCGGACATCATGATGCCCAACATGGACGGACTCGCCCTCACCCGGCGCATTCGGGCGGAGCCGCGCTACAAGGAGCTGCCGGTGATCCTGGTGACGACCCTCGCCTCCGCCGACGACAGGCAGCGCGGCCTCGACGCCGGCGCCAGCGCCTACATCCCCAAACCGTCGTTCGACCAGCGCGTGCTGCTGGATACCCTGAGAAGGTTGATCGTGACATGATCCGCGTGCTGCTGGTCGACGACTCCCCGCTCGCGCTGCACATCCTGCAGCGCCTGCTGGCCCGCTCAGCCGACATCCAGGTGGCGGGCACCGCCGCGAACGGCAGGGAGGCGCTCGCCCTGCTGCCGGCACTCAATCCCGACGTCATTTGCACGGACCTGCACATGCCGGTGATGGACGGGCTGGCATTCACCCGCGAAGTAATGAACAAGTATCCGCGCCCGATCCTGGTCATGAGCATATCGGTGGAACCGGGCTCGTCCAACGTGTTCCGGCTGCTGGAGGCGGGGGCGGTCGATTTCTACCCCAAGCCGCTCGCCATCCTCGAAGCGGATCAGGAGAAGCTGGCCCGGGAACTTGCCAGCAAGATTCGCGTTCTCGCCGGTGTACATGTGTTTCGCCGCGCCGGAGCCGCGCCACGCGCGGCCCAACTGCCGGCAAAACTCTCGCTGCGGCCCCGCGCGCCAGTGCGCATGGTGGCGATCGGCGCGTCCACCGGCGGTCCGCAGGCCTTGCGCGAAATTCTCTCCCACCTGCCGGTCAGCTTCCCGGTGCCGGTGGTATGCGTGCAGCACATCGGCGAGGGTTTCCTGGCCGAGATGGTGGCCTGGCTGGGCGAAGTCAGCCCCTTGCCGGTGCGCGTGGCGGCCCAGGGCGAAGTGCCGCAAGCCGGGGTGGTCTATTTCGCTCCCGGGGACGCGCATCTTGAGCTGGATAACGGCGGACGCTTCGATCTCACCGCGACGCCGCCTTGCGACGGTCACCGGCCCTCGGTGACCGTGACCCTGCGCGCGGTGGCGCAGCGCTTCGGCGCCGGCGCGGTGGGCGTCCTGCTTACCGGCATGGGCCGCGACGGTGCCGAGGGCATGGCCGAGATCGCCGCCGCCGGCGGCATCACCATTGCCCAGGACAAGGCCAGCAGCGTGGTTTACGGTATGCCCAGGGAGGCTGTGGCACTGGGGGCGGCGCAACAGGTGCTGCCGCTGCAGCAGATCGGCCCGGCGCTGGTGACATTGGCGAGCAGCCGCGGCAGTTCGGACGCGACGCCCGGATGGAAGGAGACGACATGACAACACCCGGCGCACCCTCGGGCGCTGCGCCCGCCATCCTGATCGTCGAAGACAGCCCGGTGGAAGCGGAACTGCTGCGCCGCACGCTGACCGCGGCGGGCTACGTGACCAGCGTGGCGCACAACGGCGCGGAAGGCCTGCAAATGGTCCGCGCGCAGCGTCCCGCCCTGGTGATGAGCGACATCAACATGCCGGTGATGAACGGCTACCAGTTGTGCCGCGCCATCAAGTATGACGACGAACTGTGGAATATTCCGCTGATCCTGCTCACGGTGCTGTCCGAGCCGGAAAACATCATCGAGGCGATCAATTGCGGCGCCGATGCCTACGTCGTCAAGCCTTACGGCAAGGCCAACCTGCTGAACCGCATCCGTTCCCTGCTGGATGCCCCGATCGAGCGGCGGCGGGCGGACGAGCGGCGCGAGGAAGTGGTGGGCTACAGCGGCAAGCGCCATGCCATCGCCGGCGGCGGCCAGCAGATACTCAACCTGCTGCTCTCGCTGTACGAGAACACCCTGCACCAGAACCTGGAACTGGTGACGACCCAGACCCAGCTCAACCGGCTGAACGAGAACCTCGATCAGCTGGTGCGCGAGCGCACCGGTGCGCTGCGGGAAAGCGAGGCACGCTTTCGCAACCTGGTGGAAACCACCAGCGACTTCATCTGGGAAGTTGACGAGAATGCCGTCTATACCTACGCCAATCCGCGAATCCACGACATTCTCGGCTATCGGCCCGACGAAGTGATCGGTAAAACACCGTTCGACCTGATGCCCGCCGAGGAGGCGCAACGGGTGGCGACGCTGTTTGGCGCCATCGCCTCAACGCGTGAATCCCTCGTCAACCTCGAAAATATCAACCTTCACCGCGATGGCCGGCGGGTCGTCCTGGAAACCAGCGCCGTTCCCATCATCGACCAGGACGGCAATTTCCGCGGCTTTCGCGGCATCGATCGCGACGTCACCGAACGCAAGGCCGCCCAGGAGCAGTTGCGCAAGCTCTCGCAGGCCGTCGAACAGAGCCCCGAGGCCGTCGTCATCACCGACCTCGATGCCAACATCGAATACGTCAACCAATCCTTCGTCCGCGTCACCGGCTACAGCCGCATGGATGCGATCGGCCAGAATCCGCGCCTGCTGCAATCGGGCAAGACGCCGGCCGCCACCTACGTCGATCTGTGGCAAGCGCTGACTTCGGGCCGGCCGTGGAAGGGCGAGCTCCACAACCGCAAGAAGGACGGCAGCGAGTATGTCGAGTTCGCCATCATCACGCCGCTGCGCCAGCCCGACGGGTCGATCAGCCACTATGTGGCGGTGAAGGAAGACATCACCGAGAAGAAACGCATCGGCGAGGAACTGGATCGCCATCGGCACCACCTGGAAAGCCTGGTGGACAACCGAACCACCGAATTGCTTGCGGCGCAACAGCAGGCGGAGGCCGCCAACCTGGCCAAGAGCAGCTTCCTGGCCAACATGAGCCACGAGATCCGCACGCCGCTCAACGCCATCATCGGTCTCACCCATTTGCTGCGACGCGCCGCGGCGACGCCGCAACAGGACCTGCGGCTGGACAAGATCGACAGTGCCGGGCGGCACCTGCTGGCGATCATCAACGACATCCTCGACCTGTCGAAGATCGAGGCCGGCCGGATGCGGCTGGAAACCACGGACTTCGCCCTCTCCGTGATTCTCGACAACGTTGCCTCCATCATCGGCGATCCGGCGCGGGACAAGGGGCTGCGGGTCGTCGTCGACACCGACGAGGTGCCTCTGTGGTTGCGCGGCGACCCGACGCGCCTGCGCCAGGCGCTGCTCAACTACGCCGGCAACGCGGTCAAGTTCACCGAGCAGGGTTCCATCGCGCTACGCGCCAGACTGCTGGCAGACAGCGGCGACGAATTGCTGCTGCGCTTCGAGGTCGCGGATACCGGCGTCGGGATTGCGCCCGACGCGGTCGGCCGGCTGTTCCAGACCTTCGAGCAGGCCGATACGTCGATCACGCGCAAGTACGGCGGCACCGGCCTCGGGCTTGCGATCACGCGCCGCCTGGCGCGACTGATGGGCGGCGAAGTCGGCGCCGAGAGCACGCCGGGGCAAGGCAGCATCTTCTGGTTCACCGCACGCCTGCAGCGCGGCAGAGGCATCATGCCGCCCGATTCGACCACCGCGAAGGTCGCCGATGCCGAAACGCAATTGCGTCTCCACCAGGCGGGCGCGCAAATCCTGCTGGCGGAGGACAACGCCATCAACCGCGAAGTGGCGCTGGAGCTGCTGCACGCTGCCGGCCTGGCGGTGGATACGGCATGCGACGGCCGAGAAGCGCTGAAACTGGTGCGCGCCACGGCCTACGACCTGATCCTGATGGACATGCAGATGCCGGACATGGACGGCCTCGAAGCCACCCGCGCGATCCGCGCCGTGCCGGGTCGTGACAAGACGCCGATCCTGGCAATGACGGCCAATGCCTTCGATGACGACCGCCGCGCCTGTGAAGCGGCGGGCATGAACGATTTCATAGCCAAGCCGGTGGATCCCGACGTGCTCTACGCCATTCTGCTGAAGTGGCTGTCGCAACGAGCGACGACCGCGGCGCGCATGCCGGCGGCGGATCCGGCGGTCGCCGTTACCTGCCCGTGCAGCGGAATCCCAAGTACGCAGCGCGAGCCAACGGCGGCGAACGACGCCCCTGCGGCAAGCGTTCCGGCAGCGGCGGATGATGCCGCATCGCGCCGCCGCCTGGCAGCCATACCCGGTCTCGACCTGACACGCGGACTGCAGATGATGCACGGCAACACGGCGAAGTATGTCTGGTTGCTGACCATGTTCGTCGACCGCCATGGACAGGACCCGCAACAGATCGCCGAACGGCTGGCGGCCGGCGACCTGGCAACGGCGGAACGCCTGGCCCATACCCTCAAGGGTTCCGCCGGCAACCTGGGCGCAAGCCACGTATCGGCGGCCGCCGGCGCACTCAACGCGGCGATCCACCGCGATGCCGCGCGCAATGAGACCGAGCGTCTGGTCGGCAATCTGGCGGCCGTGTTGCAGCCACTGATCGATGCCATTCGCGACCTTCCGGCCGCTGCCGGCGACGCACAGGCGGACACCGACACGGCGCGCATCGCGGGCGTGCTCGCCCACCTGGCAGCCCTGCTGAAAACGAGCGACGTATCGGTCAACGACCTGGCGCAGCTGGAGGCGGGGCTGCTGCGCGCCGCCCTCGGTGGCGCCGCCGATAACATCCTGCGGCGCGTCGCCGTTTTTGACTATGAGGGCGCGCTCGAAGCCCTGCGCGCCCTCGACGAGGGAAGACCGACGTAAACGACGGAGTAGTCACGGCAATGGGCTGCTCTGCGACCCGGCTGGCGGTCGACGACAATCCAGGCAATCTCATGCCGCTCTGCGAACTGCTGCGGGCGGAATACCAGGTGCTGGCGGCGACCTCGGGCCCGCGCGCGCTGGCGCTCGCCGGCAACCGGCCGCGGCCCGATCTGAATGCTGGAAATCTCAGTTCAAGCCGCAGATGACGCAGATTACGCAGATAAAGCAACGAAATGGCCGGTGCCCACGACCCACCCGGCAGGTGGTACGACCTGACCAAGTAACGCCCTGATCCATCTGCGTTAATCGGCGAAATCTGCGGATCAAATGCTTTCCTGATTAGCCACATAGTTCAGCAAGCGGCGATCTCCCTCTCCCTTGATGGGAGAGGG
>JAXMJU010000078.1:0-5620 GCA_034376265.1 Sulfuritalea sp.
AGGGCGAGGCCGACGAATGGGCCGCGGCGCTGGCGCGGCAATGCCGCGAGGCGCTGGACGAGTTGAGCTTGCTTGCTCCCTCGCTGGCATCCGGCGAGTTGCCGGCATGGGCCGACCAGGCCGGCATTCCGAGCCTGCGCGAACTGGCTTTGGCCGGCAGCGTCCCGGCGCTCGAGCGCATGGCGGCGCTCGACGCTCTGGCGGCGCGGGCCTTCGAGTTCGCCCAGATGGACTACGACTTCCTGTTCGACAAGACGCGGCAGTTGCTGGCCATCGGCTACAACCTCGATGAGCGGCGGGTGGACAGCAGCTACTATGACCTGCTGGCTTCCGAGGCGCGCCTGTGCTGCTTCGTCGGCATTGCCCAGGGCCAACTGCCGGTGGACAGCTGGTTCGCGCTGGGGCGCCTGCTGACCCGCGCCGGCGGCGAGCCGGTGCTGCTGTCGTGGAGCGGCTCGATGTTCGAGTACCTGATGCCCCTGCTGGTGATGCCGACCTACGACAACACGCTGCTGGACCAGACCTGCAAGGCGGCCGTGGCCCGCCAGATCGAATACGGACGCCAGCGCGGCGTGCCCTGGGGCATTTCGGAATCCGGCTACAACACCGTCGATGTGCATCTCAACTATCAATACCGCGCCTTCGGCGTGCCGGGCCTGGGCCTCAAGCGCGGCCTGGCCGACGACCTGGTGGTCGCGCCCTATGCCTCGGTACTGGCGCTGATGGTGGCACCGGAGGAAGCCTGCCGGAATCTGCAGCGACTCGCGGCCGAAGGCTTCATGGGCAAGTTCGGCTTGCTTGAAGCCATCGACTACACCCCGGCGCGACAGCGACGCCGGCAATCGAGTGCGGTGGTGCGCTCCTTCATGGCGCACCACCAGGGCATGAGCCTGCTGGCCCTGGCCTATCTGCTGCTGGACCGGCCGATGCAGCGGCGCTTCGAAGCGGATCGGCTGTTCCAGGCCGTGATGCTGTTGCTTCAGGAACGGATTCCCAAGGCCACGGCGCTGTTTTCGCACATCGCCCAGCTTGCCGATGCGAGTGCGTCTCCGGTCGCCGCGGAGATGCCGATCCGGGTATTCGACAGCGCCGACACGCCGATACCGGAAGTGCAACTGCTCTCGAACGGCCGCTACCACGTCATGGTGACCAACGCCGGCGGCGGTTACAGCCGTTGGAACGATCTCGCCGTGACGCGCTGGCGCGAGGACGGCACCTGCGACAAGCACGGCAGCTTCTGCTACATCCGCGATCGGGCCAGCGGCGAGTTCTGGTCGACTGCCCATCAGCCGACATTGAAGCGCGCGCAGACCTTCGAGGCGATATTCTCCGAAGGCCGTGCCGAATTTCGCCGCCGCGACGTCGTGGCTGGCGGCGATGGCGAGTTCGAGACCTATACCGAGATCGTCGTCTCGCCGGAGGATGACATCGAGCTGCGCCGCGTGCGCATCACCAATCGCTCGCGCCGGCGCCGGGTGATCGACGTCACGACTTACGCCGAAGTGGTGATCGCGCCGGCGGCGGCCGATGCCATGCATCCGGCCTTCAGCAACCTGTTCGTGCAGACCGAGATCATCCCCGAGCGGCACGCCATCCTGTGCACCCGCCGGCCGCGCTCGGTCGGCGAAAAGGCGCCCTGGATGTTCCATCTGATGACGGTGCATGGGGCGCAGCCGGGCGAGGTGTCCTACGAGACGGATCGCCTGCGTTTCATCGGCCGCGGCCGCAGCACCGTCGCGCCGCTGGCCATGAGCGCGGGCCTGGCACCGCTGTCGGGCAGCGCCGGTTCGGTGCTCGATCCGATCGTCGCCATCCGTCATACCGTGACGCTCGATCCCGACCAGGTGGTGACGATCAACCGGGTTTCGGGCATCGGCGAAACGCGCGCCATGGCGCTGGCGCTGGTCGACAAATACCAGGACCGGCATCTCGCCGACCGCGTCTTCGATCTGACCTGGACGCACAGCCAGGTGGTGCTGCGCCAGCTCAACGCGACCGAGGCCGATGCGCAACTGTATGCGCGCCTGGCCAGCTCGGTGATCCACGCCAATGCCGGCCTGCGCGCCGAGGCCGCGCTGCTGATCCGCAATCGTCGCGGCCAGTCCGGGCTGTGGGGCTATGCGATTTCCGGCGATCTGCCGATCGTGCTGCTGCAGATCGGCGACTATGCCAATCTCGATCTGGTGCGCCAACTGGTGCAGGCCCATGCCTACTGGCGCCTGAAGGGGCTGACGGTGGACCTGGTGATCTGGAACGAGGAGCACGCCGGCTACCGGCAACGCCTGCAGGAACAGATCATCGGACTGATCGCCTCGGGCATCGAGGCCAGCGTGATCGACCGGCCCGGCGGCATCTTCGTGCGACCGGTGGAGCAGATCTCCAGCGAGGACAGGCTGCTGTTCCATTCGGTCGCCCGCGTCGTCCTCAGCGACACGCGCGGCACCCTGGCGGAGCAGCTCGACCAGCGCCGCCCGGTGGAGGTGCGGCCGCCGCTGCTCAAGTCCAGCCGTGCGCAGCGTGCCGATGTCACGCCCGCTGCCGCGGCGCCGCGCCGGGATCTGATCCTCGGCAACGGGCTGGGGGGATTCACGGCCGACGGGCACGAGTACGTGATTACCCTGGCGCCCGGACAGACCACCCCCGCGCCATGGGCGAACGTGCTGGCCAATCCGCAGTTCGGCAGCGTGGTTTCGGAAAGCGGCGTGGCCTACACCTGGAGCGAGAACGCCCACGAATTCCGCCTCACGCCCTGGCACAACGACCCGGTCAGCGACGCCGGCGGCGAGGCGATCTATCTGCGTGACGACGAGAGCGGCCAGGTCTGGTCGCCGACGCCGCTGCCGGCCGGCGCGGGCCAGTCGCACGTGATCCGCCACGGCTTCGGCTACAGCGTATTCGAGACCCAGGCGGCGGGCATCCGCTCGGAACTGTGGGTTTACGTGGCGATGGACGCGGCCGTCAAGTTCTCGGTCCTGAAAGTACGCAACGAATCCGGCCGCGCGCGGAAGCTCTCGGCGACCGGCTACGTCGAGTGGGTGCTGGGCGATCTGCGCGCCAAATCGGCCATGCACGTGAGCACCGAAGTCGCAGCCCAGAGCGGTGCGCTGTATGCGCGCAACCCCTACCACATGGAGTTCGCCGAGCGCGTGGCGTTCTTCGACGTCGATGAGCGCAAACGCAGCGTCAGCGGCGATCGCGTGGAATTTCTCGGCCGCAACGGCACGCTGGGCGACCCCGCGGCGATGAAGCGCGCGCGCCTGTCCGGCAAGGTCGGCGCCGGGCTCGATCCCTGCGGCGCGATCCAGGTGAGTTTCGATCTGGCCGACGGACAGGAGCGCGAGATCGTGTTCCGCCTCGGCGTCGGCCGCAATGCCGAGGAGGCCGCGCAACTGGTGCAGCGCTGCCGCGGCGGCACCGCCGCGCGCTCGGCGCTGGAGGCGGTGTGGCGCTACTGGAATCGCACGCTGGGCGCGGTGCAGGTGGAAACGCCCGACCCCGCGCTCAATGTGCTGGCCAATGGCTGGCTGGTGTACCAGACCCTGGCCTGTCGTTTCTGGGCCCGCAGCGGCTATTACCAATCGGGCGGTGCCTACGGCTTCCGCGACCAGTTGCAGGACATGATGGCGCTGATTCATACCGAGCCGGCGCTGGTGCGCGAACACCTGCTGCTCTGCGCCAGCCGGCAGTTCGCGGAAGGCGACGTGCAGCACTGGTGGCATCCGCCAGCGGGCCGCGGCGTGCGCACCCATTGCTCGGACGACTACCTGTGGCTGCCGCTGGCGGTGTGCCGCTATGTGACCGGTATCGGCGATACCGGCGTGCTGGATGTCGACGCGGGCTTCCTCGAAGGCCGCCCGGTGAACGCGGAGGACGATTCCTACTACGACCTGCCGGGCCGCTCCAGCGAGACCGCCAGCCTCTACCAGCACTGCGTGCGGGCCATCCGTCACGGACTGCGCTTCGGCAGCCACGGCCTGCCGCTGATCGGCTCCGGCGACTGGAACGACGGCATGAACCTGGTCGGCATCCAGGGCAAGGGCGAAAGCGTCTGGCTCGGCTTCTTCCTCTGCGAGGTGCTGCGCCAGTTCGCGCCGGTGGCGTTGGCGCACGGCGATGCGGCCTTCGCCGAGTTATGCCGGGAGGAGGGCGGGCGCTTGCGCCGGGACATCGAGCAACATGCCTGGGACGGCGACTGGTACCGCCGCGCCTATTTCGACGACGGCACGCCGCTGGGTTCGGCAGGCAACACGGAATGCCGGATCGATTCCATCGCGCAGAGCTGGTCGGTGTTGTCAAACGCGGGCGAGGGCAGCGGCAGCGAAGGAATCGGCGGCGCCCGTTCGCGTCTGGCCATGCAGGCGGTCGATGCGCATCTGGTGCGCCGCGACGCCGGCCTGGTGCAACTGCTCGACCCGCCCTTCGACAACAACTCGGCCATGGACCCCGGCTACATCCGCGGCTATGTGCTGGGCGTCAGGGAGAATGGCGGGCAATACACGCATGCCGCAATCTGGGCGGCGATGGCCTTCGCCGCGCTGGGCGAGCGCGAGCGCGCCTGGGAGCTGATGCGCATGATCAATCCGGTGAATCACGCACTGTCGGCAGAGGCCGCTGCCGTCTACAAAGTGGAGCCCTATGTCGCTGCCGCCGACGTCTATGCGGCGGAGCCGCACGTCGGCCGCGGCGGCTGGAGCTGGTACACCGGATCGGCCGGCTGGATGTACCGCCTGATGCTGGAATCGCTGCTGGGCTTGAGTCTGGTGGGCGACAGGCTGCATCTGGCGCCCTGCCTGCCGGCGGATTGGCTGGGGTTCACGATCCACTATCGCTACCGGGAAACGGTGTACCACGTCGTGGTGGTGCAGACGTCGGCCGGCGCTGATGAAACCAGCGGTGTGACCAGTGTGACGGTGGATGGCGTCCTGCAAGAGGACAAGGCGATCTTACTGGTCGATGACCGTCGCGAGCACCGGGTCGGGCTGATCGTCAAGTCCCGCTAGGGTCAGGCCCGCAGCGGCAAGAGTTGGCGCTGGCGCTACGCCGGCCGGCCTTCGTTGGCCACCATTTCTCCCACCAGCTTGAGGAACTCCTTGTAGTGGAATGGCTTGGCAATGTAGCCGTCGCAGCCGGCGGCAGCAGCGCGCTCGCGGTCGCCGGTCATGGCCAGCGCAGTCAGCGCCACGATCCTGATGTCGCGTGTCGCGGCGTCGGCCTTGAGCAGGCGCGAGGCGGCCAGGCCGTCCATGCCGGGCAGCTGCACGTCCATCAGGACCAGCTGCGGCAGGCGTTCGCGGGCGAGGCGGATGCCCTCTTCGGCATCGGTGGCCTCGAGCACTTCGTGACCCTCCCGTTGCAGCAGCAACACGGCCAGCTTCATGTTGGTTGCATTATCTTCAATGACCAGGATGCGTGCCATGTCAGGTTTCCTTTCCCATTGCCTGCTTTACTTCGCTGATGAACAGCCCCTGGTTCAGCTCGGACTTTTCGATCACCTTGAGTACGTCACCGTCGAGCCGGGCGAGGTCGGCTTGCGTCACTCGCTTGGCGGTGACGATGACGATCGGAATGCCGGATCGATTCCATCGCGCAGAGCTGGTCGGTGTTGTCAAACGCGGGCGAG
>JAXMJU010000079.1:0-11754 GCA_034376265.1 Sulfuritalea sp.
GCCTCCCGCCAAGATTCCGTAACGACTTCGTCCCGTGCTGCTCCAGGTTTGCGTTACGCCGCAGGCAGTGCGGGACAAGCCCGGTGTTTCAACCTCGAATGGCTCGGGTCGGACGGTCGGAAATAAGGCGGGACGTAACACCATGCACTCGAACAGTTTCGACGGGATCACGGTGGTGAACAGCTCGGTCTTCTTCAAATGAATGATCGACACGTCGAGCAGCGACCAGTAGCGCACCACCTGATCCTTCGGCACCGAGTCGACGAACAGCACATTGGTCAATCCCATCGCCTTGGCCTGCGCCACCAGCTTCTGCTTGTTGGCGCCGTCGCCGAGGAACAGCAGGCGGATATCGCGGCCGACGGGGTCAGCTTGCAGGCGTCGCGCCGCTTCCAGCAGGGTTTCCAGCGCATGCGCCATGCCATGGGTGCCGATGTAGCCGGCGACGAACTTGCCCTGGAAGCCCAGTTCGGCTTCCAGCGCGGCGTCGCGTGGCTGCGGTTTGAAGCGGCTGACATCCACGCCGTTGGTCACCACCGCGATCTTGCCGCCATCGATACCGCGGCCGACCAGATTGCGCTTGAAGGACTGCGTCACCGAAACAATGCGCGCGGCCTTGCGATAAAGGAACAGCTCCAGGCCTTCCAGCAAGTCCAGCACGCGCGAATTGCCGATGGCGCCCACCGCGCGGATCGATTCCGGCCACAGATCGCGCAATTCGAAGACATACGGAATGCGCTTCAGGCGACTCACCGCATACGCTGCACAAGTCGTGAACAGTTGCGGCGACGTACCCACCACGACATCCACACCACGAATGAACGGGGCCGCCATGATCGCCGCCACCATGAAGCTCTGGTAATCCAGAATGCGTTTGACGAAGCCGTCATTGGCCGTGATGTAGGTCCACACCCGGACCACGCGGATCCCGGCCGTTTCCTCGCTTTGCCACAGCGCATTGCGATAGCCGTCGAATACCCGGCCCTTGGGAAAGTTCGGTGCGCAGGTCACTACGGTAACGCGGTGCCCGGCTGCCACCCACTCCCGACAATGCTCGAAGGTGCGCGAAGCGGGCGCGTTAACCTCGGGCGGGAAGTTGTCGGTCAGAAACAGAATGTGCATATCAAGCCCAGAAAAATTCCATCGTCGTCTGCGGCCCGTTAAACACAAGCTCGATACACGTGCTGGCGATCGACTGGCCGAATTCCGGATGCCAGGTGGCAGCAACGATCTGCACGGAACCACCGGTCACCGACCAGCGCATTGTATGTCCTGCGGGTAGATTCAGGATGCCTTTGTCCTGATCGATGGATGCGCTGACATCCGGATGCAGGTAGAAACGCGCAACGGCCTCGCGAAAACTCCCGTCGATCGAATCGACCACGCGCAGACCCTGCGCTGTCATCTCCCAGCTGCGCCGATGCACGGGGCAACCGGGGAGACGGCGGTAGCCATCATGCGCACAAGTCACCGATACGACATCGGCATCCTCGCTCACGGTGAAGCCCACCGGCCGTGCCCGGCGCGCCACGCGAAAGCCGCTCCAGACCTCGCTTGAATCGGCACCGTCGATCTGCACCGTGCTGTGCGCACCCGTTCCGCGCTGGCGCAGCCGTTCCGCACCCAGCCCATACGCCGACGTTCCCGAATTCACGATCACCCGCTGCCCGAAAACAGACAGCTCGAACGACAGCGTATCGGCATGCGCATGTCCGGGCAGGTAATCGGGGCCGACCGGCGCCACGTCCATGATCAACACCGCATGGTCCACTTCGGCCCGCGCATAACCGCTGGCTTCCAGGAGTTGGCGCTTGCCGGCCGGCGAAGCGGGATTCCCGGCAGACAGAGTCCTGCCCGGCGATCTTGCGCCCCCGACACCCAGCTCCGCGGCATAGCGGCCCAGTTCGCCAGGCGTCGGCGCAATGCCGAATGCCGCGTCGTTGAAAAACGCAATCTCGCCATCCGGATGGCACATGGTGACCAGCCAATCCTGCATGCGTGCGGCAAGTTCCAGCCATTCCGGCGCCACAGTCACCACGAAACTGCGGCGGACATTGATCAGATCCAGCATGTCCTCGAACGCCAGCGCGTGGTACATGGTGCTGCGCTCGAACTGGCCGCCATCCGCCAATATCTGTTCCGGAATCTCCCGCGCCAGAATCCCCATGCCGGTCTCCAGCCAGCGCGCCGCCTCCTCGCCGTCGAAAAACATTCCGGCAAAAACCAGCGCCTTCGCGTTTGCAAACAGGTGGTTGCCGAGAAGGTGGAACTCCAGCCGCCGAGTCAGATGGCGCGCCTGTACGGCCAGGCTCTGCACGCATTCGGCGGGTAGCGCATTGCCGGCCAGGGCCCACTTGATCCAGTTGACGATACGCAGGGATGCCGGATAAGGCTCCCAACCGGAGCCGGTGCCGGGCGGGTTCTCATGCACCCACTGCACCAGGAGCGCAGCGTGAAGTGTTCGCCGCGACACGACGTCCTGCGCATTCAGATCATCGAAGTAGTGAAGGTTGTAGCGCCAGAGCCGGGGTAGTGCCGGGTCGTCCCACATCCCGGCACGCAATTCGTGCGTCTCGTTGAGGAAGCAAAAGCGCCCAGGCCCGATCAGGCTCGGCCGTCGCCGTGCGGGGAGGGCCCACTGCCCGGCGCACTCGCGCAATTCCGGCACCGGCCGCAGATCGGGCGCCGGGCGCCGCAGACGAAACCACAGCCGGCCGTAGATCTGCACCGGCTTCAGATAGCGGATCGTGTGCCAATAGCGGTAGACGGTTCCGAGATAGCCACTTCCAGATGGCCGCGCACGGCTAATCATGCCCAAGGTGTGGCTGCGGATATTTGGTTCAATGACGAGGCTTTACCAATCAAGCGGTTTTTGCCGTGCTCCGTACCTGGCCGTGATCATCCTCAAAAGCAATTTTCAAACGCTTGCCGATTGCTGCGGCTGCCTTCGTAAGCGTAACGAGAGTAACCGAAGCATTGTCGGGATCAAGCAGGCGATCCAGTTGAGAACGGCTGGTTCCAATGCGCTTCACCATTGCAACTTTCGAAATTTTTTGTGATTTCATCTCTTCCGCAAGCATTAGCGCGATCACCTTTTTGACGGCAGCCGCTTCGACATCCTCATAGATGCCTTCGTCCTTGAGAAAATCATCGAAACTCGAGCCTTCGTGCTTATTTCGTTTCACTTTGCGTCCTTCCATTTCTTCCAGCGTTTTCTGGCAAGGTCGATATCGTCACGATCGGCTTTTTGCTGCTTCTTGACAATGCCATGCAGCAAAACCATCTTGTTGCCGTCGCACGCGAAAAATACCCGCGCGATGCGATTTTCCAGTTTTGTCCGGACTTCCCAGATGTCACCCTCTATATGATCAACCAACGGCAATCCCAATGGCCAGCCAAACTGCACCGCCTGTATGTCGGCGCCGATCGTCCGCCGTTCTTCAGGATTAGTGAGCGATTTCAGCCAGCTTCGTACCGGTTCGTCACCCGACGCATCCTGCTTGAAGAAGACCGCCTGAAGTTTCGGGCCGTTCCTGACCTTGTTTGACAAGGCAGAATGTACCATTACTGGGGCTTTCATACCAATACTAATGACTTCAGACGATCAGCCGCCCGCCGCCTCGATCGTTACCCTTGCCACCTCGATCAATTCCTCCAGCGGTATCGGGGCCGCGCCGCCGGTTTCGACCGCCTGCACGAATGCCGCGGCACAGGCTTTCTGGCCCTTGTCCTGGCGCCACAGGTTCAGCTTGGAAAATCCAGGCCAGCCGAAGCCGGTCAGCCTGCGGAAGTTGTCGAGCTGCAGCGCGCGGCCACCGGCAAACACTTCCAGCCTTTCCTTGGGGAAACTCTTCGGCCCGTTGGCGAAGTAATGCACTGTGCCGATCGAGCCGTCTGCGAATGAAAGCTGCAGGCTCAGCGTGTCCTGGGTCGCCGCTGCCATGTCGGTCCGCCGCCACTCGACGATCGGCGCACCCGCCAGAAAGCGCAGCAGGTCGATGAAGTGACAGGCCTCGCCGATGATGCGGCCGCCGCCGACCTCGCTGTCCTGGGTCCAGTGTTCGGCCGGAATCGCGCCGGCATTCACCGTCATGACAAAAGCCTTGGGGCCACCGGTGCCGGCAAGCAACTGTTTGATGCGCTGCACCTGCGGCGCAAAGCGGCGGTTGAAGCCGACCATCACACGCCCCGCCGATGTGGCGGCCGCCGCCTCGATCGAAGCCAGTTCGTCGAGCGTCAGGCACAGCGGCTTTTCGACAAACACATGCTTGTCCGCCTTCAACGCATCGATCACCAGCCCGGCATGGCTGTCGTGACGCGTAGTGATCACCACCGCATTCACCGCGAAATCGCCCAGAACGCCGGCCGTATCGGTGGTGGTCTGCTCGAAGCCGAACTTGCGCCCGGCATGCAGGCCACTGACGCCGGCGCTCGATGCCACCACCTTCAGCCTTGCCCCGGCCGCCTTGAAGGCCGGGATCAATACAGCGGTCGCGTAATTGCCCGAACCGACCACGCCGATCGAGCACGCCGCAGCCGGCGCCGCAGCCGCAGGCTGCAATTGCACCGTAGATCGCCGTACCGGACTCTGTCTGCCGGGAATTCCGCTTCGCGGGCCGGCAAGCGCCAACTCTTCATCCTGCGGATAAGCCAGCAGGATTCCCAGCGAAGGCCCGGCGCCACCTACCAACGCGTAGGCCTGCTCGGCATCGTCGATCGGGAAGCGATGCGAAATCAGCGGCTTCACGTCCAGCCGGCCGTCGGCCATCATGTCCAGCACGGCTTCGAAATTGCGCTGCTCGGTCCAGCGCACGAAGCCCACCGGATAATCGTTGCCCTTGTCCTCGTAGCTCGGGTCATAGCGCCCCGGCCCGTAGGAACATGACACCTGGAAGGTCAGCTCCTTCTCGAAGAAGTCGGCGCGCGAAAGCTCCAGTCCCGTCACGCCGACCAGCACGATGCGGCCGCGCTTGCGGCACATCTGCGCCGCCTGATGCACCGGCTCGTTGCTCTTGGTCGAGGCGGTGATCAACACCGCATCGACGCCGCGCCCGCGCGAGAAGCGCTGCGCCGCCGCGACCGGATCTTCGCCGGCCGCCAGATTCACCACCTCGGCGCCCATGGCTCGCGCCAGCGCCAGCTTGTCCGCATCGAAATCCAGCCCCAGCACGCGGCAGCCCTGCGCGCGCAGCAATTGCACCGTCACCAGGCCGATCAGCCCGAGCCCCGTCACCACCACCGCCTCGCCCAGCGTCGGCTGCGCCAGGCGAATGCCCTGCAGGCCGATGGCGCAGACCACGGTAAACGCGGCCTCTTCGTCCGACACCGCATCCGGCACCTTGGCGCACAGATTCACCGGCACACTGACCGCCTCGGCGTGCTTGCCGTTCGAGACCACGCGGTCGCCCACGGCAAACGCCGTCACGCCAGCGCCAACTTTCAATACCCGGCCCGCATTGCAATAGCCCAGCGGCAACGGCTGATCGAGCTTGTTGAAAACGGCATCGACCGTCGGCAGCAGGCCGTCGGTCCTGATCTTGTCCAGCACCATGCGCACCTTGTCCGGTTGCTGGCGCGCCTTGTCGATCCAGCCGGCCTTGCCGAACTCGATCATCATGCGCTCGGTACCGGCCGACACCAGCGTGCGCGTGGTGCCGATCAGCAGCTTGCCGCGGCCCACCGCTGGGCAGGGCACGTCGGCGACTTCAGTGGCGCCGGTCTTCAGGCTCTGCAGAATCTGTTTCATTGGCTTTCAACTTTCGCAGCAAGCAACAAACGGTTGATCGCAATGAACATCGGCACCGGTTGCGACAAGGCCGCCCCCGTCACCGCATCGAGCCGGACAAAACCGCAGGACGCGTAATAGCGTTCCGCTTCGGGTTTGGCGTCAACCAGCACCCCGATGCAACCGAATTCCGAACTCATGCGGATCGCGAGGTCGAATACCAGGCGCAACAGCGCCCGTCCCACGCCCCCGCCTTGTTGTGATTCAGCGACCGCCAGGCGCGCGACGCGCAACACGGGCAATGGGTACAGCGGCAAACGCTTTCTTTCCGCTTCATCGAGATGATCTCGTTCGATATGGGCGGGACTGACTGTCACATAGCCAAGCATCAAGCCGCCATCGACCGCCACATACGTGGTCCCGATGTGGTGCTTGAACTGGTTCTGACCCGCGAATTGGTGAAAGAAAAAATCCAGTTCCGGCTGGCCCGAGCGAAACCGCGTCCGGTCATCGGACGGGCTCAGCATGCGCAGCTCAAGCATCGCGCATCAGTTCTTTCAGCGCCGGCGGCGGTTCGCTTTTGTCATCCGTGGAACCCATCAACGCCTGCCAGCCATCCGGCGAAAGCGAAAGCACCGGCGGCACGATGAATTCCCCGGGGACGGTGTTCAAGGCCAAAAGGTAATGGCGCAATGCGGTTTCAATCAGAAATCCCTTTTTCAAACCGCGCTTCTGGACCGTGGATTCCAAAAGACGCTGAGTCTCATCAGACACTACCGCGGAAATCTGCATAGCACGCCCCCATATAAATCTACAATAATGTAGGCAATCATACACGACATAAGACACGCCCGGCAGAGACTATCCTGCGCAGTTACGATCTGGAAACCGGGGTCTGACCCCGGTTTTATGACCCCCTGCGTAACAGTCATCGGCTTTCATTTGTCGTCCCTTCACGGAATGAAGTCCTCCAGGCGTGTACCGACACGCAGGCCGTCGATATTCTGAAAATGCGCGTCGAAGCTCAGCAGCGCGGCCCCGTACTCCAGACTGCTGGCTGCAATCCACAGATCGTTGGTGGGAATCGGCTGTCCCTTGCGGCGCAGTGCAGCATAGACCAGTGCATACAGATCAGCGGTCGCAGCCGTGCCGGGGACCACCTTCACCCGCGACGTGTTGATAAACTGCGCCAGCTCACCGCGATTGACGCTCTCCCGCTGGCCGGCGGCAAAACCACCCAGCAGTTCACCCAACACCGTCACGCACACTAAGATCGAAGGTGCATGCTGCAGCACAGCCACAATGTCTGCATCGCCGCGCTTGAAAGCTGCGTAAGCGTTGGTATCCAAGGCGATCGGGCGCATCGCTTACTTCCAGAGTGCCGCGTCGACCTCGGCAAACGCCGCCGTGTTTCGCTCGAAAGCCTGGGCTTCCTCGTTGCTCCAGGTTCCAGCCATGGCATCCAGATCGTCGAACCTTTTCAGAACACCCGACGAAACCGAAGGCCCCGCCCCCTGCAACAAGCGCAATACCAATCCATTCAGACTGCTGCCCTCTTGTTCCGCCTGACTTTTCAGTTGGGCCAACGCCTGATCGTCCAGCCCGCGAATACTCATGGTCGCCATGATGTCACCTTTGATTTCATTTTGAATACATGCATAATATCATCACCGAACAGGTTTACGATCCCCGGTTTCCCCCTGTCCCAGTCCGCAGAAACATTGCCGCGTCCCGCGTTGTTGCCAGGTGCACGCCAACAAACGCCCTGGGAGGTGACGCTACAATGCGAGACCTGACCCCGTCTGCCGTTCTGTGGTCCTGTCGGGGTCATGTTGGCACGATCACTGTCGGCGCCATACCCATCTTCTTCGCACGCCTGGCAAACCTGCGGTCGTCGAACGACGCCATGCTGGCACAGGCCCGGTAGCTTGCGTGATGCAACGCGTCAGCCAGATCGATCCCCGCGTCGCAGTACGACAGCGCCTGCTCCACCGTGATGCGGTCTTCGATGGTGACATGCGGCAACGCGAGCAGATGTCGCAAAACCGCGGTTATTTCGCCCTGAGCAAACCCATAGTATCCACGCAAGACCCACTCGAGTTCGAGGATCACCGTCTTGCACACCATCAACGGCCGACCGGACTCGATCAGGCGCCGTGCCGCCTCGCGCTGACGACCCGCTTCGGCATCCTGCTTGTCCTCGACGTAGTAGCGGGCGAGGACATTCGTGTCCAGGCCAATCATCGCTTGAGCAAGCTTGCCGGGTCGAAGTCCGCCGGCACGGCAGCATGACGGCTTTTCAGCATGCCGAATCCGCTATCCGGCACACCCGCAGGCGAGCTCTTGACGCGCATTTCAACATGATTATCGACCACGGAAAACTCGATCCGACTACCCTGGCGAATGCCCAATTGCTGCCTGACTTCCTTGGGGATTGTGACTTGCCCCTTGCTCGTGACCGATGTGGCTTCCATGTTCGCCTCCTTGTAATGCTTGGTAATACTACCACCGCTGGTACGAGACCTGACCCCGGCCCCTTCTGACCCCGGCCCCTTCACGACCGGATTGCTTCGTGCCTGTTGCTTCAGTGCTTCTGCCATCCCCCCCCGGCGTCACTCGCCCAGCCTTCGCAATACCGCGTGGATGACCTGTGCCGATATGCGAAAGTCGGATGAGTGCAAACGCTCGAACACATCACGGGCAGAAGGAATCAGTCGCTTCGACTGCGCCATGCCGATAACGGCGGCGGTGCCCGCGACGCGCAGGCCGCGTTCTGTCGCAACGGCACGGCCGGCGCGCTCGTCCATCAGCAACAGGGCGGGCAAGGGTTGCGCCAGGGCAATGCGAATGCAACTGGCCTCGCCTTCGTCAAGATCGGCGAATTCGGGTTGGGTGGGCGAGGCAGCGCAGGTTTTCAGCCAGTTCCCGGCTTCGGCGCGCAGGATGAGGTTTTCCTCCGGATAGCCCTTATCGGCGAGCACCTCGCGCCGCACTTCCTGGGGCATCCATACTTCCCCGAATAAGGCCTTCAGCCAGGGCAGCCCGTCGACCCGCGCCAGCCCGATCAGGGGGCTGGCATCGGTCAGGACGATGCCGCGAGCCATTCTTCCAGCGTATCCATGTCGCACTCGGCTTCGTTCGCGTCGAGCCGTACCACCGGTATACCCAGACGCGACAGGTGAGAGACGAAATCGCCGATCGGCATTTCCGCCAGGCGCGCCGAGCGCGCCAGGGACAAATGGCCATCCCGGAACAGCGCAGTCGCCAAGGCAGGTTTCACGCCCCTGGCCGACAGCCCACCCACTGTTTCCACGCCCACCATCAGGGCGTCGGGCCGGTCCCGATTCATGACCACGACGACGTCGCGCCGAGCCTTGCGCAAGGCTTCGGTGGGATTGTTTTTCAGGCCGCTGACATTGACTGTTTCCATTCCTGTCTCCAATAGGAATATTAGATGGGAATCATTATGTGCCTTTCGCGCTGCTGTTGCCAGCGCCACGCATCCGCGCACATCTGTTCCAGCCCTCTTGTTGCCCGCCAGCCCAGCAGTTCCTGGGCCAGACCGGGGTCGGCCCAGCACTGCGCAATGTCACCCGCACGTCTAGGCGCGATCTTGCAGGGAATGGGCCGGCCGCTGGCCTGCTCGAAGGCCTTGACCATGTCCAGCACGGAATAGCCACGGCCCGTACCCAGATTCACCGTCAGCATGCCGCCCTGGCGACCGAGATAGTCGAGCGCCGCGACATGGCCTTGCGCCAGATCCACCACATGGATGTAGTCGCGCACGCCGGTACCGTCCGGTGTGGGATAGTCGTCGCCCCAGACCTTGAGGAATTCGCGCTGGCCGGCAGCCACCTGCGCCACGAAGGGCATCAGGTTGTTGGGCATGCCCTGTGGGTCTTCGCCGATCAGGCCGGACGCATGCGCGCCGACCGGGTTGAAATAGCGCAAGCGGGCAATGCGCCAGTCAGGTTCGGCCAGATGCAGATCGCCGAGGATATCTTCGATCATCAGCTTGCTGCGGCCATAAGGGTTGGTCGCCGAGCGCGGAAAATCTTCCCGGATCGGCACGCTGGCCGGATCGCCATACACCGTCGCCGACGAGGAGAAAACGAAAGTCTTCACACTCGCCCGGCGCATCGCCGCCAGCAGCTGCAGCGTGCCGTGGATATTGTTGTCGTAATACGCCAGCGGCTTCGCGACCGATTCACCCACCGCCTTGAGTCCGGCAAAGTGCATCACTGCCTTGATCGCGTGGCGGTCGAAGAGGTCATCGAGCAACGCCGCGTCGCGACAATCACCCTCGATGAATACCGGTCGCCGGCCGCAGATCGTGGACAGCCGATCGACCACGTCGGCGCGGCTGTTGCAGAGATTGTCGAGAATCAGCACGTCGTGGCCGGCTTGGGCCAGCGCGACGCAGCTGTGCGAGCCGATATAGCCGGCACCGCCGGTGACGAGAATCATGGAATGCTGCGCCCCTGTCGCCAAGCCACTCATGCCGCCTTATCCAATTAGAAACTCCTCCCGCTTCTTGCCCTTGGCCAATTCATCCGCCAGCCAGCGTGGCGGGCGGCCTCGGCCGGACCAGGTCTCACCGGTCGCATCGTAGCGATACTTTGCCGCCACGCTCTTGCGGGTACCCGGCTTCTTCGCCGCACCACCAAGATCGGCCAAGGTGATGCCGTATTCCACCAGCCTTCCTTGAAGGTGAGGCCGAGGACGAGGATTCGTGAATCGACTACCTGCATCTTGCGCCGAGTCATGAGTTTGACGACTTAGTCCGCGACATATCCGGCCATGCTGGCGTTGATGCGCCGGCCGGCGAGGATGACTTCGGGGTGGTAGCCGATTTCCTGCGCCTTGTGCGTCAGGTAGTAGGGGTCGACGCCGATGCAGTGGCCGCCGACCAGGCCCGGCCGGAAGGGCAGGAAGTTCCATTTGCTGCCGGCGGCTTCGAGGACTTCGAGAGGGGGCATGCTTTATTTTTCGACGTTCACTGCATTGGCCGCAGCCCTGAAACGCTCTAGAAGCTGCAGCTCGCTCCCATCGATTAGCGTACAGCGCACACGGAAATATCCGACATCGCCGACCGTCTCTTCCATGAGGTAGTGGAACGATACTACGGCCGCGGACAGGATGAGTCGCGCGCGCAGGGAGTCGAGGCGCTCCCTGACGGGATCAGACACCGGCCCGTTCCAACTCGCCGAGTTTGCGTTC
This sequence comes from Sulfuritalea sp., assembly GCA_034376265.1. GTDB lineage: Bacteria > Pseudomonadota > Gammaproteobacteria > Burkholderiales > Rhodocyclaceae > Sulfuritalea. The sequence goes on from JAXMJU010000079.1 coordinate 10,946, forward strand.
GGCTTCGGCCTTCAGGGCAGCCATGGCCTCCCAATCGAACCACTGGTCGGCATCGCCGAGATCACCCGCCTCGAAGCGTTGCAGGAAGAGCTTTGTGTTCATGTTGTGATGGTGTTCGAGCTCCTCCAGCTTGCTGCGATAGCCAGAAAGTTTCTGCCGGTATTGATCGGCGACGGCGCTCAGCACCTTGTCCAGCATCGAGGCGAGAAGGGCATCGTTGGGCGCAACCGTTTCGAGCAGGTGGAGTTTTTCGGCGATGGCATTCATGGTTCTACCTCACAGGGCCGGTGTCTTCGCGGCAGTATAGCCGCCAGAGAAACTATCTTCCACGGTTTACAAGCCTCCGTTATGTCGTTCGGCAAGAGCAATCGAAGATTTCATATCAGAAAGTCGGCGCTGATGAGACGGCGTGGATAGCGTGGATGATCCGCGTGAAGGACAGGATCAGTGTGCGACGATGTTCATAGGCGCCCATCCGCCTCTGCCTTGGCCAGCAAGGATTTTACATCGTAGAGCACGTGCCCCGGCTTGCCAAAGGCATGAATCCCGGCCGCACCTAGCTGCAGGAATTCCGGGTGCGCCACGGCGAGGATGATGGCGTCGTAGGTGTTGGCCTTGGGTTTGTCCCTTAGCGGCGTCACCCCATATTCATGCTCGGCTTCGGCGATGTCGATCCACGGGTCGTAGATGTCGACCTTGGCGTGGTAGCCGGCGAGTTCACGCACGATGTCGATGACCTTGGTATTGCGCAGGTCGGGGCAGCCTTCCTTGAAGGTTAGGCCGAGGACGAGGATTCGTGAATCGACGAC
>JAXMJU010000080.1:0-3464 GCA_034376265.1 Sulfuritalea sp.
ATCGCCCGCCTGCAGGGCGGCCATGACATCGTCAGCCAGGTGCGGCAGGCGCTGGTGCCGCTGATGCCGAAGTGCGAGACCACGCTGAAGCACGTCGCGGCTTCCCTCGGCATGACGCCGCGCACGATGCAGCGCCGCCTCGTTCAGGCCGGGGCTTCCTTTCACGGCCTGCTCGACGCCTCGCGCCGCGAGCTGGCGCAGGTCTATCTGCGCGATTCGTCGCTTTCGGCGCTGGATGTTGCCTTGCTGCTGGGCTACGCCGAGCAAAGCTCCTTCACCCGCGCCTTCCGCAACTGGTTCGCCACCTCGCCCTCGGCGTGGCGCAAGGGCTGGTAGTGCGGCTGCGGCTACAACTGCTCGAATTCGCCCAGCGAAATGACGGCGCGGGCGAGCGAGTGACGAATGCATGACGGGACACATAAGCAATCCCCATGCCGCGCATGAATGCGCCACTTCAGGAATTTCCTGCGCCAAAACGGTGTCAACGGTCACCGGGCGTGCCCCGAGCCGGTCCGTTGCCCGACAGAAGCATCGGCGTTGCGCCGCCGGGCGAACTGATCGAGAATCGCCGTGTCGCCAGCGCCAACTCTTGCCCGGAAGGATATGCAATGAGAACCCTGCTCACCCTCGCCCTGCTGGCCTGGACCACCACGGCCGCGGCGCTGCCGCTGGAAACCATCAAGCTGCCGCCGGGCATCGCCATCGAGCTCTGGGCCCGCGTCGACAATCCACGCCAGATGGCGCTGGGCGGCGTCGATGCCCAGGGCGGCGTGCTCTACGTCGGCTCGCGCGGCGCCGGCTTCGACTGGAACCCGGCCGACGGCGCACTAGGGTTCACCGACAACGGCCGCGACATGCTGGGCAACGACAGCCCGCCCGACGAGCTCAACCGCGTCGCGCGCGGCGCAAGTGTGCAGAGTTCGAGCCGCCGGCACAAAAGCTCGGCCCCCACGTCGCCAGTCTCGGCATGCGCTTCTACGACGGCACGATGTTTCCCGCCGAATACCGCAGGCAGATTTTCATCGCCGAACACGGTTCGTGGAACCGCGCGCGGAAGATCTGCTACCGCATCAGTCTGGTGCGGGTGCAGGACGGCCGCGCCGTGAGCTACGAAAGCTTCGCCAGCGGCTGGTTGCAGGGCGAGTCGACCTGGGGCCGTCCGGCCGATCTGCAAACCCTGCCCGACGGCTCGCTGCTGGTCGCCGACGACCAGGCCGGCGCGATCTATCGCATCACCTGGCGCAAGCCCTGAGCTGCCGCGCATGCGCCCATCCGCCTGCCTGCTGCTGCTCGCCGTGCTGCTGTCCCCGGCAGCTTCCGCAGCGCCGCCCGCATGCCGCATACCGGGCATGAAGGTGCACTGGATCGCCGACTACTGCATGGCGCAACTCGAAACCGACGACGAGATCGCAGCCAGCACCTGCATCGGCGACGAACTCGAGCGCGCATTCGCCGACGGCTGTGCGGCAAAACTGCATTACAAGCGGGCGATGTGCGAGCGTGCCATCGCGCTGCGCTACCGCCAGGGCGAGGTCGACGACTGCCTTGCCGACCGCGAATTCGTCGGCGCCACGGTGCGCCGGGGCGGCGTCGGTGGCCTCTGATTCGCATCCTCGCCGTTACCTGCCCGCGAAGCGGAATTCCAGGTAGGCAAGGCCCGCCAGCGCCAACTCTTGCTGCAGCGCCGGAATAATCGCGGCCTGCCATCCGTATATGAGGTGCAAGACCCCCAACCCCAACGGAGACTCTCATGAAAATCAATAAGCTGATTGTTGCATTCTGTGCCGCCGCGCTCGCCGCCGGCGGCGCGCTGGCCGCCGGCGCCCCGGTCAAGGCCATGGACGGCGTGCTGGTCGGCGCCAAGAGCATGACGCTCTACACCTTCGACAAGGACGCCGGCGGCAAAAGCGCCTGCAACGGCCCCTGCGCCGGCAACTGGCCGCCGCTGATGGCAGGCGCGGGAGACATGACCAGCGGTGACTTCAGCATCATCACGCGCGACGACGGCTCCAAGCAGTGGGCGCAGAAGGGCAAGCCGCTCTACTATTGGGTCAAGGACGCCAAGCCCGGCGACAAGACCGGCGACGGCTTCAAAAATGTCTGGCACGTTGCCAAACCTTAACGCTCATGGCTTCGGTAAGCGACCCTGCATTATGAAATCTTGCACCTTCGATGAGCCTCAAGCTGGCAAATGGGCCCGCCCCTCCCATCCTCCCCTCGCGGGGAGGCTACTGATTGGCTCGCTGCGCTCGAACCTGACAAGTCGCACTTGGCGATGTAATTCACGCCAAGCACGCAGGATGATGTGAACAGCCGCGACGCCATCGTTCCCGAAATACCCCGTCTGCGCCGCTATGCGCGGGCGCTGACGGGGCGCGTCGATGCGGCCGACGACCTGGTGCAGGAAACGCTGCAGCGCGCGCTGGAAAAGTGGCGCCTGTGGCAACGCAGCCGCGACCTGCGGCCCTGGCTGTTCTCCATCATGCACAACCTGCACGTCGATGGCCGGCGCCGCGACAGCCGCATCGATTTCTGCGCCGACGACGAACTGCCGACCGCGGTACAGCGCGACAGCCAGCAGGATGCGCTGGAACTGCGCGATCTCGAACGCGCGCTGACGCTGCTGCCGCCGGACCAGCGCGAAGTGCTGTTGCTGGTCGGGCTCGAAGAACTCAGCTACGCCGAAGTCGCGCGCGCCCTGAATATTCCGCAGGGCACCGTGATGTCGCGCCTGTCGCGCGCGCGACAGCGCCTCAAGGCCGTATTGGCCGGCGAGGCGGCACCGATATTGAAAGTGGTCAGCACATGAACGCGCCGATTTCCGAAGACGATCTGCACGCCTGGGCCGATGGCCAGCTCGATCCGACGCGCCTGATGCAGGTGGAAACCTGGCTCGCCGCGCATCCCGAACGGCGCGCCCAGGCCGAGGAATGGCGCGCGCAGTCGGCGCGCCTGCACCGGACCTACGACCGCGTGCTCGACGAAGCGGTGCCGGCACGGCTGATCCCGGCCGCCAACGCCTCACCGTATTGGGCCAATGCGCTCGATGCGCGCAAGCTGGCCGCCGTCGCCTGGCTGGGCCTGGGCGCCGTCATGGGCTTTTTCCTGCGCGGCGAAACCGCGCCCGCACCGGGTCCGGGCCTGGCAGTCAATTCCCTGCCGCGCCAGGCGGCGATCGCCCACGCCGTATTCGTGCCCGAAGTCCGCCATCCGGTCGAGGTCGGCGCCGATCAGGAAGCCCATCTGGTCGGCTGGCTGTCGAAGCGCCTCGGCGCCCCGCTGCAGCCGCCGCACCTGGAAGAAGTCGGCTACCGGCTGGTCGGCGGTCGCCTGCTGCCCGGCGACAGCGGCGAGGTGGCGCAGTTCATGTACGAGGACGCCGAGCGCAAGCGCCTGACACTGTATGTGCGCCCCGCCGCGCCGCAGGCCGCCGACACCAGCTTCCGCTACGCGCGGGAAAACGG
>JAXMJU010000081.1:0-31052 GCA_034376265.1 Sulfuritalea sp.
GGCTTTCGCCTCGCCACCAAACTTCGCCGACAGCACCGACGTCATCGCCGCCGTCAATGTCGTCTTGCCGTGGTCCACGTGACCGATCGTCCCCACGTTTACGTGCGGCTTCGTCCGCTCAAACTTGCCTTTTGCCATGTCGATTACCCCAACAAAAATGCACTAGATTAATGGTGCCCTTGGCGTGGATCGAACACGCGACCTCTCCCTTACCAAGGGAGTGCTCTACCACTGAGCTACAAGGGCTGAAACTCAAAACTGCGCAAAACAGAAACTGGAGCGGCGAGCGGGAATCGAACCCGCGTAATCAGCTTGGAAGGCTGAGGTTCTACCATTGAACTACCGCCGCCCGCCCTACTTGTCCGCTAACCGCCTTGTAAAACCTGTTGCCAAAACCTGCTGGTGGAGGGGGAAGGATTCGAACCTTCGAAGGCAGAGCCGTCAGATTTACAGTCTGATCCCTTTGACCGCTCGGGAACCCCTCCAGCTGAACCAGCGATTATCTTCAAATTCGGTGCCAGCGTCAACGAGAAAGTCAATTTTTCAAGCATTTTTGTCGCCAGGCGGACGACGCCCCGGGTCGCCAGGAACAATTCGGCGCCCCATCGGCAGCCTCGGGCGCCAACCCGGTGCCGTCGTTCCCGTGCTGCCAGGGCCGAGGAAATGCTGCAGCGAAGCATGGCGACGGGCAGCAACCGGATGCCGAAGGCGATCCGGCTGCGGCGTAGAATCCCGCGACACCCCAACGCCGGAGAACGCCATGAACGCCCCCATCGACCGCCCCCCGCTGCCGCAGGATCTGGCCGACACGCTCGCCACCCGCTTCGGCTCGCGTTTTACCGTCGCTGCCGCCGTGCGGCTACATCACGGCAAGGACGAGTCATCGCACACGCCGATGCCGCCGGATGCCGTGATATTCGCCGAATCCACGGCGGAAGTCGCGGAGATCGTCGGCCTGTGCCACCGTTATCGCACCCCGGTGATCGCCTTCGGCACCGGCACCTCGCTCGAAGGTCACTTGCTGGCGGTGCAGGGCGGCGTCTGCATCGATCTCTCGGCGCTCAACCAAGTCGTCGCCGTGCGCCAGGAAGACCTCGACGCCACAGTGCAATGCGGCGTCACGCGCAAGGCGCTGAATGCCGCGCTGAATGGTACCGGCCTGTTCTTCCCCATTGATCCGGGAGCCGATGCCAGCCTCGGCGGCATGGCCGCGACACGGGCCTCGGGAACCAACGCCGTGCGCTACGGCACCATGCGCGAGAACGTGCTGGGCATGACCGTGGTGCTGCCCGACGGCCGCATCCTCAAGGCCGGCGGCCGCGCCCGCAAGTCGGCCGCCGGCTACGACCTGACGCGATTGATGATCGGTTCCGAAGGCACGCTGGGCATCATCACCGAACTGACGGTCAAGCTCTATCCGGTGCCCGAGGCGATTTCCAGCGCGGTCTGCGCCTTCCCGACGCTGGCGGCGGCGGTGCGGACAGTGATCCAGACCATACAGCTCGGCGTCCCGGTGGCGCGCATTGAATTGCTCGACAAACTGGCAATCACCGCCATCAACCGGCACAGCAAGACCACCTTGCGCGAAGCGCCGACCTTGTTCTTTGAATTCCACGGCTCGCCGACCGGCGTCAAGGAACAGGCCGAGACGGTGCAGGAAATAGCCGCCGAGCAAGGCGGGCAGGATTTCGAATGGGCGACGCGCCCCGAAGACCGCAGCCGCCTGTGGCAGGCGCGCCACGACGCCTACTATGCCGGTCTCGGCCTCAAGCCGGGCTGCCGGGCGCTCACGACTGACGTCTGCGTGCCGATCTCGATGCTGGCCGATTGCATTGCCGAAAGCTACCTGGACCTCGACCGCGAGGCCAGCAACCTGGCCGGCCCGCTGGTGGGCCATGTCGGCGACGGCAATTTCCACATGATGCTGCTGGTCGACGCCGACAATCCGGATGACTTGGCCCGCGCCAAGGGCTTTGCCGCACGCCTGGCGCAGCGCGCGATCCGCATGGACGGCACCTGCACCGGCGAGCATGGCATAGGCATCGGCAAGCAGGACTACATGACGCTGGAACACGGCGAGGTCGCGATCGACCTGATGCGCACCATCAAACGTGCGATCGATCCCGACAACATCCTGAATCCGGGTAAGATTCTGCCGCCGTCCTGACCGGGGACGGCAAGGCAGGATGCGCGGCCCACGAAGTCGCCGCATCTCCCACATCCGAGGTCCAACAAGATTCAGGAGCAGCCATGAACGCGCCACTGCGCAGCATCACCCTCGAGGACAAATACGCCCTCAGCCAAGGTCGGGTTTTTCTCACCGGCACTCAAGCCCTGGTTCGATTGCTGCTGCTGCAGCGCCAACGCGACGCGCTGGCCGGACTGAACACCGCCGGCTATGTATCCGGCTATCGCGGCTCGCCGCTCGGTGGACTCGATCAGGCGCTGTGGAAAGCCAAACAGCATCTCGGCCAGAACCAGATCGTGTTCCAGCCCGGCGTCAATGAAGATCTCGCCGCCACCGCGCTGTGGGGCACGCAGCAGGTCAACCTCTCGCCTGGCGCCAAACACGACGGCGTCTTCGGCATGTGGTACGGCAAGGGTCCGGGGGTGGATCGCTGCGGCGACGTCTTCAAGCATGCCAATTCCGCTGGCACCTGGAAGCACGGCGGGGTGCTGGCAATCGCCGGCGACGATCACGCCGCGCGTTCATCGACGGTGGCGCACCAGTCGGAACACGCCTTCAAGGCGGCGATGATCCCGGTGCTGGTTCCCGCCGGCGTGCAGGACTACCTCGACCTCGGCCTGCACGGCTGGGCCATGAGCCGCTATTCGGGCTGCTGGGTCGGCTTCAAGGCGGTGGCCGATACCGTCGAATCTTCGGCCTCGGTGGATGTTTCGCCGGACCGGGTGCAGATCGTGCTGCCGACCGATTACGTCCTGCCGGCGGGCGGACTCAACATCCGCTGGCCGGACGATCGGCTGTTGCAGGAAGCGCGCCTGCTCGACCACAAGCTCTACGCAGCGCTGGCCTATTGCCGCGCCAACCGGCTGAACCAGGTGGTCATCGACGCGCCCAACCCTCGATTGGGCATCATCACTACCGGCAAGTCCTATCTCGACGTACGCCAGGCCTTTGATGACCTCGGCATCGACGATGCGCTCGCTGCAGAAATCGGCATCCGCCTCTACAAGGTCGGCATGGTCTGGCCGCTCGAATCGGACGGCGTGCGCCGCTTCGCCGAAGGGCTGGAAGAAATCCTGGTGGTCGAGGAAAAGCGTCAGCTGATCGAGTACCAGTTGAAGGAAGAACTCTATAACTGGCGCGAGGACGTGCGCCCGCGCGTGATCGGCAAGTTCGACGAAAAGGGCGAATGGGCCTTGCCCAACGGCCGCTGGCTGCTGCCGGCCTCCGGCGAGCTGTCGCCAGCGCAGATCGCCCGCGTCATAGCGGATCGCATCGGCCGCCACTTCACCTCGCCGCGCATCCGCGAGCGCCTGGCCATCATCGAAGCCAAGGAGCGCTCGGCGGCGCCGGTGATTCCGATTGCGCGCACACCCTACTTCTGCCCCGGCTGCCCGCACAACACCTCGACCTGCGTGCCCGAAGGTTCGCGCGCGCTGGCCGGCATCGGCTGCCACTTCATGGTGCTGTGGATGAACCGCGCCACCAGCACCTTCTCCCACATGGGCGGCGAAGGCGCGGCCTGGATGGGACAGGCGCCGTTCACCGAACAGAGCCATGTCTTCGTCAATCTCGGTGACGGCACCTACTTCCATTCGGGCTCGCTGGCGATACGCGCCGCGGTGGCGTCGGGCGTCAATGCCACTTACAAGATTCTCTACAACGATGCCGTGGCGATGACCGGCGGCCAGCCCGTGGACGGCAGCCTGACGGTGCCGCAGATCGCCCACCAGTTGCATGCCGAAGGCGTGCATCACGTCGTCGTCGTCACCGACGGTGCCCCGCGCGCCTATGGCCACCCCGACCTGCCGCACGGCGTGCCGATCCGCCATCGCGACGAGCTCGACGCAATCCAGCGCGAGATGCGCGAATGTCCCGGCGTCTCGGCCATCATCTACGACCAGACCTGCGCCGCCGAAAAGCGCCGCCGCCGCAAGCGCGGCAAGATGATCGACCCGCCGCGCCGGCTCTACATCAACGAGGCCGTCTGCGAAGGCTGCGGCGATTGCGGCGTGCAATCCAACTGCCTCGCCGTAGTGCCGGTGGAAACCGAATTCGGCCGCAAGCGGGCGATCGACCAGTCCGCCTGCAACAAGGATTACTCCTGCGAGAAGGGCTTCTGCCCGAGCTTTGTTTCGGTGCTGGGCGGCAGCGTCAGGAAGGGCCGCGGCCTGGGCGGCAGCAGCGCGCCGGGCGACGCCTTCGGCGTGCCGCCAGCGCCAACTCTTGGCTCGACGGCTGCGCCCTACGGCATCCTGATCACCGGCGTCGGCGGCACCGGCGTGGTCACCATCGGCGCCCTGATCGGCATGGCCGCGCACATCGACGGCAAGGGCGTCACCGTGCTCGACATGACGGGCCTCGCGCAAAAGGGCGGCGCGGTGTTATCCCATGTGCGCATCTGCGACGATCCCGAATCCATTCATGCCGTGCGCGTAGCCACCGGCGAAGCCGATGCGGTGATCGGCGGCGACGTGATCGTCAGCGCCTCGCCCGACGCCCTGACCCGCATGCAGGCCGGCCGCACGCGCGTGGTGGTGAATTGCGCGGAAACCCCCACGGCCGACTTCACGCGCAATCCGGACTGGCAGTTCCCGCTGGCGCACATGCAGGCCGTGGTCGGCGAGACTGTTGGCGCCAGCGCCGCGCATTTCGTCGACGCCTCGGACCTCGCCCTGCGCCTGCTCGGCGACTCGATCGCCGGCAACCTGTTCCTGCTCGGCTACGCCTGGCAGCAAGGCATGGTGCCGGTGTCCTGGGAGGCCATCGATCGCGCCATCGAACTCAACGGCACGGCAGTGGCGATGAGCCGCGCGGCCTTCCTCTGGGGTCGCCGTGCGGCGCACGATCCGGCAGCGGTGGCAGCCTATGCGCGGCCGAGGATCGCCGAACCGCCAGCGCCAACTCTCGATGAAGTGATCGCCCGGCGCGTCGGCATTCTCACCGAGTACCAAGATGCCGCCTACGCCGAGCGCTACCGGGAGCAGGTGGAGCGGATACGCACCGCAGAGTCGGCGATCAACTCGTCGCAACTGACCGAAGCCGTCGCCCACAACCTGTTCAAGCTGATGGCGATCAAGGATGAATACGAGGTGGCGCGGCTGTATGCCGAAAGCAACTTCATGCAACAGATTGGCGAACGCTTCGAGGGCGACTACACGCTGCAGTTTCATCTGGCGCCGCCCCTGCTCGCCCGTCCCGATCCGACAACCGGGAAGGTGAAGAAGATGGCTTTCGGTCCCTGGATGCTGACCGCCTTCAAATGGCTGGCCAAGGCGCGCAGGTATCGCGGATCGCGCTGGGACGTTTTCGGCCGCAGCGAGGAGCGGCGGCTGGAACGCGCCCTGTTGGCCGACTACGAAGCCGATCTGGCTGCGCTGCCGGCAAAGCTGGAACGAAACACGCTGGGGGATGCCATTGCGCTGGCCAGGCTGCCGGAAAAGATTCGCGGCTTCGGCCACGTCAAGCGGCGCAGCATCGACGCAGCCGGGCCGGAACGCGAAGCCTTGCGCACCCGGCTGGGACTCGCCTGACCCAGGTCGGCAGGCGACGCCGCAGCTTAGTGCGGGCGTCGCTTGCGACTGGCCATCAGGGCGGCCTCGGAGCGGTTGGTGACGCCCATGGCCTTCATGATCGCCGAGACGTGGATTTTCACCGTACCCTCGGTCAAACCCAGCAGCTCGCCGATCTGGCGGTTGCTGCGGCCTTCGGCCAGGAGTTCCATGACCCGCGCCTGGGCGGCCGTCAAACCGAAACGCTGGGCCAGCGACTTGCCCTCGCCGTGGGCCGATTCGCTGCGATTGGTCAGTTCCTGCAGCTTCGGCGGCAGATAGATTTCGCCCGACAGCACCGCGCGCAAGGCCTCGATCAATTCGGTGCTGGAACCGGATTTGGAAACAAAACCGGAGGCACCGGCCTTCATCACCCGGGCTACTGTGTCGGCATCGTCCAGTGCCGACAGGATCACCACCGGCACCGTCGGAAAACGCCGGCGCACCAGCGGCAGGAAGGTCTGGCCCTTGGTGCCGGGCAGCATCAGGTCGAGAATCATCATGTCGATATCCTCGGACTCGAGCACGCCGATGGCCTCGTTGGCATCGGGCACGCCGAAGGTGCGCGTTTCCGCACCGAGATTTTTCAGCGTCGCCAGCAGGCCCTCACGCACCAGGGCGTGATCTTCCACCACCAAAAGATTGAGCATCGCATTTCCCTCCCCAGGTCGATCGCGAATATGACAATGAACAGTGTAACGCGGAACCCGGCGCTGCGGTAAGATCATCGCACTACTTAAGGAGCGACCGTCATGAGTACGACACCGTCCGATCCGATGGAATTCCTCAAGACCCTTTGGGGCAATACCGGGATGCCCCTGCCCGGCCTGGTTACGCCGACCCTCGACACCAACGAACTGGAAAAGCGCATTACCGACCTGAAGGCCGTCGAAGGCTGGCTCAAGACCAACCTCGGCATGCTGCAGATGACCATCCAGGGACTCGAGATGCAGCGCGCGACACTGTCGGCGCTGCAGGCCATCAGCCAGTCGGGCGGCAACCCCGAGGCTAACGCCAATCCCTTCGCCAACCCAGCGCTATGGCCGTGGAATTTCATGCAGGGCAATGGCCAGCCAGCGGCCACCGATGCCGCCGGCACACCCACGCCGGATCAGGCGCCGGACAGCGGCAAGACCAAGTAGCGCTTTGCGCGCCGGCGTCAGGACCAAGCCAGCCAGAACGGCAGCGTCAGCATGCCGAACACGGTGCTGACCGAGATCAGCCAGGCCACGCGGGGGCCATCGCCGCCCATGCGCTGGGCCAGGATGTAGGCGGAACTGGCCGTAGGCAAAGCCGCGAAGACCAGCGCCACGCCGGCATAAACGCCGCTCAGCCCGAACCAGCGGATCAATCCAAGAGCGGCCAGCGGCATGGCGATGAGCTTCACTGCGAGCAGATAGCCGGCCGCCGCCGCGGCTCCAGCGCCAACTTTCGAACCGGTACTGCGCAACCCCGCGCCGACCGCCAGCAGACCCAGCGCGATGGCGGCTTCGCCGAGCCGGCCGAGGAATTGCAGCAACATCTGCGGTGGCTGGAAGCCGGCCAGGTTCGCCGCGGTGCCGGCCAGCGTGGCGAGAATCAGCGGATTCCGCGCCAGTTCGCGCCAGACGCTGGCCTCGCCGTGGCGCGCCAGCATCCACACCGCCGCCATGTTGGCGGGCGGCACCATGACGCCGACGACGATCGCCATCGCGGCGATGCCCGGCACGCCATAGAGTTTGCCCGCCACCGCAAGACCGATGTAGGAATTGAAGCGGAAGGCGCACTGGTATTGCGAGGCAAAGGACATCGGCGTCAGGCGGAACATGCGCGCACCGTAGCCCAGCACCATGCCGGTCGCCATGGCCCCCATCACCACGGCCAGCAGCGGACCCGCCGCCGCCCAGTCGATGCGCGTCTTCACCAGGCCGTTGAACAGCAGGGCCGGAAACAGCACGTAATAGACCAGTTTTTCCAGGCCGCTCCAGAAATGGTCGCCCAGATGCAGCACGCGGCGCAGCGCGCTGCCCAGCAGGATCAGGGCGAAATCGGGAAGAAGGGCAAGGGCCGGGGCGAGTGCGGGAGTGAGCGTTGGGGACACGCCGCTAAATTACCCCGGCATCGCGCAGTCGTGCAATATCGGATTCCACGTAGCCGGCCGCCTTCAGCACCGCCTCGCTGTCGGCCCCGGCCGTCGGCGCCGGCGTGGCCGCGACCCAGGGCCAGGCCGAGAGCTTGAAGGGCGGCGCGTACTGCTTGGTGCCGCCGACCTCGACCAGCATTTCTCGGGCGACAAGCTGCGGATGCGCAATCGCTTCGTCCAGACGCAGGACCGGCGTGACGCAGCAGTCCGCGACGGCAAATACAGCTTCCCAATGGGCCAGGGGCTGAGCGGCGAGCACGGCGGCCAGCTCGGTCTTCACGCGTTTGCCTTCGCTGCCCATGGCCAGCCCGAAGGGCGCCAGATCGGGGCGCTCGATTGTCGCGCACAGCGCCTGCCAGAACTTGGGTTCAAGCGCGCCCACTGCCAGGTAACGCTCGTCGGCGGTGCGATACACGCCGTAGCAGGGCACGCCGCCGGTCAATAGATCGGCGCCGCGCGGCGCCGGACGGCCGTGCACCAGCGTGGTGACCAGCGGAAAGATGGTGTGCGCCAGCACGGCGTCGGTCATGGCCACATCGACATGGCTGCCCCGCCCCGTCGCCTTGGCACCAATCACCGCAGCAAGAACGCCAAGCAAGGGAGTAAGCGCTCCCCCCAACAGGTCGCCGATCTGCAGATTGGGAATCGCCGGCGGGCCGCTATGCGCGCCGTCGTGACTGCCGATCTGGTCGAGCAAGCCCGCCGTCGCCAGGTAATTGATGTCGTGGCCGGCCTGGTCCGCCCAGGGGCCGGTCTGGCCGTAGCCGGTGATCGCGCAATAAACGATGCGCGGATTGATCGCGCGCACCGCCTCATAGCCGATGCCGAGTTTGTCCACCACGCCGGGACGGAAGCTTTCGAAAATCACGTCGGCATCCTGCGCCAGGCGCAGGAAGACCTCGACTCCCGCCGCCTGCTTGAGGTCCAGGCGCAGGCTTTTCTTGTTGCGATTGACCAGGCGGAAAAACAGGCTGTCCCCGTTTCCTCCGGCCTCGCGCTCGCCCGGGCCCATGGCGCGGGCATAGTCGCCGGCGCCGGTATCCTCGATCTTGATCACCTCGGCGCCGAGATCGGCCAGATGCATGGTCGCCACCGGCCCCGGCAGGAGCCGGGTCAGATCGAGGATGCGCAGCCCCGTCAGGGGACCGCGGCCTTCAGTCATATTTTCTGCAGTCCTCAATGACCTTGCCGTCGTTGGCCAGACTGCCGACCGCGACCAGCCTGACGTCGGCACGCAGCTTGGTCACATCGCGCACGCTGTCGGCGATGGCCTGTTCCAGATCGCCGACAGACGAGTCGACTTCGCAGTTGAGCGTCATGTGATCGGTGCTGTCCGGGTTCGTCACCACCAGCCGCGCCCGGGCGACTTGCGGGTGGCGTTTGATCACCGCAGCCACCTGCTCGGGATGGACGAACATGCCCTTGATCTTGGTGGTCTGGTCGGCGCGGCCCATCCAGCCCTTGATGCGCACGTTGGTGCGGCCGCAGGGTGACGCATTGGTCAATGAATCGGGCAGAAAAGCCGAGAGGTCACCCGTGCCGAAACGAATCAGCGGATAGTCGGTATTGAAGGTGGTCACCACGACTTCGCCGACCTCGCCGAGCGCAACGGGATCACCGGTACCAGGACGCACGATTTCGACGATCACGCCCTCGTCGATCACCAGACCCTGGCGCGCTTCGGTTTCATAGGCGATGACGCCAAGTTCGGCCGTCGCGTAGGCCTGGTAGCCGGCGATACCGCGTGCCAGCAAGGCGTCGCGCACGGGCGGCAGAAAGGCTTCGCCGGAGACCAGCGCCTTGGTCAGCGAAGGCAGCTTGATACCTAGTTCGTCCGCCTTTTCCAGCAGGATGCGCAGGAAGGACGGCGTGCCGACATAGCCGTTGGGGGCCAAGTCGGCCATCGCCGCCACCTGCTGCTCGGTCTGGCCGACACCGGCCGGGAACACGGTGCAGCCCAGCGCCTGGGCACCGGCTTCGAGGATCCAGGCACCCGGCGTCATGTGATAGGAAAAACTGTTATGCACCAGATCGCCGGCACGGAAGCCCGCCGCGTAAAGCGCACGCGCCGTGCGCCAGTAGTCGGCGTCGCGGCCTTCCGGTTCGTAGATCGGCCCGGGCGAAGAGAACACGCGGCCGAGTTTGCCCCACTGCGAAGCCGCGAGCCCGCCGAAGGGCCGCCGCGTCTTCTGCAGTTCGATCAGGTCGCTTTTTCTCACCACCGGCAGCGCGGCCAGCGCCGTAGCTGAGGTGATCGCCGCGGCATCGACCTGCTTCAACGACTCGGCGAAGTAAGCGGTATTGGCCTTGGCGTGGGCGATCTGCTGCGGTAGCCGTGTCGCCAGCGTCAACTTTCGTTCGTCGGCAGTGCGGGTTTCAAGGGCGTCAAAATAGTTGGGCATGAATTGCTCCGAAGTGGATGGGCGCAACCGACGGGCCTGAAGCACCAAGCGATGCAAGGCGCGAAAGGCCGACGTTTAGTTTCTCTAAACGAGGCCTTGAGCAACGCCGCAGCGCGCCGCGTGATTCAGGGCCGTCAAGCGAGCCAGCGTTTGCGGCGGCGGTAGTGCTTGGCCTCGCGGAAACTCTTGCGCTCGCCCGACGAGATGCCGAGATAGAACTCCTTGACGTCCTCGTTGTTGGCCAGATCCTTGGCCGCACCCTCCATGACCACGCGGCCGTTTTCGAGGATGTAGCCGAAATCCGCATAGCGCAAAGCCATGTTGGTGTTCTGTTCGGCCAGGAGAAAGGTGACCTTTTCCCGCTGGTTGAGGTCTTTGACGATGGCGAACACCTCGTCAACAATCTGTGGTGCCAGGCCCATCGAGGGCTCGTCGAGCAGCACCATGGTCGGGCTGGCCATCAGCGCCCGGCCGATGGCACACATCTGCTGCTCGCCGCCCGAGGTATAGGCGGCCTGGCTGGTGCGCCGCGTCTTCAGACGCGGAAAGTAGTTGTAGACCTTTTCCAGCGTCTGCGCCACGGCGGCCTTGCCATCCGTACGCGTGTAGCTGCCGGTCATCAGGTTTTCTTCGATGGTCAGGTGGCCGAAGCAATGGCGGCCTTCCATGACCTGGACCACGCCGCGCTTCACCAGATCGGACGGGGTCAGCGCTTCGATGCGCTCGCCGCGACACTCGATCGAACCCTTGGTCACTTCGCCGCGCTCACCATGGAGCAGGTTGCTGACGGCACGCAGGGTCGTCGTCTTGCCCGCGCCGTTGCCGCCCAGCAGAGCCACGATGCTGCCTTCGGGCACCGACAGCGAGACGCCCTTGAGCACGAGGATGACGTGGTTGTAGATCACCTCGATGCTATTAACGTTGAGAAGGATGTTGGCGGTAGTCATGTGCTCTTTCGATTGATGCGGGCTGAAAATCCGGGCGGGACTCGACGAGCCCCGCCCGGCAAACCCTTATGTCACTTCTTGCAGTCTTCCGGCGTGCGCGGCGTGATCTTCTTTTCTTCCGCGTACTTGCTGGAGGCCAGCATCACCATCGGGCGCAGAACTTTCTGGTCAGCCTCATACCAGTCGGACGAGAAGTTCCACTTCTTGCCATCCCAGGTATGAACGCGTGCAAAGCCCGATCCCATGTGGTCGATGCAAGTGGTATGCACCGGGCGCATCACGCCGGCAAAGCCCAGGGCATCCAGCGACTTCTGGTCGAGGTTGAGGTTCTCCAGGCCCCAGCGCATCTGCTCGCCGGTGATGTGCTTGCCCTTGCCATAGCGCCCCTGTGCCACGCGCACGGCTTCCGTCTGAACCATCGCCGATATCAGACCACGCATGTAGAGCACCTGGCCGACTTCTTCCTTGGGACCGGTACCCTGGCCCTTGGCGTGCAACTTCTCGAGTACTTCCTTGACCACCTTGGCATTCGGCTCGGCGCCATGTTGCATGGCCAGGGCGTTGTAGCCCTTGGCACCATCGCCGACGTCCTTGACGTCAGGCTCGGCACCCGACCACCACACGCCATACATCTTCTCGCGCGGATAGCCGGTGGCCTGCGCTTCCTTGATCGAGGTCGAGTTCATCACGCCCCAGCCCCAGAGGAAAACGTAGTCGGGCTTGCTCTGGCGGATCTGCAGCCAGGTCGCCTTCTGTTCGACGCCGGGGTGAGCCACCGGCAACAACTGAACCGAGAAGCCGTGCATCTTGCCGCGTTCTTGCAACAGTGCGATCGGTTCCTTGCCGTAGGGGCTGTCGTGGTAGACCAGAGCGATCTTCTTGCCTTTCAGCTTGTCGAAACCGCCTTCCTTCTTGGCAATGTGCTGCACCAGCACGTCGGCGCCTGACCAGTAGGTGCCGACCAGCGGGAAGTTCCAGCTAAACACGGCGCCGTTCTGCGATTCGCTGCGGCCATAGCCGGCGGTGATGACCGGGATCTTGTCGACCGGGGCTTTTTCCGTAAGGGCGAAAGTGATGCCGGTGGACAGCGGCTGCACCGCCGTCGCGCCACCGTGCTTGCCCTTCAGGCGTTCATAGCACTCGACGCCACGGTCGGTGGCGTAGCCGGTTTCGCATTCCTCCCAGATCATCTTGACGCCGTTAACGCCGCCGCGTGCGTTGGACAGTTTCATGTAGTCGACGAAACCGTTGGCCCAAGGCGCGCCGTTGGGGGCATAGGCGCCAGTGCGGTAAGCCAGCACCGGAAAGAACTGGTCTTCGGCCGCGTAGGCCGCAGGCGCGGTGAGGGCAGCGGAAAGGCCGATCGTAGCGATTGAAGCGGCGACAACCAATTTGCGTAGTTTCATGTTTTCTCCTCCTAGGATGATTTAGTGTTACGCGTGCAATAAACCCGATCTGCGCGTCCGACAATACTACGCCGTCCGCGCCCCTGACTCATTAGTGCGGGAACGGCCACAAACGCAATTTCTCCCTGCCCGTCGACCACAGGCGTGCGAGACCATGAGGTTCGACGATCAGGAAGAAAACGATGAGCGAGCCGAAGACCATTATCTCGACGTGGGACACCAGCGCGATCGATACTTCCAGCCCGAACCAGCCACCGATCACGGGCAGCAACTGGTTGAGAAAAATCGGCAGGATCACGATAAAGGCCGCGCCGAAAAAGCTGCCGACTATCGAACCCATGCCGCCGATGATCACGATGAACAGCAACTGGAAGGAGCGGTCGAGCGAAAACGCCGCCGGCTCCCATGAGCCGAGATGGACCATGCCCCACAGGGCGCCGGCCACGCCGACGTAAAACGAACTGACGGCGAAGGCGCTGAGCTTGGCGTACATCGGCCGGATGCCGATCACCGTGGCAGCCACGTCCATGTCGCGGATCGCCATCCATTGCCGGCCGATGCCGCCGCGCACCAGATTCTTCGCCATGAGGCTGAAAGTCACCAGGATGCCGAGGCAGAAAAGATACTTGTCGGTCGGCGTATTGACGATCCAGCCGAAAACGTCGATGTCGGCCACCGATACGGAGCCCGACGAGGAGTCGTTGGTAAACCACTTGACCCGCAGGAAAGCCCAGTCCCAGAAGAATTGGGCCGCCAAAGTCGCCACAGCGAGATAGAGGCCGCGCACGCGCAGGCTGGGAATGCCGAACACGATGCCGACCGCCGCCGCGGTCAAGCCCCCCAGGAGAATCGCCCCGAGCGCCGGCATGCCGCTGACGCGGATCAGAAAATTGTAGGCGGCATAAGCGCCGACCGCCATGAAGGCGCCGGCGCCGAGCGTGATCTGTCCGCAATAGCCGACCAGGATATTCACCCCCACCGCGGCCAACGAGAGGATCAGGAAGGGAATCAGGATGGCGCGAAACAAATACTCATCGACCAGCAAGGGTATGCCGACGAAGGCAAAGGCGATGATGGCAAGAATCGCCCAGCGGTCCTGCGGAATGGCGAATATCTGCTGGTCCGATTGATACGTGGTCTTGAATTGACCGTTTTCTCTGTAGAACATCAGCTATTCCCTCGAATCAAACGCGAACAAATTTCGATCGGGTTCCGGCCGCTACGCTTAACACGCCGCGCACGTCGGCCGGCACTGAACAAACATCGACCATATTCATACCCGATCAATAATCTTCTCGCCGAACAGGCCTTGCGGCCTGAACAGCAGGAACACCAGCGCCAGCATGTAGGCAAACCAGATCTCGATGCCACCGCCCACATAGGGGCCCAGAAAAACCTCGGACAGCTTCTCGCCGACGCCGATGATCAGGCCGCCGATGATCGCGCCGGGAACCGAAGTCAAGCCACCGAGAATCACCACCGGCAAGGCGCGCAAAGCCACCGTCTGCAATGAGAACTGGGCGCCCAGTTTCGAGCCCCAGATGATGCCCGCCACCAGCGCCGTGATGCCGGCGACGCACCAGACGATGACCCAGATCCGGCCCAGCGGAATGCCGATCGACTGCGCCGCCTGATGGTCGTCCGCCACCGCGCGCAACGCCCGTCCGGTGGAGGTCTTCTGGAAGAAAATGCTCAAGGCGATCACCAGCAGGGCGGCGATGAAAGCCGCGACGAAATCCTCCTTGTTGATCAGGATGCCGCCCTCGAAGACGCTCTCCAGCATCATCACCGGCTCCTTGGGCATGCCGACGTCGATCTTGTAGATGTCGCTGCCGAAGATGGTCTGGCCGAGGCCGTCGAGAAAGTAGCCGACGCCGAGCGTGGCCATCAGCAGCGTCGCGCCCTCCTGATTGACCAGATGGCGCAATACCAGGCGCTCGACCAGCCAGGCCACGGCGAACATCACCAGCACCGAGATGACAATTGCCAACAGATTGCCCAGCACCAAGCTGTCGATCCCCAGCCAGAGTGGAATCCACTCGGAAAAGCGCGCCATCGACAGGGCCGCGAACAACACCATCGCCCCCTGCGCGAAATTGAATACGCCGGATGCCTTGTAGATCAGCACAAAGCCCAGTGCCACCAGCGAGTAGAGCATGCCGCTCATGAGGCCGCCGAGCAGGGTTTCCAGAAAGAAGCTCATCGTGCGGGGTCCTCAGTGGCTGGCGCCAAGATAGGCGCTGATAACAACGGGATCGGAGCGGACCTCGTCCGCGGTGCCTTCCGCGATTTTTTCGCCGTGATCGAGGACGACAACGAAATCGGAGAGGTCCATCACCACGCCCATGTCGTGCTCGATCAGCAGAACAGTGGTACCGAACTGGTCATTGACGTCAAGGATGAAACGGCACATGTCCTGTTTCTCCTCGACGTTCATGCCGGCCATCGGCTCGTCGAGCAACAGCAGTTGCGGTTCCATGGCCAGGGCGCGCGCCAGGTCGACACGCTTCTGTAAACCATAGGGCAGGCGCCCGACCGGAATCTTGCGAATGTGCTGGATTTCCAGAAAGTCGATGATCTCTTCCACCTTGAGCCGATGTTCGAGTTCCTCGCGCTGCGCCGGCCCCAGCCAGAAAGCCTGCTGCAGGATGTTGGCCTTCATCTTGAGGTTGCGACCGGTCATGATGTTGTCGAGAACCGACATGCCCTTGAACAGCGCGATGTTCTGGAAAGTGCGCGAGATGCCCTGCATCGCCGCCAGGCGGGGGTTCATCTGGCTCCGCACGTTGCCGAGGAAGGTGATGGTTCCCTCCTGAGGGTGGTAGACACCGTTGATGACATTCAGCATGGAACTCTTGCCGGCGCCGTTGGGGCCGATGATGGCCGAGATTTCGCCGCGCTTGATCTCGAAAGTGACCCCGGTGATGGCCTTGACGCCGCCGAAGCGCAGGCTGACATTTTCCGCGCGCAGGAAGGCACCCTCCGCCGCGTCATGCGTATCGCGCTGGCGTTTGCGCATCTCGCCAAGCGCAAGCAATGCCTGATCGCGCGTGTCGTGGATGTTGGAGCGAAACGATTCGCGCTTGGCGCTTTCCCGAATTGCTTCCCGCATCTGCGCCGTCGCGCCGACGCGCACGCTACCCATGCCGTGGCCGACATTGGCTCTCTTGCCGCGCTCGGCAAAGCGCGGCCAGGCCTCCGGCGCGATCACGCAATCGGTATACACCACCAGGAAGTACCAGCGCCGCCCGCTGGCGGCCAGGCGCCTCTCCACTTCGTCGTAGAACGCATCGACCGTGGCCATATCGGCCAGGGTCATGCCGGAGAAATCCACCTCCATCGTCGCAATGGCGTCGTGGAAAATGATGCGATCCGCATGGGTCCTGTCGTTCATTGGTCGTTCGCCGTATTCACTGTTGCGGGTCTATGCCGCTTTCTTCAAGCTGGCGGGAAAAGTCTTCACGTCGCAGATCACCAGATCCGCCGCCACCTTGCCGGTGCGGCCGTCTTCGAACTTGACCTGGGTTTCGATAAACTGCGTGGCCTTGCCGGAATACAGGGCGTCGATCAGCACGCCGTACTTCTCGGCAACGAAGCCGCGCCGCACCTTGCGCGTGCGGGTCAATTCGTCGTCGTCCGGGTCGAGTTCCTTGTGCAGCACCAGGAAGCGGTGGATCTGCGTTTCGGCCACCATCGCGTCGTGCGACAGGTCGGCATTGACCTGTTCGACGCATTCGCGAATCAGCTCCAGAACCTCCGGCTTGCCGGCCAGATCGGTATAGCCCGAATACGGCAGACCGCGCCGTTCGGCCCAGTTGCCGACGGCGCCCATGTCGATATTGACGAAGGCGCAGACCATGTCGCGGTCGTGGCCGAAGCAGACCGCTTCCTTGATGTACTGGAAGAACTTGAGCTTGTTCTCGATGTAGTTCGGCGCGAAGATCGCGCCGTGCGCCAGCTTGCCGACGTCCTTGGCGCGGTCGATGATCTTGAGGTGGCCGTCCTCGTCGAAGAAGCCGGCGTCGCCGGTGTGGAACCAGCCTTCGGCGTCGATCGCCTCGGCTGTCGCGTCGGGACGCTTGTAGTATTCCTTGAGCAGCAGCTTGCCGCGCACCAGCACTTCACCGCTGTCGGCGATCTTGACCTCGACGCCGGGCGCCGGCTTGCCGACGCTGTCGAACTTGATCTCGCGATCCGGCTGCAGGCAGACCGCGGCGCAGGTCTCGGTCGCCCCGTAGAGCTGTTTCAGATTGACGCCAATGGAACGGTAGAAGCGGAACAGGTCGGGGCCGATCGCGGCGCCCGCCGTGTAGGCGACGCGGATGCGGCTCATGCCAAGAACATTGCGCAGCGGCCCGTAGACCAGCACATTGCCCAGCGCGTAGAGAAGGCGGTCGACGGCGGAGACGCCGGGCTTGCCGTCGAGGATATCGGAACCGCAGCGCTTGGCCACGCTCATGAAGTAATGGAACATGCCGCGCTTGGTGGCGCCGGCATCCTCCATGCGGATCATCACCGTGGTCAGCAGGTTCTCGAACACGCGCGGCGGCGCGAAGTAATAGGTGGGCCCGATCTCGCGCAGGTCGGTCATCACCGTGTCGCCCGATTCGGGGCAGTTGATGGTGAAGCCGGCTACCAGCGCCTGGGCATAGGAGAACAGGTGGTCGCCGACCCAGGCCATCGGCAGGTAGGAAAGGATGTCTTCCTGCTCGGTCAGATGATCGAAATCGACGCCGCTGGTCGCCGCGGCGATGAAGGTTTCATGGGTCTGGCAGACGCCCTTGGGCTTGCCCGTGGTGCCCGAGGTGTAGAGCATCACGGCGACATCTTCGGTACGCCCCATGGCGACTTCCGCCGGGATGAAGTCGGGCTGGTTCTTGTCATGGATGCGTCCCATGGCCATCGCCTCATCCAGGCCCTGCAGCCAGGTCTGGGTGTAATGGCGCATGCCGCGCGCATCGTCGTAGAGGATGTGCTGCAGGCTGGGGCATTGCCCCTTGATTTCCAGCAGCTTATCGACCTGCTCCTGGTCTTCGACGATGGCAAAACGGATCTCGCCGTCGGTCAGGACGAAAACCATTTCCGCCGCCACCGCGTCCTGGTACAGCGGCACCGGGACGCCGCCCAGCATCTGCGCGGCGCACATCGCCCAGTACAGGCGCGGGCGGTTGTCGCCGATCAGGGCCAGGTTGTCGCCGCGCTTGAAGCCCAGTTCCGCCAGGCCGCAGGCGATGGCGCGAACTTCCGCGGCGACCTGACTCCAGGTCCAGGTTTGCCAGATGCCGAGATATTTCTCGCGCGTCGCCGGACGATCGCCGCGCGTCGCCGCGTGATTCAGCAATAGACGGGGAAACGTATCGAGCGGCCCTGAAGCCCGCCCCGATTGGGATGCAGCCATGCGTTTTCTCTCCTCCAGCACCTGCAATGCGGACTCGCTTGTGTCGCGACTTATCCGTTGCGGAAATTGAGTCTAAGCGATTCTCCTGCCTATAATTGTCGCGTGCCTGACAATTGCCCAAAAACCGCGATCTCGCTCGACGACATGCTGCGCCGCACAAGCTGGGCGCAGGCTTTATCGGATGACGACTATCGCCGGGCGCGCGAGGGCATCGTCGAACGCCAGGTACCGACCGGCGGATATGTCTGTCATAAAGGCGAACCCGCCGATCACTGGCACGGCGTCATCGACGGTCTGGCCAAGATGTGCAGCGACTGGGCGACGGGCAAGACCGCGAGTTTCACCGGCATCGCCGCCGGCGGCTGGTTCGGCGAAGGCTCGATGCTCAAGGACGAGCCGCGGCGCTATGACGTCATCGCCCTGCGCGATACCCGCGTCGCCTGCATGCGGCGCGAAACCTTCCACTGGCTGCTGGACAACAGCATCCCCTTCAACCGTTTCATCGTCACCCAGATCAACGAACGCCTGGGCCTGTTCATCGGCCTGCTCGAATCGGAACGCCTGCTCGACGTCGATGCGCGCGTCGCACGCACGCTGGCCGCCCTGTTCCATCCCGTGCTGCAACCGGACATCGACTCCCGCATCGCCATCTCGCAGGAAGAAATCGGCTACCTGGCGTGCGTCTCGCTCCAGCGCGTTAACTAGGCCTTGCACCTGCTGGAGGAGGATGGATTTCTCACCACGCAGTACGGCGGGATCACCGTGCTCGATTTGGAAGGCTTACGCCGCTTCGGCGGCTGAAAAGCGACTCGGCGCCGTAGCGCCAGCGCCAACTCTTGTTTCAGCCGTAGGTGTAGAAGCCGCGGCCGGTCTTGCGGCCGAGGTAACCGGCGGCGACCATTTCCTTCAACAGCGGCGCCGGGCGGTACTTGGAATCATTGAAGCCCTCGTAGAACACCATCATCACCGCCAGCATGGTGTCGAGTCCAATCATGTCGGCCAGGGCCAGCGGGCCGATCGGATGGTTGCAGCCCAGCTTCATGCCGGCGTCGATCTCCTCGGCCGACGCCAGGCCCTCGGCATAGACGAAGATGGCCTCGTTGATCATCGGACAGAGGATGCGGTTCACCACAAAGCCGGGATTGTTCTTCACCGTGATCGGCGTCTTGCCCAATGCCTTGGCCAGGGCCTCGACCCTGGCATGGGTCGTGTCGCTGGTCTGCAGGCCGCGGATCAGTTCGACCAGCGCCATCATCGGCACCGGATTGAAGAAGTGCATGCCGATGAAGCGGTCGGCGCGTCCCGTCGCGGCGGCCAGCTGGGTGATCGAAATCGACGAGGTGTTGCTGGCGATGATGGTGTCGGCGCCGATCACGGCTTCGGCTTCCTTGAGAATCCTGAGCTTCAGGCCCTCGCTCTCGGTCGCCGCCTCGATCACGATATCGACGCCCCGCATGTCGTCCATCTGCGTCGTCGCCTTGATGCGCGCCATCGCCGCCGCCTTCTGCTCGGCGCTCATCTTTTCCTTCTTGACCAGCCGGTCGAGACTGCCGGAAATCGTGGCGACGCCCTTTTGCACCGCCGCCTCGTTGATGTCCAGCATCACCGCGGCTATGCCCGAAACGGCGCACGCCTGTGCGATGCCGTTGCCCATGGTGCCCGCGCCGATGATGCCCACTGTTTTGATGCTCATGCCTGCCTCTCCTTCCGATTCATGAAATGGGCGCGAAGCCCGCGCCACTCGTTCCGCCGGGCCGACGCGCGGTCCGCCCAATGGCAACGGCGCATTATCGCAGCGGGAAAGCCAGACTCAAACCGTAGTTTCCGCAATTTCCAGCGCAGATCCATAAACGCAAACCCGGTTGCGGCCGCTGCGCTTGGCCTCGTACAGGGCACTGTCGGCCTGGCCGAGCAGGGTGTCGATGTTGGCGCTGCCGCCGACCAGCGTGGTCACGCCGATCGACAGCGTGAAGTGCAGCGGCAGGCCCCGATCGAGCGCCATCTCGGTACGCGCGACGGCCTGGCGCAGGCGTTCGGCGACTTCCAGCGCCCGTGAGCCGTC
Source organism: Sulfuritalea sp. (assembly GCA_034376265.1). Classification (GTDB taxonomy): domain Bacteria; phylum Pseudomonadota; class Gammaproteobacteria; order Burkholderiales; family Rhodocyclaceae; genus Sulfuritalea. The sequence goes on from JAXMJU010000081.1 coordinate 20,074, forward strand.
CGTCTGCGGCAGGATCACTGCAAACTCCTCGCCGCCGATGCGGCCGACGCTGTCGAATTCCCGCAGGGCTTCGCGGCACAGGCTGCCCAGCTTCTGCAGCACCAGATCGCCGGTCTGGTGACCATAGGTGTCATTGACGACCTTGAAATGATCGAGGTCCATCATGAACACCGACAAGGCGCCGCCATACCTTTGCGTGCGCGCCAGTTCCTGCTCCGCCAGGCTCATGAAATAGCGCCGGTTGGACAACCCGGTCAGCGCATCGATCTGGGACAGGCGTTCCAGTTCCTGCTGTGCCTTCTTGTGCTCAGTGATGTCGCGGGTGACGCCGAGCAGGCCGGTGATCTGCCCATTGGCGTCGCGCATCGGCACCGCATGCGTATCCAGCCAGCGGCGGCGGCCCTTGAGGCCGACGATCTCGAACTCCAGCGACCCCGCCTCGCCCCGCGCAACTCTTTCGTTAAGGGTATTGAACGCGTCCTTGTGCTCGGGCACCACCAGGTCGACCACATGCGCGCCGATCACCTGCTCTTCCGCGTCGGCCTCGATCATGTCCAGACCGGCTCGATTCATCCGCAGCAGCCGCCCGTCGGGCGCCAGCAACTTGACGCACTCGGGCTCGGTTTCGATGATCGCCTTCAGATTCGCTTCGCTGGCGACCAGATCCATTTCCACGCGCTTGAGGCGGCTGATGTCCGAGACCAGGACGAAAAATCCCTTGACCCGGCCGCCCTCGATGTCGGGAACATACTGCGCCCAGGTGTAGCCCGTGCTGCCGTCGGCCTTGATCAGCGTGCGCTCGAAGTCCTGCCGCTCGCCGCGCAGCGCAGCGCGGATATAGGGCTCGTTCTGGCGAAACAGCGCCTCGCCCATCAGCTCCTGGACGCTGATGCCGCGCATCTGGTCCGCCGTCTTGCCGAACCATTCCAGATAGGCGCTGTTGGCGAAGGCGCAGCGCAAGTCACTGGTCCAGTAGCCGACCATGCCCGGAATGTTGTCGGCCACCATTTTCATGAAGCGTTCGCTGGTTGCCAGGGCATCGGCCGCGACGGCCTCCTGCAGGACAAACTGCCGCAGCCGCCGCTGGTAAGCATAAAGTCCGAGGCCGACGACCAGACCGCCGAGGACAAACCAGGCTGCCTTGACCTGGAAGTCATGGCGCCAGGGCGCGTAGATATCGTCGAGCAGGCGCGACACCGCCACGCCCAGCGGCTTGTCCATTTGCAGCGCGGCCGGCTGCACGTTGCGCTGCGCGATCATGCGCTGCTGGCCCGTGGCGAGCACGGTGCCGGCGAAAACGCTGGCCGCCTGCCCGCTCTCGCGGTGGCGCCTGAAGAAGGAACCGGGCTGGTCCAGATCCTTGCCGACGACGGCAGCCTGCTGCCGCGGGGCATGCGCGAACACCAGGCCGTCGCCGTGGTGCAGGGAGGCCGCCATGTCCGGCGCATAGCGCACCGAATGGAGCAGCGGATCGAAGTATTGCGGATCCAGCGTGGCCGTGATCACGCCGGCGAATTCGCCGCGCGGACCGGGCACCATCCGGGTGACGGTGATGGCGAACACCCCGAGCACGGTGCGAAACGGCGGCGAGATGTACAGCACCTCAGGGTTCGGATGTTGTTGCGGCGCCCTGAAATAGTCGCGGTGGTGGAAATCGGCGGTGCTGCCGACCAGTTCCGGCCGGCTGGCGGCGCGAACTGCCCCGGTCCGGTCGAGCAGCAGCAGGGTACGCACGCTGGGCATGGCTTCGCTCAGCGTGACCAGGCGTTCATTGAACTTCGCGCCCACCGGCGCGGTCGCCGCCTCCCTGCGCAGATCGACCAGCACCCGATTGACCGAGGCCAGATTCTGCTCGACGTTCTCCTGGATGACGCGGGACGTGGCCAGCAGCCGATCCTGCTCGCGTCTTTCGACGCGGCCGCGCTCCTGATAGAGATCGTAGCCGATGGCGAGTCCCAGCAGCAGCAGGGCCGTGGCCAGGATCAGCCACTGGGCCCGAAAGCGATTATGTTGGCGATGCAGCGGGTTCATGTGTCGGCGCTTGGCGAATGAATGGACCGAAAGCGGCCCCTGTCCGAATTCCGCTCCAGCCGATGAGTCCCCGACCGGTAAATCCCGTGAGCGGATACGGCATTTTGCCCTATAACGACAAGGGGCATTCATGCCGCATCCGATGGGTATGCCGGCTCCGATGCGTCGCGCCGTGGCGCCAGCGCCAACTCTTGAAGCCCGGCAGAGGCCGCGGTGGAACTCCGCAGCACTTGCCGTTGCCATATTGCGTACCCCGCAAAGTTGGCGCAATATTCCGCCGGTCTAATCGCGGCAGTTGGACAGGCGCCGAATCTCCACCAGCCCACCGCCCGATCCGGTGCCACGCGCAATACTCGCCAAGGAGAACAAGCATGACCCGGCTTGACATCGGAGCAACCCATTCCCTGGATGTAGACCCGCACCCGCTGTTCGTCCCCACCGGCCTGAAGGTGGCCCCCGGCGAGCGCTATCGATTCACCGCTACCGGCAAATGGAAAGACTGGTTCCGCATCCGCGACGCCACCGGCTGGTCCTCGCCTTTGCAGCGCTGGAACCGGGTGCCGAACCAGCCATTTTCCATGCTTTGCGGCTGCATCGGCACCGACGAGACGAATGCGTTTGTCATCGGTACGGGCCGCGAATGGCCGGTGCCCGAAACAGCCACCGATTCGCCCGACCATGGGCTAAATCTGTTCGCCAACGATTTGCGCGGCATGTACTGGAACAATCGCGCGCTGCCGCCGCCCGACGGACCGCTCAGGGTGGAAATCACCCGCATTGCATGACGCCGCACCGCAGCACTGAACCCACATCCACCAAGGAGACTCTCATGCCACTCGAAGCCATCACCGCCGAAGTCCTCATCCTGCGCCTGCGCAAGAACGATACGCCGGCCGCGTTCCAGTCCCGCATTGCAGCGATCGCCGGCCCGCTCAGCGGCGAACTGGTGTCTTGGCTCGACGGCCAGTGGTGCTACCTGAGCGGCGGCAGCGAAGAACTGCTGGCCGGGCGCGTGGCCGGAAAATCTGCCGCGCAAGTTTGCATCGAGGCCGGCGCGGCGCGGGTGATCGGCATCCCGCTGGCCGAGTTCGAACTGCGACTTGGTCGACGTGCAAACAAGACCGGTTTCCTGCGCGATGCCGGCGCCACCGGTGTGGCCATGCCGAGCGTGATCGGCGACAGCGCGACGATCGACGGCCGCAGCATCGACCTCGACTGGCAGCTCACGATCAGCCGCATCGACAAGGCCTGGTCCCTGTTCGACCTGAGCGCCGGCGCCGTCCCCTGGGCCGATATCCGCATCGGCCATATCGACACCGGCTGCACCCGTCATCCGGCGCTGGGCTTCCATGACGGCGTCAGCGATTACCTGCGGCCCGATCTCGGAAAAAATTACTTCAGCGACTTCCTGCCGTTGCCCAGCCCCGACCAGCCCGACCCCAGGCCGCCCGAAGAAGCCGGACCCTTCGACAACCTGACGGGCGGCAACGGCGGCCACGGCACGCGCACGCTGTCGACCCTGGCCGGCTTCTACGAGCGGGCCGACGACGACATCCCGCCCTTCTACGGCGCCGCGCCCGGCGCCTGCGTGATTCCCTACCGCGTCACCGACTCGATCCTGATCGATGCCGTGCAGCGGCTGATGGTCGAGGCCATCGACGACGCGATCGCCCAGCACTGCCGCGTCATCAGCATGAGTCTGGGCGGCATCATTCCCTGGTCGCCGCTCGCGCGCGCCATCGACCGCGCCTACGAGGCCGGCGTGATCGTCTGCGCCGCGGCCGGCAATGTCATCCGCGACGTCACCTACCCCGGCCGCTACAACCGAGTCATCACCGTGGGCGGCGTCAGCCCGGCGGGGCCGAAAGATTTCAGGCTCTGGGACAACGCCTCGCGCGGCGAATTCGTCGATGTCTGCGGCTCCGCCGACGGCATCCGCCGCGCCAGCATCGAACGGCGCGGCGGCCAACTGGTGCCCTTCATCACCGCCAACGGCAGTGGTACTTCCTACGCCACGGCCCTCTGCGCCGGCATCGCGGCGATGTGGCTGGCGCAGCGGCGCAGCGAACTTGAGACCGCTTACGGCGCGCCCGATTGGCGCTGGCCGGCGGCGTTCAAGCAACTGATCAAGGCCACCGCCGTTCCGGGCGCGAACTGGGACACGGGCAACTGGGGAAGCGGGCTCTACCAGGCCGACGCGCTGCTCCTGGCCGAACTGCCGCCCGCGGCGACGCTGTATCACGAAGCAGAAGCGTGGGCGCCCTTCGATCCAGCCGCCTAGCATCTAAGGAGCTAAACGGGGTAGCTTCGAATTGTTTGTCGTAACGACCTATCACGCGCGAAGGTTTTGGTTACGGCCGCTGCGCTTAACGCCGCTAGAGCCGGCGTTAGCCTTCACTGAAACTTCGTTTCCTTCCCCTCTGACTTGCCGAGCGAGGAAGGTTCGCCGGGGCGAGTCCCGGCAAGTCACAACAAGTCCCGCCTTCGCGGAAATGACGGAACATCAAGAGTTGGCGCTGACGCCACGGCGCCGCGTATCAGTCCAATACCGATTCCGCCAACATCGCCGGCGACAAGACGTTTACACCTCGAATCGTCTTCCCATAGAGCGATCCAAAATGGGTTCGGTCGCCGGCGACCAGGATGTCGCAGCGATGGTGGATGGCGGCGGCAAGTACCGGTCGGTCCTTTTCGGGCAGCACCATCGTGTCCGGCAGCAAAGCCTTGCCGGCGATCAGACCGCCGATCCTGATCCGCGCGGCCATGGCTTCCAGCGCGGGAAGGCCGTCGGCGCTTTTCGCGGCCAGATTGCGCCGTGCCTCCTCGAAGACGTAGGCGTCGGCCCACAATTCGTGGCCGGCGGCTTCACACAGAGCCAGCAATTGCCGCACCGCGCCATCGGTGCGGGCGGCAGAGAACAGGATGTTGGCGTCGAGGAAGATCCGCACTGCGTCAGCGTGATTTCTTTTTCAGAGCGGCGGCCAATTCGGCCTCTGCCGCCTCGAATTCGTGCAGGCGCTCGTCGCTGTACAACTCGATCGGCAGCGTAACGGCAGGCCTCAACAAGAGGCCGTCGGGCGTGGTCTCGGCAATCAATTGATCGTTGGCGGCGAGACCCATGGCCTGGCGAAGTTTGGCCGGGAGCGTGATGACGCCACGCCCAGTGACGGTAAGTGTGGTTTTCATGTTTTTCAGAAAAGCAGCAATACTGCAACTATTTGAACGGCGCGTCGTTATCCGTGCGATCCTTGCCTAATCCGTTGAAATGGCTAATATGGCCATAATGGTCAGTTCAAGGAGAAGCAAATGATTACTGTCACATCGGTCGAAGCGCAAAGCCGTTTCGGCGAATTGATCGACCGCTCGCAGCGCGAGCCGATCAAGGTCACGCGCCGCGGGCGGACCGTGGCCTATGTGATTTCGGAACACGACATGCAGGCGCTGGCGGACGTGAAGAAGCGCCGCGAGGAAGCGGCAAGGTGGTATTCGCAGTATCGCGCACAGGTGATGCCGCAACCGGGCGCTGCCGAGCTGACCGATGCCGATGTGAATCGGCTGGTGCATGAGCTTCGCTAGGCGCATCGTTATCGATACAGGCGTCTTGGTCAGCGCCGCAATCCGTCCGCAATCCATACCGGCACTGGCGCTGGAGAAAGCGCTGTTGCACTTCGACGTCTGCGTCAGCGAGGAAACGCTGATGGAACTGGCAACGGTGCTGCTGCGCCGGAAGTTCGATCGATATACATCGAAGGCCCTGCGTCAGGCTTTTATCGACGGCTTTCGCGAGCGGGCAGTGTTGTTCGTGGTGACCAAGGAAGTTGTCGATTGCGTCGATCCCAAGGACAACAAGTTTTTGGCGCTGGCCGAAACTGCAGAAGCCGAGTTGATCGTCGCCAGCGATCCGCACCTGACGGATATGCATCCCTGGCGCGGTATCCCGATAATGCCGCCGGCGCCGTTCCTGGTAGGAATTCGCTGACCACCGGCCACATCAAATAAGCCGAGTCGGATACCGAATCACCGTCCCGCCGGCGCCGACTCTCGCGCCGGCATCACTGCGGCGGCTGGGCTTCGACGCGAATCGAGGCGAACCAGCGGGCGAGGGCCGCTATCTCCTCGTCGCTCAGGGCTGCGGCAATCACGTTCATGACTTCGTGGCGCCGGGTGGCGCTGCGAAAGGCGCGCAACTGGGCCGCCAGGTAGGTTTCCGGCTGGCCGGCGAGATTGGGGGTGTTCGGCGCGGCGGCGATGCCGACCAGGCCGTGGCAGACCGAGCAGACCTGGCGCGCCTTGACGCGGCCGGGATCGTCGGGCGCGGCGCCGGCGCCGGCCGGCAGCACGAGTGCGGCAATAATGACAAGCAGGTGGCGCGTAGTGCCGTGGATGGTGCTGCGGATGGTGCTGTGGGTGCGGTGTGGCATCGGAATCACCGGAAAAGGAATGCAGACGGCCACGGCGGACACGGTCGCGAGACCGTGTCCGCCGTGGGGAGCTTGGTTTTCAGCTGTTTCGGTTGGGGCTCAGGGGTTGTAGCTGACCCGGTAGATCGCCCCGGCGAAGTCGTCGCTGATCAGCATCGAGCCGTCCTTCATCATCGCCACATCGACCGGCCGGCCGCGGAAGAGGCCGGTCTCGCCGTCGAGCCAGCCCTCGGCGAAGACCTCGGTCTTGCCGGCGCTGCCGTCGCTCTTCAGGCTGGTGAACATGATCCGCGCGCCGACCGGCGTGGTGCGGTTCCATGAGCCGTGCTGGGCCGAAAACAGGCCGCCGCGGTATTTCGCCGGGAAGGCCTTGCCGGTGTAGAAGGCGAGGCCCAGGTCGGCGGCGTGGGCGACCATGTACACCTGCGGGTCGGTGATGTTGGCCGGCAGCGGATCCTTGTCGTAGCCGAACTCGGTGATGCGCGTCTTGCCCTGTTTCCACGGGTAGCCGAAGAACATGCCGGGCTTGGTGGCGCGGTTGATCTCGCCCAGCGGAATCTCGTCGCCCATGCCGTCGGTCTGGTTGTCGGTGAACCACACCGCGCCGTCCTTGGGATTGATTTCGATGCCGACCGAGTTGCGCAGGCCGCGCGCATAGACTTCGCGCTTGGAGCCGTCGAAGGGATTCATGCGCACGATGCCGCCGATGCCCCACTTGTCGAACAGCGCCAGCTTTTCGCGCGGCGGCACGTTGAAGGGCTGGCCGAGGGTGACGTAGAGCATGCCGTCGGGGCCGACGCGGCAGGCGCGGGCGTGATGGTTGTAGGACTCTTCCTCGACCGGGATCAGGCCGCCTTGCGGCACCACCTCGATCACCGCGACGTCGCCGCCTTCATAGAAGAACTCGGCCGCCGGGAAGTTGAGGATGCGGTTGTGCTCGACCACGATCAGGAAGCCGTCCTTGGTCCAGCACACGCCGTTGGGCGTCTGGAACTTGAGCGAGGGCGCGAAGGGTTTGACTTCGGTGGCCATCTCGCCGCTGTTGCGGTTGGTCACCGCCCACACGGTGTTCTTGCGGGTGCCGACGAACAGCATGTTGGTCGACGGCGCCACGGCCATGTGGCGCGCATCCGGCACCACGGCGTAGAGGTCGATCCTGAAGCCCGGCGGCAGCTTGACCCGTTTCAGGTTCTCGCGGATGGCGTCGGCGTTCTTGCCGCTTTGAGCCACCGGCGGCATGTTGACGTCGGCACCGGAAACCTTCATCTGTTTCAGCTTTTCGATGCTTTGGGCATGGGCCGGCAATGCGGCGCCCAGCGTCAGCAGTGCGGCAAATGCAGCGAGTGCGGCCGTCAGCGGCCGCGTCAATTGGTATGGCATGGGTTGTCTCCGTCTGTTTTTTTGGGGAACGAGTCCATCGGGCGATGGTCCGCCCTGCTCTGCAATATGCATGCCGAGTGTTGCGCGTTGCTCCGGACAGCAGCTGACTGCGGTGGTGGTGTTGCGGCGCTGTGCAGAAATGTGCCGCGCCGCGTGGCAACTGTACAGAAACTGGTCAGTTGAAGCGCCGCTGCCACCCTGCTATTCTCGACGCCACAAAAAGCGGCGAACATAACGCCGCCGGCGCGCCGGTCAGGGCTGCGCGCGCCACTCGACCCAGGAGACGAGGATGTTCCAGCACCAAGCGCGGCCAGTGGCCCGTGCGCAGACCAGTCGCATGGCGGGGTCGGCGCTGCCGGCCGACGAAATTCCCTCGACGGACATTCTCGACAGTTGGGCGCGCTGCGTCGACGCGGGCCTCGACGCGCATGCGGCGCCGCGTCTGCCGGTGGTCGCCGACGGCGAGCTCAGGCGCCGCCGCGAACAGGCCGACTACGTGCGGCGCCTGGCGCTGGCGGAACTGGAGACGCTGTTCCACCAGATCGCCGGTTCCAACTTCCTGCTGGCTTTTGCCGACAGCGACGGCGTGATCCTCGATCTCTACGCCGACAACCGCTTCGCCATGAGTTCGTCGGGCGAGGCGATCCGCGCCGGCAGCCAATGGAGCGAACAGATGGCGGGCACCAACGGCCTGGGGACTGCGCTGGCGGCCGGGAAATCGGTGGCGGTGAATGGACCGGAACATTTCTTCGCCCGCTATGACGCGATCTCCTGCACCGCCGCGCCGATTCGCGACGCCGGCGGTGCGATCGTGGGTGTGCTCGATGCGTCCTCGTATTTCGAGTCGCGCCAGCGCCACACCCAGGCGCTGGTGCAGATGGCCTCGGCGCATATCGAAAACCTGCTGCTGGTGCACCAGATGGAGGCCGCCATCGTCCTCGCGATTCACCCGCGGCCCGAATTCCTCGGCACCATCAGCGCCGGCCTGCTGGCTTTCGACGCGGGCGGCCGGCTCTGCGCCTGCAACGAGCGGGCGCGGACCCTGCTGACCGGCCTTCCGGTGCGGCGCGGAGCGGCCTTCGAGCAGGTCTTCGCCGAGCCGTTTGGGCGTTTCCTGGCGCGCCTGGAGGGGGGCGCGGACCTTAGCCTGCGCGATGTGCTGGGCAGTTCCCTAGTCACCAGTTGGGTCAACCGCGGGCCGGCGGTCTCGGGCGCCCGCCCGGCCGCCGCCGTGCCCGCTGCGGCGGCTGGCGTCGCGCCGAACTTCGTCGCCGACGACCCGGCCCTGCGCAGCGTACTCGACCTCGTTGGCGCCGCCGTCAAGCTCGGTTCGCCGCTGTTGATCCAGGGCGAGACCGGCAGCGGCAAGGAACTGCTGGCGCGCCACGCGCATGAACTGAGCGGCCGCAAAGGGCCTTTCGTCGCCATCAACTGCGGCGCCCTGCCGCGCGAATTGTTCGAGGCGGAGTTGTTCGGTTACGTCGGCGGCGCTTTTACCGGCGCGCGCCGCGAGGGCTATCAGGGCCTGATCGCCAGCGCCGACGGCGGCACCCTGCTGCTCGACGAGGTGCGCGAACTGCCGCTGCCGCTGCAGGCCGCGCTGCTGCGCTTCCTCGACGACCAGACGGTGCGCCCGGTGGGCGGCCAGAAGGCGCGCCGGGTCGATGTGCAGTTGGTGGCGGCGAGCAACGCCGATCTCGACGGCGAAGTCGCCAGGCAGCGCTTTCGCGCCGACCTGCTGTACCGCCTGAACACCATCCGGGTCGACCTGCCGCCCCTGCGCCGGCGCCGGGATTTCGCCGCCTGCGTGCGCTTCGCGCTGGCCGCGATCGATGCCCAGGCGAGCATCAGCGATGCCGCCGTGACCTGGCTCAAGGGCTACGGCTGGCCGGGTAATTTCCGCGAGCTGCGCTCGGTGCTTACCCGTGCGCTGCTTTCCCAGCCGACGCGGCGCATCGATCTTCAGCAACTCCCGTCGCTGCTGGCCGTGCCGCGCGGCGGCGGCCCCGATCCATCGGTCCTGCGCCAGGGCGCGACCGAGGCCGTACTGCGCGAGTTCGAGCGCAGCGGACGCAGCGTCAGCCGCACCTCGCGCAACCTCGGTGTGTCGCGCACCACCGTGTATCGGCACCTGCGCGAGGGGAATGCGCTTCCCGCGCGACCGCCCGGCTGAGTTGGCGCTGATGAAGCAACTGCGCTACAAGGCGGTCGAGCAAGAAACGCTCTGAACAAGCTCCTGCGCAGCAAGGCGGTCGAGCACACTACGCTCTCCTCGCCGCTGCGAATCCTCGCCGTAGCGGATGGCGACACGGCGATTTCTTTATCTTTGCCGAATGAACCAGCCTCGAATCGATTTTCGTCACGACCCGCCCAGCGACCGCGTTTCTCTTTGCCTCGGTTTGGCACATCAGCCAATCCTGATATAAAATCCCGACTAATTCACTCAAGTATGATTTAGCGGTTCCCGGTCATAATCCGCGACCAAAGATTTCGTTTCCAACAATTCGTCACCAGCAAAGGCCTTTCATGTCCATCAACGAAGAAGTCATCCAGACGGCGCTCAAGACGGTCGTCGATCCCAATACCGGCAAGGATCTGGTCAGCACGCGCAGCGCCAGGAACATCAAGATCACCGGCAATGACGTCGCGCTCGACGTCGAGCTCGGCTACCCGGCGAAGAGCCAGATCGAGGGCCTGCGCACAGCGGTGATCGCGCAACTCAAGACGCTGCCCGGCATCGGCAACATCAGCGCCAACGTCTTCTCCAAGGTCGTCACCCACGCGGTGCAGAAGGGCGTCAAACTGATTCCGGGGGTCAAGAACATCATCGCCGTGGCCAGCGGCAAGGGCGGCGTCGGCAAGTCGACCACCGCGGTCAATCTGGCGCTGGCGCTGTCCGCCGAAGGCGCCACGGTGGGCCTGCTCGATGCCGACATCTACGGTCCCTCGCTGCCGCAGATGCTGGGCATCGCCAGCGGCCGGCCCGAGTCGGCCGACGGCAAGGGCCTCGAACCGATGGATGCGCATGGCATCCAGGCGATGTCGATCGGCTTCCTCATCGATCCCGAGCAGCCCATGGTCTGGCGCGGCCCGATGGTGACCCAGGCGCTGACCCAGCTCCGGACCGAGACGCGCTGGCGCGACGTG
>JAXMJU010000082.1:0-47253 GCA_034376265.1 Sulfuritalea sp.
GCCAAGCCATCCTCACCTTCCGTGCCCTCGCTCAGAGCGACCGCTTTGAGGCCGCTTGGCAGAAAGTTTCCGCGGAATATCGGCGCGTCGTCCGTTTCCCAGAAAATGTCGTCCCAATCAATGCATTTCGGGTAGCGTCAGCGTGAGAGTTACACCCATTTGATTGACGCTCATGCTTGATGCATCCCAGCGGAAGTGAGCTGGTTCAATTAAGACATCTGGGAATTCGCGATCCGCCAGCGCGCAGTACGACGCGTATTGCTGTGAAATTGCCTCGGTGATTTCAAGGCCAATTGTCTTGTTTTCCAACTGAACAAAGCTATCAGGCCGGTCGCGATGAGTTACCGATACTGGAAATGTCAGCCGCGCATCGTGTGCAAGTGTGGCAAGAAGGCGGGCTATGACCCACGTTTCAGTGAGCACTCATTGATGACAATATTCTGAGCGTCGGCAGTCCAGGGCGCTGCTGCCGTTTGTTAATTTCAGCGGACCGAAAATGTCGCTACGTGGCCGTCGATGAGCGAGCGGTTTGAATCTTCGAGGCAGATCCAGCGGGCCAGCGTAATGCGCTCGTGCGGCAGCGGAAGGAAGCCTATGAGCCGAGACCGCCTTTTGTGTGCATCTTACAGATTGAAGTGTAGAACTTAAATCTGTAAGATGCGGCCATGATTCCCCGCACCGCTTTGAACACTGTGCTGCGCCTGGCGCGAGGCTTCCCCATCGTCGCGCTGACCGGGCCGCGTCAGTCGGGGAAGACGACGCTGGCGCGCGCCGCCTTTCCGGGCAAGCCCTATGTCAGCCTGGAGAATCCGGACCAGCTTGCCTACGCGACGGCGGATGCTCGCCGTTTTCTTGCCGGCTATCCCGACGGCGCCATCATCGACGAGGTTCAGCGCTGCCCCGAGTTGTTTTCATATCTACAGGGCTGGGTCGATGAGCGCCGCCGCATGGGCGACTTCGTGCTGACGGGCTCGCAGCAGTTCGGGCTGTTGTCGAAGATAACGCAGTCGCTCGCCGGTCGCGTCGGTCTGGTACATCTGCTGCCCTTGTCCCAATCGGAACTGGCGGCCGCCGGCATGGCGGCCGCCGGCGTCGATGTCGCACTGTGGCAGGGCGCTTACCCCGCGCTCTACGACCGCGGTCTTTCGCCCGAGGACTGGTTTCCCAACTATGTCGCCACCTACGTCGAGCGCGATGTGCGCCAACTGCTGGCCGTGCGCGAGCTTGGACTGTTCCAGCGCTTCCTGAAGATGTGCGCCGCGCGCAGCGGGGCTTTGCTCAACCTGTCGTCGCTCGCGGCGGACTGCGGCATCAGCCATGTCACGGCGCGGCAGTGGCTCACGGTGCTGGAAGCGAGCTACATCGTGCGCCTGCTGGCGCCGTATCACCGCAACTTCGGCAAGCGCCTGGTCAAGACGCCCAAGCTGTATTTCCTCGATGTCGGTCTGGCCGCCTGGTTGCTGGGGATTCGCGATGCCCGCGCGATAGCCACGCACGCCATGCGCGGCGCGCTGTTCGAGACTTTCGTGATCGGCGAATTCATCAAGCAGCGCCATAACGCCGGCCAAGCCGCCGATCTGTATTTCTGGCGCGACAACATCGGCCACGAGATCGATCTGTTGTTCGAGACGGAGGGCCGCTTGCAGCCCGTCGAAATAAAATCCGGGATGACTTTTTCCTACGACTGGCTGGATGCGGCGAAGCGCTGGAAGGCATTTGCCGGTGACGCCGCGCTCGATCCCTGGATCATCCACGGCGGTGATCGAAACTTCGAGTGCGACGGCGGTCGCGCGTTTTCATGGCGAGCGCTGTGGGAGAATCCGGCCTGATGCCGGCATCTGTGGCGCCCGAATCTGTCCGATGAGGCCAACAATCATGTACTGGAGCTGGCCGTGACGGCGCGCGCGGCGGCGATCGTGACGCACAACCGCGCCGATTTTGTGCGCTCGGAACTGCGTTTTCCGGAACTTCGGATTCTCGCGCCGGCCGAATTGTTGAAGGAGACCTGAACATGTCCGTCGTTACCCTGCGCCTTGCCGACGCCATGCATGCGCGTCTCAAGCAACTGGCGGCCAGTCGCCACGCCAGTGTCAATCGCCTACTCGACGAGTTGGCGACTATCGCGCTGGTTCAGCACGATCTGACTTTGCAATTTCGCGCCGCCACCGATTCCGGCGACCCGCAGCGTGGCTTGGCGCTGCTGGACAAGCTCGGCCGGCATTTCAGCGCATCTTGATGCCATAAAATACCGTCGGCGCCGTCTCGCCAGCGCCGACTGTTACCCTCTATCCTGCCGGCCTTCAAACGGCCACGCCATCACCATGTCCGACGCCTGGAACGCACTGCGCGAGCAGATCGAGTACTTCTCGCAACCCTTCCCCGAGGCGGCGATCGCATTCGCCGACGCCCATCGCGAGGAGGTGACGCCGCATCTGGTGGAGGCCATCGCACGGCTGGCGGATCATCCCGAAGAAGGCGGCAATCCCGATTACCTGCTGCATCTCTACGCCATGCATATCCTGGCCACCTGGCGCGAGACGGCGGCGTATGCGCCGCTGGTGCGGATGGGTCATCACTCGGAGGAGGTGGTCGACCGGCTGCTGGGCGGCACGGTCACCGAAAGCTATGGGCGCTGCCTGGCCTCGGTCTGCGATGGCGATTTGAGCCCGCTGCAAAGACTGGTGGAGGACGAGGCCGCTTCCTACTGGGCGCGCAACGCCGCGCTCGACGCCATCATGACGAGGGTATTCGAGGGCGACGCGTCGCGCGATGAGTTGATCGCCTATTTGATGCGCCTGGGCGAGGCTGAAGCGGCGCGCTTGCGGGCGTCTGGAATCCAATTGGAGTCCTTCGAGTTGCTCGATTCGGTGATTTCAGTAGCCACCGACATTGGCGCGCAGGAGATGCTGGAGAGTATCCGCGGCTGGTTCGCTGATGATCTGGCCGATCCTTCCATCATCGGCCTGGCGAATGTCGAGCGGAAAATCAAGCGTTCCTGGGAAGATTGCCGCGATGAGGCACTCGGTCGCGGCAATGGTTATGTGACGAGCGTGAAGAAGGAAATCGGCTGGTGGGCCGGGCTTGCCGAAGACAAGCCGGCCAAGGCCAAGCCTGCTCCCGTGGTCGTTCCGGTGCGGCAGGGCGTCAAGATTGGCCGCAACGATCCCTGCCCCTGCGGCAGCGGCAAGAAATACAAGAAGTGCCACGGAGCCTGATGCGCCATGCTGATCCATCCCCAGTTCGACCCCATCGCCGTTTCCATCGGCCCCTTGGCCGTGCGCTGGTATGGCCTCATGTACCTGGCCGGCTTTGTCGCCTTCATCTGGCTCGGCAAGCGGCGCGCCGCGGCGCAGCCCTGGCACGACATGAGCGCGCAGGATGTCGACGACCTGCTGTTCTATGGCGTGCTCGGCGTGATCCTCGGCGGGCGCCTGGGCCAGGTGCTGTTCTACGAGCCGGGCTATTACCTGGCGCATCCGCTGGAAATCCTCGCGGTATGGAAGGGCGGCATGGCCTTTCATGGCGGCATGCTCGGCGTCTTCGTGGCCATGGCGCTGTGGGGTCGCAAGGCCGGCCGAAGTTTTTTCCAGGTCACCGATTTCATCGCCCCGCTGGTGCCGCTGGGCCTGATGGCCGGGCGCATCGGCAACTTCATCAACGGCGAATTGTGGGGCCGGGTGGCCGACCCGAGCCTGCCCTGGGCCATGATTTTTCCCCATGTCGATAGCCTGCCGCGCCATCCTTCGCCGCTGTACCAGGCGGCCGGCGAAGGCCTGCTGCTGTTCGTGACCCTCTGGCTGTTTTCCGCGCGGCAACGTGCGGTGGGTGCGGTATCCGGCATGTTCCTGATCGGCTACGGCACGCTGCGTTTTGCCGCCGAGTATTTCCGCGAACCGGATCACGGCATCTTCGGCGTGTCCTACGTGGTCAGCATGGGGCAGTGGCTGAGCCTGCCGATGGTGCTGATCGGCATCTGGCTAATTCTGCGCAAGACCGCTTAGCGAAATACCACGGTCTTGTTGCCGTGGACCAGCACGCGGTCTTCGAGGTGGTAGCGCAGGCCGCGCGCCAGCACTGTTTTCTCGATGTCCTTGCCGTAGCGCACCATGTCCTCGACCGAATCCGAGTGGTCGATGCGGATCACGTCCTGCTCGATGATCGGGCCCTGGTCGAGGTCCGCGGTGACGTAGTGGCAGGTGGCGCCGATCAGCTTGACGCCGCGCGTGTAGGCCTGGTGGTAGGGCTTGGCGCCGACGAAGGAGGGCAGGAAACTGTGGTGGATGTTGAGAATCTGCCCCGGATAGGCGGCGCACAGCTCCGGCGCGAGGATTTGCATGTAGCGCGCAAGCACCATGGTCTCGCCGCGTGCCTGCTCGAACAGGCGTTGCACCTCGGCATAGGCCGCGGCCTTGTCCTCGGCCGGCACCGGCACGTGGTGGAAGGGAATGCCGTGCCACTCGACGAAGCCCCTGAAGGTATCGTGATTCGAGATCACGCAGGCGATCTCGATGTCGAGTTCCTTCGACTGCCAGCGCGCCAGCAGGTCGTAAAGGCAGTGCTCCTGCTTCGAGACCAGCACCACGACGCGCTTTTTCAGCGCCGAATCGTTGATGCGCCAGTCCAGCTGCAGTTCCGTGGCCAGGGGCTGGAAACGGCTGCGGAATTCAGCGAGCTCGAAGGGCAGCGAATCGGCCCTGACCTCGATGCGCATGAAGTAGCGCCCGTCCAGACCATCTGCGTGGAAGCTGGATTCGAGAATCCAGCCCTTGTGTTCGGCGATGAAGCCGGTGACGCGCGCGATGATGCCGACCTGGTCCGGGCAGGAGGCGGAAATGGTATAGAAGCGTTCGCGGTGCATCAGATTCTTGCCGATGCCTTGTCGATCTCGGTACGCAGTTCGGCGTAGTTCATGGTCACCGGGAACTGCGGGAATTCGTCGATCACGTTTTGCGGCGGATGGAACAGGATGCCGGCGTGGGCTTCGGCCAGCATCGCCGTGTCGTTGTAGGAGTCGCCCCCGGCGATCACCTTGAAGTTGAGCTCCTTGAAGCGCTTCACCGATTCCATTTTCTGGTTCGGCATGCGCAGGTGGTAGTTCACCACGAAGCCGGCGGCGTCCGCCTCCAGCTTGTGGCAGAACAGCACCGGCATGTTGAGCTGGGCCATCAGCGGCATGGCGAATTCGTAGAAGGTGTCGGAGAGGATGATGACCTGGTAGTCGCGGCGCAGCGCGTCGAGGAAGTCGCAGGCGCCGGCCATCGGCCCCATGTCGGCAATCACTTTCTGGATGTCGGGCAGGCCGAGCTTGTGCGTTTTCAGCAAGTCCAGCCGGTATTTCATCAACTTGTCGTAGTTCGGCTCGTCGCGCGTGGTGCGGGCAAGTTCCGGGATGCCGGTGCGTTTGGAAAACTCGATCCAGATTTCGGGAACGAGTACGCCTTCGAGGTCGAGACAGACGAGTTGCACTGAAATTCTCCAAGAGTTGGCGCTGGTGACACGCCGTTTGCCGCCGACGAACGCCGCGAAAGGCCGCGATTTTACCTGTTTGAACTTAGAGCAGGATGTCGTTGTTCATGGTTCCGTCACGAGTCGGTTGGCGGACCGCTCCACCTGGAAAATGCGCCGGCGCGGCATCTCCCGAACGCCGCGCGGCCCCAATATAATGCGCAGTCTAGCCCTGCCCGGTCGACTGCGGGAGCAGCGGCTGGTCTTGTTGTTTGGCGCCGATCGGTTTCTAATACCCACTTTCGGCCATTTTCCAGTCGCTTCAAGGTCATATCTCCGTGCAGCTGTTCGCTCTGGGTATCAACCACCATACGGCCCCGCTGGCAGTACGCGAGCAGGTGGCGTTCGACCCCTTGCACATGGGGCAGGCCCTGCACGACCTGCTGCGGGCGAAATCGGTGCGCGAAGCCGCGATCCTGTCGACCTGCAACCGCACCGAACTGTATTGCGCCGCCGAAAATCCGCAGGTCGCCGCGGACTGGCTGGCCGAGTATCACTCGCTGTCGCCGCAGAAAATCCATCCCTACCTCTACCAGCATCCGCAGCAGGATGCGGTGCGCCACATGTTCCGCGTCGCCGCCGGGCTCGATTCGATGGTGCTCGGCGAGCCGCAGATTCTCGGCCAGATGAAGCAGGCGGCGCGTGCCGCGGAAGAAGCCGGAACCCTCGGCACATTGCTGGGCAAGCTGTTCCAGCGCACTTTCGCCGTCGCCAAGGAAGTCCGTTCGACTACCGCGATCGGCGCCAATACGGTTTCCATGGCCGCGGCGGCCGTGCATTTGTCGGCCCGGATTTTCGATAGTCTGGCGGAGCAGAAGGTGCTGTTCATCGGCGCCGGCGAGATGGTGGAGCTGTGCGCCGCGCATTTCGCTGCGCAGAAGCCGAAACGGCTGACCATCGCCAACCGCACCCTGGAGCGCGGCGCTGACCTGGCCGCGCGCTTTGGCGGCGATGCGATGAAACTGGACCAGCTCGGCGAGCGTCTGGCGGACTACGACATCGTGGTTTCCTGCACCGCCAGTTCGCTGCCCATCATC
This sequence comes from Sulfuritalea sp., assembly GCA_034376265.1. Lineage (GTDB taxonomy): Bacteria > Pseudomonadota > Gammaproteobacteria > Burkholderiales > Rhodocyclaceae > Sulfuritalea. The sequence continues at coordinate 6,543 of JAXMJU010000082.1, forward strand.
GGCCTCGGCATGGTCGAGCGTGCCTTGAAGGCGCGCCGCCACCGGCCGATGGTCATGGTCGATCTGGCCGTGCCGCGCGACATCGAGGAAGAAGTGGGCCGCCAGGACGACGTGTTTCTCTACACGCTCGACGACCTCGGCCAGATCGTCGAATCCGGTCTCGAGTCGCGCCAGGCTGCCGTGGTCGAGGCCGAGGCCATCATCACCGACCGCGTCTCGGGTTTCCTGCACTGGCTGGAATCGCGTGAAACGGTGCCGACCATCCGCGCCCTGCGCGATGCCGCCGAACGCGCGCGCCGCCATGAGGTGGAACACGCGCTCAAGCTGCTGGCACGCGGCGACGATCCGGCCAAGGTGCTCGACGCGCTGTCGCACGGCCTCACCAACAAGCTGCTGCATGCCCCGACCCACGCCCTGAATCAGGCCGAAGGCGCCGAGCGCACTGAGGTTTCCGCCTTAATCTCCCGCATTTATCGCCTGAATTCCGGGGAGTAGGTGCGTGGTCCCGCATCGACCGTCCGGCGCCTGCACGGCGCGCAAGCCTGTCCGCCCGTGAGCCGCCGGCCCTTCTTCGATTTCACCGGCTGGACGCTGGATCTTCTGCGTCGAATTCTTTACCTGGCGACGCGTACCCGGGTGTTCCCCGAAACACCGGAAATGCTCAAGCTGCGGCCCGACCTCGCGGTCTGCTACGTGCTCGACGAGCGTCGCCTTTCGAATCTGCTGGTGCTCGACCGCGAATGCCGTGAATTGGGCCTGCCGCCGGCCTTGCGGCCTTTGCGCGATGCGGCGTTTTCCGCGCGGCGATCCTTCTTTTTCCTCTCGCGCAACACGCGCGGGCAATTCGCGCCGAATCCGCGCAGCGAGCATTCGGCGCTGCTCAAGTCGCTGGTCAGGACCGCGGTCGCCGATCCCCGCTTCGACGTGCAACTGGTCCCGGTGACCATCCTCTGGGGACGCGAACCGGGCAAGCAGGACTCGATACTCGAGGCCTTGTTCGCCGAGACGTGGCAGTCGGTCAGCACGCTGCGGCAGTTGTTCGCCATCCTGATCCATGGCCGTCACACCATGGTGCGTTTCAATGCGCCGATCTCGCTGCGCGAACTGCTCAGCGAAGGCATCGACGAGCCTCGCGCGCTGCGCAAGCTGGGACGCATCCTGCGCGTGCACTTCCGGCGCCAGCGCGAGATGGCGATCGGGCCCGACCTGTCGCATCGCCGCACCCAGTTGCGCGCGTTGCTCAACACGCCTGCCGTGCGCGAGGCCATCGTTGCCGAAGCGCAGGCCAAGTCGATTTCGCAGGTCGCCGCACAGCGCGCGGCGCGGGAGTTCGCGCTGGAAATCGCTTCCGACTACAGCTATTCGGTGGTGCGGGCGTTTTCGCTGTTCCTGACCTGGGTCTGGAACAAGGTTTACAACGGCGTCGAGGTGCACAACTTCGAGCGCGTCACCGCGGTGGCGCCGGGGCACGGCATCGTCTATGTACCCTGTCACCGCAGCCATGTCGATTACCTGCTGCTGTCCTACATCATTTTTAACCGCGGCCTGATGGTGCCGCACATCGCGGCCGGGGCCAACCTGAACCTGCCGCTGCTCGGCTCCGTGCTGCGGCGTTCCGGCGCCTTTTTCCTGCGCCGCAAATTCAAGGGCGAGCAGCTCTATGCGACGGTGTTTCTCGAATACCTGCACCTGATGATCGACCGCGGTTTCCCGATCGAATACTTCATCGAGGGCGGGCGCAGCCGCAGCGGGCGCATGCTGGCGCCCAAGGCCGGCATACTGGCGATGACCATACAGAGCTTCGTGCGCAGCCGCGCGCGGCCGCTGGTCTTCGTGCCGGTGTATATCGGCTACGAGAAGCTGATGGAAGGCAGCAGCTATCTGGCGGAGCTCCACGGCCGGCCCAAGCAGTCCGAATCGCTGGGCGACCTGCTCGCCGCGGCGCGGCTGCTGAAACGCAATTTCGGCAAGGTTCATGTGAATTTCGGCCCGCCGCTGGCGCTGGCCGAATTCCTCGACGCGCAGCACCCGGCCTGGCGGGAGGAGAGTGTCGATGCCAAGGCGCCCTGGCTGCGCAATGCGGTGGAGGCCACGGCCACCGCGCTGGCGCGCCGCATCAATGCCCAGGCCGTGGTCAATCCGGTGAATCTGCTGGCCGTGACGCTGCTGTCCACACCCAAGCATGCCGCCGATTTGAAGCTGCTGGAAAAGCAGATCGAGCATGCCCAATACCTGCTGGCCGAGACTGGCTGGGCCGAATCCATCGTGGCTTGCCGGCTGCCGCCGGCCGAGGTGATAGCCTACGCACGCCGGCTCGACCTGGTGCAATGCCATCCGCATCCACTGGGCGACATGATCCGCGCCGACGAGCAGCAAGCGGCGCTGCTGGCCTACTTCCGCAACAACGTGCTGCACCTGTTTGCCCTGCCGGCGCTGCTGGCCTGCCTGCTCAGCCATAATCAGCGGCTGCCGCGGCAGCGCGCGCGGGAGGCGATCAAAGGCACCTACGGCCTGCTGCGCGCCGAACTGTTTTTGCCCTGGGAGACCGCCGAACTCGATGCGGTGATCGATCGCACGGAAGAGGCATTGTCCCGGCGCGGCCTGATTCTCGGCGACAGCCAGAGCGAGATTCTGCGCGCGCCGCCGCCGAACAGCGAGGCCGGTCCCGAATTGCGGCAACTCGGCGAAATCATCCGGCCCACGCTGGAACGCCAGTTCCTCACCCTGGCCCTGCTGCAGCATCACGGCAGCGGCCGTTTGACCCGCAACGCGCTGGAGGAAGCCGCCCATCTGCTGGCGCAGCGGCTGACCATGCTCTACCAGTTCAATTCGGCCGAGTTTTCGGAAAAACTGCTGTTCGCCAACGTGATCCGCAATCTGATCGATGCCGAAATCCTGCATCTGGACGAGGCCGGCCTGTTGCAGTTCGACGAGCGGATTACGCTCGCCGCGGCGCAGACCGAACTGCTGCTCGCCGCCGATGTGCGCCAAAGCATTCAACTCATCGCCCGCGCGGCCCCTGCGCCGGCAAACTGATCCCATCCCATGAAAAAAAGCATTCTCGACAAACTTGAACGCCTGAGCGAACGCCTGGCCGAAATCGACGGCCTGCTCGGCGGCGAACACGCCGCGCGCGACATGGACAGCTACCGCAAGCTGACCCGCGAACGCGCCGACATTACGCCGGTGGTGGACCTGTTCCATCTTTACCGTAGCGCCAGCGCCAACTATTCAAGTGCCGGGGAGATGCTCGGCGACCCGGAGATGAAGGAACTGGCCCAGGCCGAACAGGAGTCGGCCAGCGCCGAGATGGCCCGGCTCGAAATCGCGTTGCAGACCGCGCTGCTGCCCAAGGATCCCAACGACGACCGCAACCTTTTCCTCGAAATCCGCGCCGGCACCGGCGGCGACGAGTCGGCGCTGTTCGCCGCAGATCTCTTCCGCATGTACAGCCGCTATGCCGAACGCCAGCGCTGGAAAGTCGAGATCGTCTCGCGCAGCGAATCCGACCTCGGCGGCTTTCGCGAAATCATCGCCCGCATCGAGGGCCAGGGCGCCTACTCCAAGCTCAAGTTCGAGTCGGGCGGACACCGCGTCCAGCGTGTGCCGGTGACCGAGACCCAGGGCCGCATCCACACCTCGGCCTGCACCGTCGCGGTGATGCCCGAGGCCGACGAACTGGTGGACATCGACATCAATCCGGCCGACTTGCGCATCGATACCTTCCGTGCCTCGGGCGCCGGCGGCCAGCACATCAACAAGACCGACTCCGCGGTGCGCATCACCCACCTTCCGACCGGCATCGTCGTCGAATGCCAGGACGACCGCTCGCAGCATCGCAACAAGGCGCAGGCGCTGTCGGTATTGGCGGCGCGCATCAACGACGCCAAACAGCGCGAGCAGCAGCAGAAAATAGCCTCGCAGCGCAAGAGCCTGATCGGCTCGGGCGACCGCTCCGAGCGCATCCGCACCTACAACTTCCCGCAGGGGCGGATTACCGACCACCGCATCAACCTGACACTGTACAAGATCGACGCCATCATGGACGGCGATCTCGATGAACTGATCGGCGCCCTGACCGCCGAGCATCAGGCCGAACTGCTGGCGGCGCTGGCCGAATGACCACCTTGGCTGCAGCGCTTGCGGCAGCGCGGGCCAGGCTGCCGGCGAACGAGGCACGTTTGCTGCTGGGCCACGTCCTGCAACAATCGGCGGCCTGGTTGCTGGCGCATGACGATCAGGTGCTGGCTGAAGACGAATTGCTGGCTTTCGCCTCGCTGGTGGCGCGGCGCGCGGGTGGCGAGCCGGTCGCCTACCTGGTCGGATTTCGCGAGTTTTTCGGGCGAGAGTTCGAGGTCTCATCGTCGGTGCTGATCCCGCGTCCCGAAACCGAACTGCTGATCGAAATCGCCGTGGCGAAAGTTGGCGCTGGCGCTACGGCGAAGATTCTCGATCTCGGCACCGGCAGCGCTTGTATTGCGATCACGCTGGCGCTGGAAATCCCGAATGCGCACGTCACTGCGGTGGATGCTTGCGCGGCGGCCCTGCAGGTCGCGCGCAAGAATGCAGAGCGGCTCGGTGCGCAAGTGCGCTTCCTGCCAAGCGACTGGTTTTCAGCCCTGGTCGGCGAACGTTTCAATCTGATCGTCGCCAATCCGCCCTACATTGCGGCGGCCGATCCGCACCTTGCGGCGGGCGACCTGCGCCGCGAACCGGCCGCGGCGCTGGCCAGCGGCGCGGATGGGCTGGACGCGATTCGCTGCATCATTTCCGCCGCACCCGCACATCTGGCGGCCGGTGGCTGGCTCTGGCTGGAACATGGCTACGATCAGGGCGATATGGTGAATGAGTTGCTGGCAGCGGCGGGTTTCGCCGATATCGAACAGCGCCGCGATCTGGCGGGTATCATGCGTGCAAGCGGCGGACGGCTGAAGTAAGGATCAACCGGCAGGCGCCGCGGTTTTTACGGTCAGCGAGAAGGACGGCATCATGAAGTGGGACAGCGATCTGGCGATCGGCATCGAGGCAATCGACAATCAACACAAGCAAATCTTCGAGCACCTGTTGGCCATCGAAAACTCGATTGCGAAGCGGGACCCCTGGCATATTCTGCACTTCCTGCTGTCGCAGCTTGCCGCCTACATGAAGTTTCACCTCGCCGTCGAGGAGTCGCTGCATGAAATCACCCGTTATCCCGGTCTGGAGGATCATCGCTATGGGCACGCAAGAATCGTCGAGCTGATGAACGAACTGGAGGACAAACTGCAGCGGAACCCGTCGGGCGAAAACCTGGTCGGTTTCTTCGAAGCCTGGTTTGTCCGTCACGTCCTGAGCGACGACCGGGAATTCGCGGCCTATATCAAGGGGGAATTCCCGGTGCTCTACGGCAGGCAGCCGGTCTAGGCGCGGACCAAGAAAAAGTGCGGCCCGGGAATTCCCGGGCCGCACTTTTTGACGCGACTATTTGGTTTCGGCCGCTGCGCTTAACGTCGATAGTGCCGACGTTAGCCGCCACTGAAACTTCGTTTTCTAGCGCAGTCCGGCGATGTAGTCCGACACCGCCTTGATTTCGACGTCGGTCATTTTCAGCGCAACCATGCGCATCATCTTGTTCGGGTCGTTGGCGCGGACGCCGTCGCGGAAGCTCTTCAGCTGTACTTCGGTGTATTCGGCAAACTGACCGCCGATGCGCGGGTACTGGGCCGGAATGCCGGCGCCGGCCGGGCCGTGACACGCTGCGCAGGCCGGCAAGCCCTTGGCCTGGTCGCCGCCGCGATACAGTTTCTGGCCGAGTTCGACGGTTTCGCGGCTTTTTGCCGCTTCGCCCTTCTGCGTCTGCGCCGCAAAGTAAGCGGAGAGATCGCGCATCTGGCCTTCGTCGAAGGCGGCGATCATGCCGTTCATGATCGCGCTGACGCGCTCGGGCTGCTTGCCCTCGGCAGCCTTGAAATTCTTCATCTGCTTGAGCAGGTAGTCGGCGTGCTGCCCTGCCAGTTTAGGGTTGGCAGCCAGCGGACTGTTGCCGTCCGGGCCGTGACAGGCCACGCAGACGGTGGAGACGATGGCCTGGCCGCGGGTGGCGTCGCCTTTCGGCGCGGCCTTGGCGGTATCGGCGGCTTGCGCGCCGAATGCAGTCATCGCGCACAACAGTGTAAGCAGGGAGAACTTCATGGGCAAAACTCCTCGAAAACTGCAGGATTCGGAAATTGTAAACCTGATATTCTATCCCAGCTCGCCCGATTTCTCCACGTCAGACTGTCTGGCGGCCTGTCTCCGATGTGTTCCCCATGCCCCTATTCCGCCACGCCACTTTTGAAATTTCCGTAGCCCAGCCCAGCGGCCTGCCGCCCCCGGTCGGCCCCGAGATTGCCTTCGCCGGCCGTTCGAATTCCGGAAAATCCAGTGCCATCAATACCCTGGTGGGGCACACCCGGCTTGCCTTCGTCTCCAAGACACCGGGCCGTACCCAGTTGATCAACCTGTTCCGCATGAAGAACGGCGCGGCCCTGGTCGACCTGCCCGGCTACGGCTATGCCCAGGTGCCTTTGGCCGTGCGTCTGCAATGGCAGGGCCTGCTGGAGCATTACCTGACCTGCCGTTCCAACCTTGTCGGCCTGGTGCTGATCATGGATTCGCGCCGTCCGCTGACCGAACTCGACTGGAAAATGATCGGCTGGTTCGGCTCCACGGGACGACCGATCCACTGCCTGCTGACCAAGTCGGACAAGCTGACAAAGCAGGAGCAGACCAAGACCTTGCGAGAAACCCGTGCGGAGCTGGCGAAATTCGGCGAGCAAGTGACTGTGCAGATGTTTTCCAGCCTGAAGAAGACCGGCATGGACGAGGCAGAGAAGGTGATCGGAAGCTGGTTGGAAAGTGAAAGTTCGGCTTTGCCAACCGGCTGACGAAGTCAGCAAATACTGTCACCCCCTTTCTAGGAAAGGGGGCCGGGGGGATAGCAGTCACAATTCGCCCACAGGGCTTTTGTTTTTTGGCTGCGCCAAAAAACAAAAGCCCTCGACCAAAGGGGAGAAGGCCGAGGGCGAAACACCTTGAAATGTTCAAGGCACCCGCTCAGGGAGGTGAAGCGGGAGACAGTGCGAACGGGCGTCCGCCGCTGTCTGCTTACTATGATAAGGCGCATGCGTTAAAGTTCAAGTAGTGTTCAAAATATTTACGAGACTAAGCCAATGATTATAAAAGGGGTATTCCCTGGATCGCGGATGCGCCGGATGCGCCGCGACGACTTCTCGCGGCGCCTGATGCGTGAGCACACGCTTACGGCTGACGACCTGATTTATCCGGTCTTCGTTCTTGAGGGCTCGGGTCGCACCGAGGCCGTCGCGTCGATGCCCGGTGTCGAGCGCATGTCGCTCGACCGCCTGCTGCCGGTCGCGGAAAAGGCCCTGAAGCTCGGCGTGCCGGCACTGGCGCTTTTCCCCGTGGTGGACGGCAGCCGGAAAACTCCCGGTGCGGAAGAAGCCTGGAACCCGGCGGGTCTGGTGCCGACCGTGGTCGCGCGGCTCAAGCAGGAATTTCCCGAACTTGGCGTGATCACCGATGTCGCACTCGACCCCTATACCAGTCACGGCCAGGACGGGCTGATCGACCCGGCCGACCCGCGCGGCTACGTGATGAACGACGAGACGCTGGAAGCCTTGGCCAAACAGGCGCTGTGCCACGCCCGCGCCGGGGCCGACGTGGTGGCGCCCTCGGACATGATGGACGGCCGCATCGGACGCATTCGCGCCACGCTGGATGCCGAGAAGCTGATCCACACGCGCATCCTGGCCTATTCGGCGAAATATGCCTCGGCGTTCTACGGACCCTTTCGCGACGCGGTCGGTTCGGCCGGCAACCTCGGCAAGGGCAACAAATCCACCTACCAGATGGATCCGGGCAACAGCGACGAGGCCTTGCGCGAAGTGGCGCTGGATATCGCCGAAGGCGCCGACATGGTGATGGTCAAGCCCGGCATGCCCTATCTCGACATCGTGCGCCGGGTCAAGGAAGAGTTCGGCGTGCCGACCTATGCTTACCAGGTCAGCGGCGAATACGCGATGCTCAAGGCCGCCGCGCAGAACGGCTGGCTGGCCCACGATGCGGTGATGATGGAGGCGCTGCTGTCCTTCAAGCGCGCTGGCTGCGACGGCATCCTGACCTATTTCGCATTGGAGGCGGCGGGCTTGCTCAAGGCTTGATGCCGTGCAGCGTCCGGGGCAGCTTCTGCAGCGCGGTTTCGATGCCTTCATCCGCCGGCCGGCGTGGTGGCCGCTGCTGATCCTGTTCTGGGCGCTGGTCACCGCGGCTTCCTATTCCTGGCACATCCACGAACTGGAGCGCCATGCCCATACCATGGCGGCGATGCGCGGCCGCCTGGTTTTCGAGATGATTGAGACCACCCGTCTCTGGGCGGCAAACCACGGTGGCGTGTATGCCCCAGTCACCGCGGCGAACCCGCCCAATCCCTGGCTCGAGGTGCCGGAAAAAACCATCGCCACACCGTCCGGCGCGCTACTGACCTTGATCAATCCGGCCTACATGACGCGTCAGCTCAACGAGTTGATCGGCATCGAGAGCGATATGCGCGTGCGCCAGACCAGCCTCGATCCGATCAATCCGGGCAATCGGCCCGACTCGTGGGAGCGAGAGACTCTCGAAGGTTTCGCGGCGAGTCGCGCCGAACGGATTTCAATAGTTGGCGCCGGCGCCACGGCAAGTTTCAGGTACATGGCGCCGCTCGAAGTCAGGGAGCCCTGCATCGCCTGCCACATGAAGCAGAACTATAGGCTGGGGACCGTGAGCGGCGGCATCAGCGTCAGCTTTCCGGCCAGTTACATCTACGCCATCATCGATGCGCAGAGGCGCGGTTTCATGATCATTCACGTTGCGGTGTTCGCCATGTTCGCCTTGCTGGCGTGGGCCAGCTTGCTGGTGACGCGGCGCAATGTGCTGGCGCTGGAGGCGGTGCGCGGCGATCTTGTGGAGAGCGAGAAAATGGCTTCGCTCGGACGCATGGTGGCCGGCTTTGCCCATGAGGTGAACACGCCGGTCGGGGTCGCGGTCGGCGCCGCCTCGCAGTCGCAGGACCTGGTCGCCGAGATCGGCCGCCTGATCGAGCAGCCGGAAGTCGGCGAGGACGATCTGCGCCAGCGCCTGACCCTGCTCGACGAAGCCGCCACACTGACCTTGGGCAACCTGCGCCGCGCCGCGAGCATGGTGCAAAGCTTCAAACGCACCGCGGTCGATCAGACCTCGGAAGCGGATCGCGAGTTCGACCTCGCCGAAGTCATCGACGACGTGCTGAAGACCCTGCGAAGTATGTTCAGGAAGACGCGGATCGGCATCACGGTCGATTGTCCGCACGATATCCGCGTGTTCGGTTCGGCCGGCGCGCTCCAGCAGTTGCTGACCAATCTGCTGCAAAACAGCCACCTCCATGCTTACGCGAATGGCAGCGGCGCGGGTGAAATCCATATCCGTGCCCGCACCGCGGCCGGCGCTGTCCGCATCGAATTCAGCGACGACGGCGCAGGCATGGCGGCAGCGACGCTGGAGCACGCCTTCGAACCGTTTTTTACCACCCGCCGCGGCTCCGGTGGCAGCGGACTTGGACTTTACATCGCCTACAATATGGCGACGCAAGGACTCGGCGGCAGCATCGGCTGCAGCAGCCAGCCGGGACAGGGAACTCGGTTTGTCGTCGTGTTCCCGCAACACAGTACCGCACGGGAGGCGGCCGACCATGAAGATCGTACGCAAGCTGCCGGACGCCAATCGCCCTGACGTCGCCAAACCGCGCGTCACGCCGTGGAAGCTGCTGGTGGTGGACGACGAGCCGGATGTGCGCCAGCTCACAGCGCTCAATCTGCGCGGCTTCGAATTTGCCGGGCGGCCACTGACGCTGATCGACGCGGGGTCGGCGGCCGATGCGCAAACGCTGCTGCGCGAACAGCCCGATATTGCGCTGGCATTGATCGACGTGGTCATGGAAACCGACGACGCCGGGCTGAATCTGGTGGCCTTCATCCGCAACGAGCTGGGCAACGCGATGATGCGGCTGGTGATCCGTACCGGCCAACCCGGGATGGCTCCCGAGCGTTATGTCATCGACAATTTCGATATCGACGACTACAAGGACAAGACCGAACTCACCGCACAGAAGCTCTATACCACCGTGCGCTCGGCTCTCAAGAGCTATCGTGATCTGGAAACCATCGCGATCAATCGCAACGGTCTGCGCCACATACTCGACGTCACCCCCGAACTCTACAATCTGGAACGCCACCAGCTGGAGGATTATTTCCGCGGCTTGCTGCTGCAGATCATCGGTTTTTGCAAACTGGGCCATTCGGCGATGATTTCGACCATGGACGGTTTGGTGGCGACGCTTGAAGGCGAGCGCATCTGCATCCGCGCCGGAACCGGCGATCTCGACGATGTGCCGGGCAATGAAGCGCGCCGGCGCGAGATCGTCGAGCTGTGCTCGCAAGCCATGCTGACCCGGAAAGCGCCGGGCAAGCTGCGCAGCGGCTCGATGGCCGTGCCGTTGCGGACCAACGACAAGACCTTCGGCTTTATCTACCTCGAGGCGGGCGAGTCCCTCAGCGCGGTTGACGGTGAGCTGATCCAGATCATGGCCAATCAGTGCGCTGCCGCGATACATAATTTCCACCTGCATTGCAGCCTGGAGAAGTCCTACGACGAGGCCATCGACATGCTTGGCGAAGTGGCCGAGTTCAAGGACAACACCACGGGACATCATATTCACCGCATCCAGGAGTACACCCGGAGGCTGGCGCTGGAACTGGGTCTGGATAAAGAGACTGCTGCGGCCTGCGCTCAGGCCAGCCGCCTTCACGATGTCGGCAAGGTCGGTATTCCGGACGATATCCTGATGAAGCCGGGGGCACTGACCAGCCATGAACTTGCGGTGATGCAGACGCACCCGCGAATCGGCGAAGCGATCCTGATCCATAGCTCATTGCTGGCGCTCGCGCGTTCGGTTGCGCTCACGCATCATGAGCGCTGGTCCGGCGGCGGCTATCCCGAAGGACTCAAGGGTGAGGACATCCCGCTCGAATCGCGCATCGTGGCCGTGGTGGATGTCTTCGACGCACTTACCAGCGTCCGTCCCTACAAGGAAGCCTGGGAACCGGAGCGGGCTGTCGAGCAACTGCGCAAGGACGCCGGAATCCACTTCGAACCGCGCGTGGTGGATGCGTTCCTGCGCCTGTATCAGAACGGCGCGCTGGATGACCTGATCGCCAGCGCCCAGAGCGAAAACGCCATCAGATTCTAGGCGCGCAGGATGGGCCACTGCGACGGCCAGCTTGCCAGCGGATCGGCCTTGAATCCGCTCTTGACGAAGCGCTGCCAGCGGCCCACGGCGTAGCAAACCAGCAGATCGGCGTGAGCGCCGAAGTCATGGTTGGCCGCCAGAGCCCCCTGCGCCGAGGCAACTTTCAGGCATTGCTTGAGGGTGGCTTCGATGCGGTCCAGCAACTGGTTGATGCGGGCCTGCAGGCGCGGGTTCTCATGCACCAGCGCGTCGCCTACCAGCACCCGCGTCAGGCCGCGATTCTTCTGCGCGAAGCGCAGTAGCGAGGCGACGATGGCTTCGGCCTGCTTGAGGCCGGACTCCTCGGCGGCTTCGATCTGGGTGATGACCGAAAATACCCCGCTTTCGATGAATTCGATCAGCCCTTCGTACATCTGTGCCTTGCTCGCGAAGTGGCGGTAAAGCGCCGCCTCCGACACCTGCAGCTGCTTGGCCAGCAGCGCCGTGGTGACCTTCTCCACGGCCGGCCGTTCCAGCATTTCGGCGATGGTTTGCAGGATCAGCAGTTTCTTTTCGCCGACTTTGGCGGCGCGGGCTTCGTTCATGGCGTGTCCAGATGGATTACTTCGACTTGATCAGGGTCCCGACGCCTTCGTCGGTCAGGATTTCCAGCAACAGCGCATGCTCGACGCGGCCGTCGATGATGTGCACGCCCCTCACGCCGCTGCGCGCCGCATCCAGCGCCGAACTTATTTTGGGCAGCATGCCGCCTTCGATCGTGCCGTCCGCCACCATGTCGTCGATCTGCTTGGGCGTGATGCCGGTGATCAGCTTGCCGGACTGGTCCAGCACGCCGGGCGTGTTGGTCAGCAGCACGAGTTTTTCCGCCCTGAGCACTTCGGCGATCTTGCCGGCCACCACGTCGGCGTTGATGTTGTAGGTTTCGCCCTCGCTGCCGACGCCGATCGGGGCGATCACCGGGATGAAGTCGCCGCTGTCGAGCAGGGCGATCAGGCTCGGGTCGATGGAGACGATGTCGCCGACCTGGCCGATATCGATCAGGTCGCCCGGGGCATCCTTGTTTTCCATCATCAGCTTCTTGGCGCGGATGAAGTTGCCGTCCTTGCCGGTGAGGCCCACGGCCTTGCCACCGTGCTGGTTGATGAGATTGACGATTTCCTTGTTGACTTGGCCGCCGAGTACCATCTCGACCAGTTCCATGGTTTCGGCATCGGTCACGCGCATGCCCTGGACGAACTCGCCTTTCTTGCCGACGCGGGCCAGCAGGTTCTCGATCTGCGGGCCGCCGCCGTGCACCACCACCGGGTTCATGCCGACCAGCTTGAGCAGCACCACGTCGCGGGCAAAACACTGTTTGAGGTGTTCGTCGGTCATGGCGTTGCCGCCGTACTTGACGACAATGGTTTTGTCCTGGAAGCGCTTGATATACGGCAGGGCCTCGGCCAGAACGCCGGCCTTAACGAGGGGAGCGAGCTTTTCAGTCATGGGTGTGGGCGAGTGCAAGTGATAACTTCGCCCATTCTAGCGGGCTCGCAAGCAAACAGGGCAAGCCACTGCATCCGTGACTTGCTCTGACTATGCCAACGCCGACCGGCGCCGGCGCTTGCGCTTACTGGATGGTGATTCTGCGTGCATGGGTCGCGGCCGTCTTCGGCAGTACCAGTTCGGGCACGTTTCGGGTTTGTGGCCTCGCTCACGTTACAGGCCTTGCGCACTACATAAGCACCCGGAAAGAAATTTCAAGAGTTTCACTGGCTGCCTGCCCCGGGTCCGGCGCGCTGGGCAAATCGTTGCGGCAATTCAAGGATGGCGTCGCGATTGGTCCACGAAAAACAGGCGGCGGCCGCCTCGCGCCAGGGCAGCCAGCGATAGGCCAGGTGTTCGTCGGGAGCGATGGCGACGTCCATGCGTTCGGGCAGGCACAGGCTGAAGACATGCTCGGTGTTCTGCGTCACGCCGGGGGCGTAGCGATATCGCCACTCGGCAAAAATCTCGTAGCGGTTGGTCAGTTGCCAGTCGGTGAAATCCGCCACGGCGGCAGCGATGCCGGTTTCCTCGCGCACTTCGCGGCGTGCCGTTTCAAGCAGCGGCTCGTCGTCTTCCTGGCTGCCGGTGACCGACTGCCAGAAGCCGGGGTGACGGGCGCGCTCCAGCAGCAGCACGTCCAACGCCGGGGTGTGGATCACCACCAGCACGGAGACCGGCTTCTTGTACTTCACCCGCGTGTCAGCCAGGTTGCGCCACCGTCGGCAACCAGGCGATGCCGTCGGCCTGCATGTCCACCAGGCACCAGAAGGGCACACCGTCTTCGCGCCAGGTCGCCGCGGCTTCCTGGAAAATCTGCATCAAGGTGACGAAGTCGGCCTCCGCCCGGCCATGAATGCCATCGCAATGTTCGAGGATGATCACATAGCCGGTGGCGGGCAGCCAGCCCATATCGAGCAGGCTGTCGGTCAAGGCGTCCCAGTTGTGTCCGAACCACTCGGGAAAGCGCAGGGAGCGGGCGATGGCCGCCAGCATTTCATCCTTGTTGCGCGCTGCCGCCAGATCGACGTGCAAGACCACGCAACCGGCGGCCTGCGCACCGGCCAGCAACTGGTCGATGGGTCCATGCGGCAAATGATGAACCCCGGCCTGGGCGGCGCTGCCAAACAGATTTTCGTAATGCGCGGCACTCATCGCTGGATCCTGCGGAAGCTCTGGTAATGATCGGCAGTGTAGTAGAACACTGCCGGCGGTCTGTCACCGGTAACGATACGCCGCGCGCCGCGATCGGCGCTGCCTGGCGTCTGCACGGTGTACTCGCGGTAGTAGCCTTTCGCCTGTTTGGGAAGCCGGCGTTCGCGATTCTGGAAAACGATGCCGTCGCGGCGGTAGGGGAAGGGCCCGCCGGAGTCGATCAGCTTCAGTGTGGTGCGCGCCTGCTCCGGCAAAGCCGCCGCCGGCACGGCACCGATCGAGTTGTCCCGCGCCAGCGCGGTGCCGAACAATGTGGCACCGATCAGGGCGCAGAGCAGGCGTCGCATGTTCAGGACTTGCCGACCTCGACCTGGGTCTCGACCTTCTGCCGCAGACGGATGTGCAATTCGCGCAACTGCTTTTCATCCACATCGGACGGCGCATCGGTCAGCAGGCACTGCGCGCGCTGCGTCTTGGGGAAGGCGATCACGTCGCGGATCGACTCGGCACCGGCCATCATGGTGACGATGCGGTCGAGACCGAAGGCCAGCCCGCCGTGCGGCGGTGCGCCGTACTTGAGGGCATCGAGCAGGAAGCCGAATTTGGTCTGCTGTTCCTCGGGGCCGATGCCCAGTGCCTGAAATACTCTTTCCTGCACCTCGGCGCGATGGATCCGCACCGAGCCGCCGCCCATTTCCCAGCCGTTCAGCGCCAGGTCGTAGGCCTTGGCCAGACACTTGCCGGGATCGGTCGCCATTAGGGCTTCGTGGCCGTCCTTGGGACTGGTGAAGGGATGATGGCAGGCCGACCAGCGCTGGTTTTCCTCATCGTATTCGAACATCGGAAAATCGACGACCCACAATGGACGCCAGGCCGAGCCGTCGACGTAGCCCTTCTCGTGACCGAGCTTGGTGCGCAGCGCGCCGAGCGCGTCATTGACGATCTTGGTTTTGTCGGCGCCGAAGAAAATCAGGTCGCCGGATTGCGCCCCGGTGCGTTCGACGATGACCTTCAGGGCTGCCGCGTGAAGGTTCTTGACGATCGGCGACTGCAGGCCTTCCTCGTTGAGCTTGCTGGCGTCGTTGACCTTGATGTAGGCCAGGCCGCGGGCGCCGTAGATCTTGACGAACTCCGTATAGCCATCGATTTCGCCGCGGGTAAGGCTGGCACCGCCGGGCACGCGCAGCGCCGCGACGCGGCCGCCGGAGCTGGCCGGACCGCTGAACACCTTGAAGGCGACGTCGGCCACGGCATCGGTGACTTCGGTGAGTTCCAGGGTTACGCGCAGATCGGGCTTGTCGGAGCCGTAACGGTTCATGGCTTCTGCGTAACTGATGCGCGGGAAGGGATTGGGCAAATCGACGGCAATCGCTGTCTTGAACACGCTGCGAATCATTTCTTCCATCAGCGCGGTGATCTGCTCTTCGGTCAGGAAGGAGGTCTCGATATCGACTTGGGTGAATTCCGGCTGGCGGTCGGCGCGCAGGTCCTCGTCGCGGAAACACTTGGTGATCTGGTAATAGCGGTCGAAGCCCGCCACCATCAGCAGTTGCTTGAACAGCTGCGGCGATTGCGGCAGGGCGAAGAACTGGCCCGGATGCACGCGCGAAGGCACCAGATAGTCGCGCGCGCCTTCGGGTGTCGATTTGGTCAGCATCGGTGTTTCGATGTCGATGAAACCCTTCTCGTCGAGGAAGCGGCGGAAAGCCATGGCTACCTTATAACGCAGCATCAAGTTCTTCTGCATCTGCGGGCGGCGCAGGTCGATCACGCGATGGGTCAGGCGCACGTTCTCCGAGAGGTTTTCCTCGTCGAGCTGGAAGGGCGGCGTCACCGCCGGGTTGAGTACTTCCAGTTCATGGCAGAGGATTTCGATTTCGCCCGAGGCGAGGTTCGGGTTCTCGGTGCCGGCGGGGCGGCGTCGCACCTTGCCGGTGACCTTCAGCACGAATTCGTTGCGCACGTCCTCGGCGATCCTGAACATCTCGGGGCGATCCGGGTCGCAGACGATTTGCGCCAGCCCTTCCCGATCGCGCAGGTCGATGAATATGACACCGCCGTGGTCGCGGCGGCGGTGGTTCCAGCCGCAAAGCGTGACGATCTGGTCGACATGGGAGGCATTCACCTCGCCGCAATAGTGGGTACGCATAGGATTTCCGAACGGTTGTGGTGCCCTTGCGGGCAATTACTGATTCTGGGCGCGCCCGCGGGGATTCCTCATGGGCGGGGCGACGACTCCCATGGAGACGATGTATTTGAGCGCCTCATCGACGTTCATGTCGAGTTCGATGACGTCTTTCTTCCTGACAAAAAAGAAGAAGCCGTTGACCGGGCTGGGCGTGGTCGGGATGAAGACTCCGACATACTCCTCCGGCAGCATGTCGGCGACATCGCGGGCCGGATGCCCGGTCTGGAACGCCACCGACCATGCTTCGGGATGCGGGTAGCGGACCAGTAAAACCTTGCGAAAGGCCACGCCGCTGCCCGAGAACAGCGTATCGCTGACCTGCTTGACGCTGTAGTAGATCGACTTGACTACCGGTATGCGCGCCAGCACGCCTTCCCAGAAGCGCACCAGCTTCTGGCCGACGATGTTTGCCGTGATCAGCCCGGTGAGGAAGACCACCAATAAAGTCATCAGCGCACCGATGCCTGGGATGTACATGCCAAGCAGCTGTTCGGGTTGTATGGCTTGCGGCAGCAGCAGCAGGGACTGGTCCATGGAGCGGACGATCAGCGACAACACCCAGGCCGTGATGGCCAGCGGAACCCAGATCAGAAGTCCCGTGATGAAATATTTTTTCAAGGCAAGCGCTGTCAATTGTTGGCGGCGCAGCTACCTGTTCCACCCTGACACGGCGCCGGGTTCTCGCTCTTGGCGGCCGCGGGTTTGCCGCCGCCGCCCTTGAAGTCGGTGGCGTACCAACCGTTGCCCTTGAGCTGAAAGCCTGGGGCAGTCAGCTGCTTGGCAAAGTTTTCGGTCTTGCATTCGGGGCAGGTGGTCAGCAGCGGGTCGCTGACCTTCCGCATGACATCTTTCTCAAAGCCGCATTCGGTGCAGCGATAAGCGTAGATCGGCATGAAATTCTCCGGCATTCTGGCAAAAAAGCGATTATAGCTGAAGGCCTTGGCGCACCCACCCCGGCTTGCTATGCCAATTCGAGAAATCGGGGTGAAGTCCGGGGTTTCAAGCGGGAAGAGCAATATCCGGATGTTGGCAGTGGCCTATAGGCTGGCGCCGAGATAGGCGCGGGTCAAGGGTTTGCCCCAGATCAGGGCAATAATGCCCGCTGCCGCCAGGTAGGGCCCGAAAGGAATCGGTATGTTGCGGTTGTGTCGGGCAAACACCATCAGACCGATGCCGACTGCTGCGCCGACCAGGGACGACAGCAGGATGGTCAAAGGCAGCATCTGCCAGCCAAGCCAGGCACCGAGCGCGGCAAGCAGTTTGAAATCGCCGTAGCCCATGCCTTCCTTGCCGGTGGTGAGCTTGAACCCCCAATATACGGCCCACAGGGCCAAATACCCGGCCATGGCGCCGATCACGGCGCTCTTCAAGTCGGTGTAGACATTGAAGGCATTGAGCGCCAGGCCGATCCAGAGCAGGGGCAGGGTGATGTCGTCGGGCAATAGCTGGGTGTCGAAATCGATACCGGTCAGAGCAATCAGCGCGGCGACCAGGACCAGGGCGCCCAGGCCCGCGGCGCTGAAGCCAAAGTGCCAGGCCGCCAAGCCGAACAGCAGCCCGGTCAGGGCTTCGATCAGCGGATAGCGTAGCGAAATCGGGGCGGTGCAGCCCTTGCATCGCCCGCGCAGGAGGAGCCAGCTGATTAGCGGGATATTCTCCAGAGCCGTGATCGGATGGCCGCACTGCGGGCAACGCGAACGGGGTTTGGCAAGCGTGAGCGGCTCGAAGGCGGGTGGGGTTTCGCCCCTTAGTTCCGCACATTGCAGCGCCCAGTCGCGTTCCATCATTATCGGCAGGCGATGGATGACGACGTTCAGAAAGCTCCCGACCATCAGGCCGAGCAATCCGGCGGCAAGGGCAAACACCGCCGGATCGGCGAGCAGTGCAATCATCGGCAGTGGCTGACAGCCGGGTTAGCCGACAACCGAGCCGAGTTTGAAGATCGGCAGGTACATGGCCACCACCAGGCCGCCGATCAGACCGCCGAGAAAGACCATGATGATCGGTTCCATCAGGCTGGAGAGCGTTTCCACCGCCTCATCGACTTCGGCCTCGAAAAAGTCGGCGGTCTTGCCCAGCATCGAATCGAGCTGGCCGGACTCTTCGCCGATGGCAACCATCTGCGTCACCATGGGCGGAAAGACGCCGGAATTCTCCATGGCGACGGTCAGGCTGGAACCGGTAGAAACCTCAGCCTGAATCTTGCTGGTTGCGAGGGTGTAGACATAATTTCCCGCAGCGCCGCCGACCGAATCGAGGGCATCGACCAGCGGTACGCCTGCGGCAAACATCGTGGACAGGGTTCGCGTCCAGCGCGCGATGGAGGATTTCTTGATCAGATCACCGAACACCGGGACCTTCAGGAAGTATCTGTCGGCAGCAATTTGTACCGCACGGGAACGCTTGAATGCTTGAATGATGCCGTAGATGACTGCGTAAATTCCGCCGAAAATCAGGTACCAATTGGCCACGAAATAGTCGGAAATCGCGATCACGATCAGAGTGGGTGCGGGCAGTTCGCCGCCGAAACTGGCAAACACGCCCTTGAAGGCCGGCACCACGAAAATCATGATCACCGCGGTGATGACAAAGGCGACGATGAGGATCGAGATCGGATAGAACAGGGCACCCTTGATCTTGGACTTGATCGCCTGGATTTTTTCTTTATAAGTGGCCAGGCGATCCAGCAGCGTGTCGAGAATACCCGCCTGCTCACCGGCTTCGACCAGGTTGCAGAACAGGGCATCGAAATATTGCGGGTACTTGCGGAATGCCGACGCAAGATTGGATCCCGTTTCGACATCGGACTTGATGTCGAACAGCAGCTTGGCCAGATTCGGGTTGTTGGTGCCCTTGCCGACGATGTCGAAGGACTGCAGCAACGGTACGCCGGATTTGACCATGGTCGCGAGCTGGCGGGAGAACAACGTGATGTCCTTGTCCGAAACCTTGCCGCCGCCACCAACCTTCTGCTTCTTGAGCTTGGTGATGTTGATGCCTTGCCGCCTCAGCGCCGCGTTCGCTGCCGCTTCGCTGGCCGCCTTGACTTCGCCACGAACGACCTTGCCCTGCTTGTTCTTGCCTTCCCAGGAAAAATTGAGTTCCTTCGGGCCCACCTTTTTCTCTGCCTTGCCTGCTGTGGCCATCGGCTTCTCCCGCTTGATTTTTAGTTTCGGCCGCTACGCCAGACGCCGAGAACCGGCTTTAGCCTCCACTGAAACTTTGTTCCAGGCATTCTACGCCCTGACTATGCCGAGAGTATCACTCTCCGGCGGGACGGTGAAGCCGCACCATTTTGATCTTTCGATCCTGTGTTTGCACGATCTCCATCGCCACGCCTCCCACCCGTAAGCCGACGCCGACCTCCGGAATATCCTGCAAGTGCTCGATGACCAGACCGTTGAGCGTACGCGGCCCATTCAGGGGGAACTCCAGCTCCAGCATGCGATTGAGTTCGCGCAAGGTGGCCGCACCATCGACCAGCACCACGCCATCGTCGTTCCATGAGAGCGAGCCGGCAACATCCGACTGCCGCGTGGTGAACTTGCCGACTAGTTCTTCGATGATGTCTTCCAGGGTCACCAATCCTTCGATTTCTCCATATTCGTCCACCACCAGTCCCATGCGCTGCCGGTTTTCGCGAAAGAACTGAAGCTGGGTATAGATCGGCGTCGCCGCCGGGATGAAGTAGGGTTCGGACATGCGCTCGCGCAGCGTCGAGTGATCTACCTCGCCGGCAAAGGCTTCGGCCAGCAGTCGGCGTTGATGCATGATGCCGACAATGTTGGCTGGATCGTCTTCGAATACGGCGACCCGGGTGTGAAAACTGGTCGCCAGTTGCGCCTTGATGCTCTCGATCGGCGCCGCAATGTCGATCGCCTCGATTTCCCCGCGCGGCGTCATGATGTCGGCGACCGTCAACTGCTCCAGTTCGAACAGGTTGAGCAATATGGAGCGATGCTGCTGGGGGATGAAGCGGCCCGATTCCAGCACGACCGAACGCAGTTCCTCCGGTGAGAGGCGGGAGGATTCGTGTCCCGGCTTGGGCTGCAGGTGGAGCAGACGCAGCAGCGGCTTGACGATCAGATTGACCAGCCAGACGACGGGATAGGCGACGCGCAGCAGGGGGGTCAATACGTAGCCTAAGCGCAGCGCCAGCCAGTCCGGATAGGTTGCCCCCGCCACTTTGGGCGTGATCTCGGAGAACACCAGCAGGCAGAAGGTGACGAACAGGGCGCCGATTTCGAGCGTCCATTTTTCCTGGCCGAAGATCCGCAGGGCAATGTTGCCGGTCAGCATGGCAGCGACCGAATTGACCAGGGTATTTCCCAGCAGGATCACGCCCAGCAACTGGTCGGTCTTGCCCAGCAGCGCCACCGCCAGCCGGGCGCCGCGATGGCCCTCCTGCGCCATGTGCCGCAACCGAATCCGGTTCGAGGCCATCATGGCGGTTTCCGCCATGGAGAAGAAGCCCGAAAATACCAGTAGTACGGCGAGTGCTGAGAATTGCGCCGAAAGCGGGATTTCGTCCATCAGCGGCCGAGGATTACCTCAAGCACGAAGCGGCTGCCGACATAGGCCAGCAACAGGGCGGCGAAACCGGCGAGGGTCCAGCGCAGGGCCACCCGCCCACGCCAGCCGCGCAAGTGGCGGCCCGTCAGCAGTGCGGCGAAAATCAGCCAGGAGAGGATGGCGAACACCGTCTTGTGGTTGAACGTCAGCGCCTTGCCGAACAGGGTTTCGGAGAAGAACACGCCGGAAATCAGGGTGAGCGTGAGCAGGACGAAGGCGACGTGAATCAGGCGAAACAGCAGCGCCTCCATGGTCAGCAGGGGCGGCAGACCTGCCAGCAAGGGCGAAATGCGGCCCCGGTGCAGTCCCCTTTCGGCGGTCGCCATCAGCAGGGCATGCAGTGCCGCCAGGGTAAACAGGCTATAGGCCAGCATTGCCATCAGGAAGTGCATACGGAAAGCCATCGAGCCGGCGTTGGTCAGTACATGGGCCTCGGCGAAGATGGCAGGCAGCATGGCCGCGACCGCGGCGGCCGGCAGTCCGAGAACCTGCAAGCCTTCCATGCGAGCGTAGAAACTTTCGATCCAGTACAGCGCAATGGCCAGCCACAAAATCACGGAAAGCGCGATGGCGAAGCCGAAGCGCATGCTCTCGCCGTCGAATATGGCCATGCGCAAACTGACGCCGTGGGCGATCAACGCCACCAGCAGGAGGCTGCGCTCGCCAATGCCGAGGCCTCCCGACGGACGGTCAAGCAAAGGTCCGCGCCAGCGCGTGCGCCAAAGATGTACCGCCAGGCCGGCATAAAGGGCTGCGGCCAGCGGATGCATTAAGATTGCGGGCATCGGCGAAGTCTACACCAAGCCTTCCATCTCTTAACACATCTAACCCCATCCATTCATGCTAGATAACCTTACCCAGCGTCTTGGTCGTGTCGTCAAGAATTTGCGTGGCCAGGCGCGCCTGACCGACGACAATATTTCCGACATGCTGCGCGAAGTGCGCATGGCCCTGCTCGAAGCCGACGTCGCGCTGCCGGTGGTCAAGGACTTCATCGCCGGCGTCAAGGAAAAGGCGCTCGGACAGGAGGTCATCGGTTCGCTGACCCCCGGCCAGGCACTGGTCGGCGTCGTGCACCGCGAGCTGACTGAACTGATGGGCGGCGCCAGCGTCGGCCTCAATCTCGCCACCCAGCCCCCGGCTGTGATCCTGATGTCCGGTCTGCAGGGCGCCGGCAAGACCACCACCACGGCCAAGCTCGGCAAGTGGCTCAAGGAGCGGCAGAAGAAGAAGGTGCTGACGGTGAGTTGCGACGTTTATCGTCCCGCCGCCATCGAGCAGCTCAAAGCCGTTTCGGCCCAGGCCGGGATCGACTTCTTCCCGTCCACGGGCGAGCAAAAGCCCGCCGCCATCGCCGCGGCGGCGCTGGATTACGCCAAGCGTCATTACTACGACGTGATCTTCGTCGACACCGCCGGACGTCTCGCCATCGATGAAGCCATGATGGCCGAGATCAAGGACCTTCATGCGCTGCTGAATCCGATCGAAACCCTGTTCGTGGTCGATGCCATGCTTGGCCAGGACGCGGTGAACACCGCTAAGGCCTTCAACGAAGCGCTGCCGTTGACCGGCGTGATCCTGACCAAGCTCGACGGCGATTCGCGCGGCGGCGCCGCGCTGTCGGTGCGCCACGTTACCGGCAAACCGATCAAGTTCGCCGGCGTCGGCGAGAAACTCACCGGGCTCGAGGAATTCCACCCCGAACGCATGGCCTCGCGCATCCTCGGCATGGGCGACATCCTCGGCTTGGTCGAAGAGGCCCAGCGCGGCGTCGATCAGGACAAGGCGCAGGAATTCGTCAAGAAGATGAAGTCGGACAAGGGCTTCGACCTCAACGATTTCAAGGACCAGATCGGCCAGATGAAGAAAATGGGCGGCATGGCCGCCATGCTCGACAAGTTGCCGGCGCAGTTCAGCGCCATGGCGCAAAAGGCCGGCGGCGGCATGGAAGACAAGACGGTGCGGCGCCTCGAAGGCATCATCAATTCGATGACGCCGACCGAACGCAGCAAGCCCGAAATCATCAAGGCCAATCGCAAGCGCCGCATCGCCACCGGTGCCGGCGTGTCGGTGCAGGAAGTCAATCGCCTGCTGAATCAGTTCGAGCAGACGCAGAAGATGATGAAGCAGTTCTCCAAGGGGGGAATGCAGAAAATGATGCGCGGCATGAAAGGGATGTTGCCGGGCATGCGGTGACGCTCCGTCATTCCCGCGAAGGCGGGAATCCAGCTTTGGATTGAATTGCCGCCGTATCGCCAGCGCCGACTCTTGATGTCTCGTCATTCCGGCGAAAGCCGGAATCCAGGATTTACGTAAGGCTTGCCGGGACTCGCCCCGGCGGGCGACCTACTTTCTTGCTCGTGCAAGAAAGTAGGCAAAGAAGCACGCCCCGCCTCCCCGGCCTGACTGCGTCAGGCTACCCTCGCTGCGGAAGGCCCGTCGGGCCGGTCGCTAAACTAGCCGGCCAAAAAGCGGCCGTCGTCGGACAACGCGACCGGACTTCCCCCGGCGAACCTTCCTCGCTCGGCGGGTCAGAGGGGGGGAGGAAAACCATTGCGCATGACAGGCTGCAATGGAATCAAATCCAAAGCTGACCCTCTATTGCGTAGTTCCAATTGAGTTCCTGATCCATGCCGATAAACATTGCCTCCGTCGCGAATTCAAATGAATTGTTTGCCGCCCTTCAAGAAGTCAATATTGCTGTTCCTGGAAGAGTTGACGGGCGGACAACGGACCAGTGCTCATCCATCGCACGGTGCCCAGCGGCGGCACCACCACTCATACCCGACCATCAAGACCTCGAAAGCCGAATGGCTGGTCGGGGTCGGCCGTGACCATTTCCCACAGCCTGGCGCCGGTAACCGGAGCCAGTCGATAGGCTGGCAGATCAAGAGTTGGCGCTGGCGAGACGGCGATACAATTGCCGCCTTGTGCTAACCCCTTCGCGTTGGAGACTCCCATGCCCGCCTACCGTTCCCGCACTTCCACCCATGGCCGCAACATGGCCGGCGCGCGCGCGCTGTGGCGCGCCACCGGCATGAAGGAGGGCGACTTCGGCAAACCGATCATCGCCGTGGTCAATTCCTTCACCCAGTTCGTGCCGGGCCATGTGCACCTCAAGGACATGGGCCAGCTGGTCGCCCGCGAGATCGAGGCGGCCGGCGGCGTGGCCAAGGAATTCAACACCATCGCGATCGACGACGGAATCGCCATGGGCCATGGCGGCATGCTGTATTCGCTGCCCTCGCGCGAGTTGATCGCCGACTCGGTCGAGTACATGGTCAATGGCCATTGCGCCGATGCCATGGTCTGCATCTCCAACTGCGACAAGATCACGCCGGGCATGCTGATGGCGAGCCTGCGCCTGAACATCCCGACCATCTTCGTCTCGGGCGGTCCGATGGAGGCCGGCAAGGTGAAATGGCACGGCGAATACCGCATGGTGGACCTGATCGACGCGATGATCGAAGCCGGCGACAGCAAGAACAGCGACGCCGAGGTGGCGTCCATGGAGCGCTCGGCCTGCCCGACTTGCGGCTCGTGCTCGGGCATGTTCACCGCCAACTCGATGAACTGCCTGACCGAGGCGCTGGGCCTCTCGCTGCCGGGCAACGGTTCGCTGCTGGCGACCCATGCCGACCGCGAGAAGCTGTTCCTCAAGGCCGGCCGCCAGATCGTCGAACTCTGCCGACGCTGGTACGAGAAGGACGATGCCTACGCGCTGCCGCGCTCGATCGCCTCGTTTGCCGCCTTCGAGAATGCCATTGCGCTCGACATCGCCATGGGCGGCTCGACCAATACCGTGCTGCATCTGCTGGCTGCAGCCCAGGAAGCCGGCGTCGGCTTCAATCTGGCCGACATCGACCGCATGTCGCGCAAGGTGCCCTGCCTGGCCAAGGTGGCGCCGGCGACGCAGAAGTACCACATGGAAGACGTGCATCGCGCCGGCGGCATCATGGCCATCCTCGGCGAACTGGACCGCGCCGGGCTGATCAACCGCGACTCGCCGACCGTGCTCTATCCGACCCTGGGCGAAGCGCTCGACTGCTGCGACGTCAAGCGCAACCACGCCCCGGCGGTGCATGAGTTCTATCGCGCGGCGCCGGGCGGCGTGCCGACGCAGACGGCTTTCTCGCAGAATCGCCGTTACCCGACGCTCGACCTCGATCGCGCCGCCGGCTGCGTCCGCGACCGGGCCCACGCCTACTCGCAGGACGGCGGCCTGGCCGTGCTCTACGGCAACATCGCGGAGAAGGGCTGCATCGTCAAGACCGCCGGCGTCGATGACTCGATCCTCAAATTCACCGGCCGGGCGCGGGTCTGCCAGTCACAGGAGGAAGCCGTGGAGAAGATCCTCGGCGACCAGATCGTCGCCGGCGACATCGTGATCGTGGTGTACGAAGGGCCGAAAGGCGGCCCCGGCATGCAGGAGATGCTCTATCCGACTTCATATCTCAAGTCGAAGGACATGGGCAAGGTCTGCGCGTTGCTCACCGATGGCCGCTTTTCCGGCGGCACCTCGGGACTTTCGATCGGCCACGCCTCGCCGGAAGCCGCCGCCGGCGGCGCCATCGGCCTGGTCGAAGAGGGCGACATCATCGAGATCGACATTCCCAAGCGGCGCATCCATCTGGTGATCGAAGAGTTGGCGCTGGCGGCACGGCGCGCGGCAATGGAGGCCCGTGGCGTGCATGCCTGGAAACCGCTCAATCGCCAGCGCGAAGTCTCGGCCGCGCTGCTGGCCTACGCCGCAATGACCACTTCGGCCGATACTGGTGCAGTGCGGGATATTTCACAGCTCAGTTGACCTGCGTCAAATTTCCATCGGTATATAAGCAGATAATTATTTTGAAGTTACCTGTTATGCAGTTTCCGATGGAGATGATTCATGAGACATGCCCTTACCCGAGCCGCGCTGCTCCTGTGCAGTGCCGGCTGGCTGGTCACCGCCGGCCCCGTACTGGCTGAGGAATCACAGCCCGAGCCCAAACCGGTCAAGCTCACCACCACCGCCGATCACACCAAGTTCAAGCAACTGCAGCAGGTCTTCAATTCCGGGCCGGAAGTCACCAAGGCTTGCCTGGAATGCCACACCGAGGCCGCGGGCCAGATCCACCGCACCAAGCACTGGAAATGGGAATACCTGAATCCCGAAACCAAGCAGACGCTGGGCAAAAAGACCATCGTCAACAACTTCTGCATATCCATTGCCTCGAATTACGCCTCCTGCACCGCCTGCCACGTCGGCTACGGCTGGAAGGACGCCAACTTCGACTTCAAGTCCGAAGAGAACGTCGATTGCCTGGCCTGCCACGACACCACCGGCAATTACAGGAAGCCGCCCGGCTTTGCCGGCAACCCGGTGGTCAAGGACACCGAATTCCCGCCCGGTTCCGGCAAGATCATCAAGGGTATCGACCTGACCAAGATCGCGCAGAAGGTCGGCAAGACCAGTCGCGACACCTGCGGCGCCTGCCACTTCAACGGCGGCGGCGGCGACGGCGTCAAGCATGGCGACATGGACAGTTCGCTGGCGGCGCCGACCAAGGACATCGACGTGCATATGGATGCCGAGGGTCTGGACTTCACCTGCGGCACCTGCCACAAGACATCGAGCCACGACGTCGCCGGCAGCCGCTACACGCCGACAGCCAAGGATGCCAAGGGCGCGCACCTGCGCGGCAAGCCCGACAACGGCAATCCCGCCACCTGCGTCGCCTGTCACGGCAACGGCCCGCACAAGAAGGAAGCACGGCTGAACCAGCACGCGACCAAGATCGCCTGCCAGACCTGCCACATCCCGACCATCGCCCGCGGCGGCATCCCCACCAAGATGGTGTGGGACTGGTCCACCGCCGGCAAGCGCGATGCCGAAGGCAAGCACATCACGAAGAAGGACGCCAAGGGTCACATCATCTACGAATCGCGCAAGGGCGACTTCACCCTGGCCGAGAACGTCAAGCCCGAGTACGTCTGGTTCAATGGTCAGGTAACCTATACGCTGATCACTGACAAGGTCGAAAAGTCGGACAAGCGCACGCCGATCAACAAGCTAGGCGGCAGTCCGACCGACGGCAAGTCGATGATCTGGCCAATGAAAATATTCCGCGGCACGCAGCCCTACGATCCGGTGAACAAGACGCTGGTCACACCGCATACGGCGGGCAACGACGATACCGGCTATTGGAAGAATCTCGACTGGGACAAGGCCATTACGGTCGGCATGAAGGATTCCGGCCATCCGTTCTCGGGCAAGATCGATTTCATCAATACCGAAATGTCATGGCCGATCACACACATGGTCGCCGCCAAGGAAAAGGCGCTGGGCTGCGCCGAATGCCACAGCAAGCAAAGCCGTCTGGCCGGCATCCAGGGCATCTACATCCCGGTGCGCGACAACCACAGGCTGCTCGACACCGTCGGCTGGGCAATCGTGTTCCTGACCCTGCTCGGCGTGTTCGGCCACGCCACCCTGCGCATCGTCACCGCTCGCCGGCATTGAGCACCAAGGAGAACTGAAATGTCTGAACGTATCTACGTCTTCAAGCGCTTCGAGCGTTTCTGGCACTGGTCGCAGGCCGGTCTGATCATGTTCCTGATGCTGACCGCCTTCGACATCCACGGCACCTACACGATCTTCGGCTTCGAGAAGGCGGTGGCCTACCACACCATCGCGGCCTGGTCGCTGATCGGCCTGTGGGTGTTCGCGATCTTCTGGCACTTCACCACCGGCGAATGGAAGCAGTACATTCCGACCACCGAAAAAGTCGTGGCGATGATGAACTACTACCTGTTCGGCATTTTCAGGAACGCGCCGCATCCCTTCCGCCTGACCCAGCTGCGCAAGCACAATCCGCTGCAGCGCCTGGCCTACCTGGCCATCCTGATCTGCGTCGGTCCGCTGATCTGGGTCACCGGGGTGCTCTACCTGTTCTATGACCAATGGGCGGCCTGGGGCCTCGGCAAGCTGTCGCTGGAATGGGTCGCCAACGGCCACATCGCCGGCGCCTTCATGATGCTGGCCTTCCTGATTGCCCACGTTTATCTGACCACCGCCGGCCACACGCCCATGGCCCACATCAAGGCCATGATCACCGGCTGGGAAGAAGTGGATTGATCACCCAATTTCAACAAGGAGCATGACCATGAAATTCACCACCCAACTCACTGTCGGCGTCGCGCTTTCCATGCTCGCCTCTGCCGCCTTCGCCTACGACGCCGAGTGGAAACGCGGCCGCGTTTACTACCGCAGCGTGTGCACCTCTTGCCACGCGGTGCAGCCGGTCGGCACCATCAACCCGAGTTCCAAGACCAAGGCGGAATGGGCGGCCTACCTCAAGGCCGACAAGCACGCCAAAGGCAAGGACACGGTCAAGCAGTACGTCAGCAAGGCCTATCGCGCCAGCATCAAATCCGGCAACAAGGCCGCCGAGAAATTCGCCGCCGTGCCGGATCAGGAACTGCTGGAAGACGTCGCGGCCTTCGTGACCAAGGGCGCCAAGGACGGCGACGCCCCGGCCAGCTGCAGTTGACAAGAGTACAGCCGAAGGCGCGCGCCTTTCGGGGCGACGCGCCGGCTTCCCGCGCCGGATCGACCATACGATTGGCGCCGGGCAGCGACGGCGATTCGGCCATCGAAAGGAAAACATCATGAGCGCATCAGAAAAGCCAGGCAATCCGAACATCAAACCCTTCTGGTCACCCCTGGCGGCGGGCATCGCGCTCGGGCTGGTCCTGTTGCTGAGCTTTGTTCTCTCCGGTCACGGCCTGGGGGCCAGCGGGGCGGCCACCGACGTGGTCGCCGGCGTGGGACTGACGCTGGCGCCGGAGGCAACCCGGGCGAACGGCTACCTGGGACCGATGGTGGCTGACGGCAGCCCGCTCGGCTCCTGGATGACCTGGGAGATCGTGGGCGTTGCCATCGGCGCCCTGGCGGCGGCTTTCATGGCGGGTCGCTTTCGGGTCCAGGTCGACGGCGCACACAGCGTCGGCACCGGGCCGCGCCTGATCAGGGCTCTGGCCGGCGGTTTGCTGGCCGGTTTCGGTGCGCGCATTGCCGGCGGCTGCACCAGCGGTCTCGGGCTTTCGGGTGCCGCGGCACTGGGCATTTCGGCCTTCGTCTTCCTGGCGCTGTTTTTTGCGACCGGACTGATCGTCAGCCGTTTGGTCAAAGGAGTCTGACATGTTCCCCTTCAATGATAATGGCATGCTGTCGGGCCTGCTCTGCGGCATCTTGTTCGGCTATGTGCTTGAGAACGCCGGATTCGGCAGCCCGGTCAAATTGAGCGCCCAGTTCAAGCTGAACGACTGGGCGGTATTCAAGGTCATGTTCACCGCCATCGTGGTGGCGGCGGTCGGCCTGTGGCTGCTGCGGCTCGCGGGGGTAATGAGGCCCGACTCGATTGCCGTGCCGCAGGCGGTGATGATGGCGTCTGCCGTCGGCGGCGCGCTGGTGGGCGCGGGATTCGCGATAGGCGGCTACTGCCCGGGCACTTCGGTGGCGGGCCTGTTCTCCGGCCGCCTCGACGCCCTGGTATTCGTCGTCGGCGTGGTGCTCGGGACCACAGGGTTTGCGGTCTTTTACGGGACTGCACTCAGGTCCCTGAAGGCCGCCTGGCTGATTGTGGAAGGCGACACCTTCACCGATGTTTACGAAGTTCCGGAACTCGCCGTGCTGGCCGTTCTCGGACTGGCGCTGATGGCCGTGTTCTATTTCGGTTCCTGGTTCGAGCGCCGCGGCACCGGTACGGTCACCGCGCAGCAAGCCGTGGAGGGTGCCCGATAGACGGCAGATGGAGAAAGCGGTGAGTACCGATAGCAATTCCGCCTGGCGTGCCGGCTTCAAGGCGGACTATCAATCCATCTTCGTCGAAGAATGGTCGCCCTTCGTCGGCGCCATGCTGCTGGTGCTGGTGATCATCGGCCTGATGCTCTCCGGACTGGTCTGGGGCGTGTTCGGCGGCGTCAAGTTCTGGGGCGACTGGTTCAACAACCTGATCGGCCTCGGCCCCCTGCTCGGCCTGCCGCAGCAAACCGAAGGCTTCCTGATGCACCGCATGTCGCTGATGAACATCATGCTGGTGGTCGGCGCCCTTTCTGCCGCGCTGCTGTCGCGGCAGTTCAGCCCAAACCGGCCGCCGCCGCTGGAATACCTATGGGCCGCACTCGGCGGCAGCCTGCTCGGGATCGGCGCGGCGCTGGCCGGCGGCTGCACCACGGGCGGCTTCTTCAACCCGGTGCTGCACTCGTCGCCGGCCGGCTGGGCGATGGGGGCCGGCCTGCTGGCCGGTGCCGCGATCGGCTTGAAGCTGCTGCTATGGACCCTGGACCACATCGAGTGGGGCATGCAGGCGCCGCCCGCGCTGGACATTCCCGCCAGCGTCACGCAGCGCTACCCATATGTCGGCCTCGCCATCGTGGTCGGCGTGCTGATCTGGGCCACGCAGTGGTACGGCTCCAGCGACGAAAAACTGGCGGCGCGCGCCGTCATCGTCCTCGCCGGTTTCGCCATCGGCTTCATCATGCACCGCTCGCGCCTGTGTTTCGCGCGGGCCTTCCGCGAACCTTTCATGACAGCCGAAGGCGACATGACCAAGGCCGTGATCCTGGCGCTGGCGATCGGCATCCCTATCGCCGCGCTGCTGTTCGAGAAGAAAGTGATCGACCCCTATCTGGCGATTCCGCCGGCCTTCTGGATCGGCTCGCTGCTCGGCGGCCTGATCTTCGGCATCGGCATGGTATTCGCCGGCGGCTGCGCCTCGGGTTCGCTGTGGCGCATGGGCGAGGGGCATCTGAAACTTTGGGTGGCGATGTTCTTCTTCTCCTGGATGGGCTCGATCGCCAGCGCCGTGTTCAGGAAACTCAACCTGACCGCGATCGACGAAACCAATGTCGAGATGTTCGAGATGACCCGGGTCGGCTTTCAGGCCTACCTGCCGGAAATGTGGGGCAGCTGGGGCTGGACCCTGGCGGCCGGCGGCGGCCTGCTGCTGCTCTGGTACGCGCTGGTGCGCTACAACGAATCCACCGAAAAATTCACCTTACTTTAGGAGATGATCATGAGGACCAAACAACTCACGCTGTTCGTCGCCGTCATCGCCAGCCTTGCCGCTGCGCCGCTGGTCTTTCCGGTGACCGCCTATGCCGCCGATGCAGCGGCGATCCAGCCCAAGGACGGCTGGTACAACAAGGCACTGGTCGACTTCGACTTCGTGCGCCAGAACGTCAGCATCCCGCCCAAGAAAGGCGTGATGATCATCGACTCGCGCCCTGCCGCGCGTCAGTACGATCCCGGCCACATTCCCGGCGCGATCAACATTCCCGACAGCCAGTTCGACAAGCTGGTCGGCAAACTGCCGGAAGACAAGTCCGCCCTGTTGCTGTTTTACTGCGGCGGGCTGGAATGCATGCTGAGCCACAATTCGGCGTTCAAGGCGGAGAAGCTCGGCTATACCAACATCAAGGCCTACCCCGCCGGCATGCCCGACTGGAAGGCCAAGGGCGGTTCCGTTTCTGTGTCTGCCGCCTACCTCCAGAAACTCATGGATGACAAGGCCGCCTACACCCTGATCGACGCACGGCCCAAGCGCGTGGCCGACAAGGGCATGATCCCGACCGCGCTCAACATCTCCGACACCGAGTTCGACAAGCAGGTGGACAAGCTGCCCGCCGACAAGGCGACGCCGCTGATCTACTACTGCGGCGGCCTCGAATGCGTGCTCTCCGACAAGTCGGCGGAAAAGGCCAGGAAGCTCGGCTACACCAATGTGCTGACCTACCCGCCCGGCCATCCGGAATGGGAAAAGCTGCATGGTGCGCCGGCCACTGCCGCAACGGGAAGTGCGACTGTGGCAGCCGCAGGGGCCGCCGCCGGTGCCACCCTGGTGCCGGGCAAGGAGAAGGGCTCGGTCACCGTGGCTTCCTTCGAGCAGGTGTGGACGACCAACCCCGGTTCGGTGATGCTGGTCGACGTGCGCGATCCGAAGGAAGTTGCCGCCGGCACCATCAAAGGATCGGTCAACATTCCGATAAACGAACTGGAAAAGAAGATCGCTTCTCTGCCGACCGACAAGCCGGTGGTCTTCGTCTGCGGTACCGGCGCGCGCTCGGGTGAAGCCTACGACACGGTAAAGCTGCTTGGCGCCAAGACGATGGCGTCCTTCCTCGATGCCGATGTCAAGTTCAATGCGGACGGCAGCTACAGCATGGTGGCAAAGAAGTAGCGCTGCCGCAGCTTCCGAGGTCCGCGGCAACGGTCGCCACGTCGGCTAAAATCGCCGGCGTGACGACCGAAAACAGCCCAGCGACGGAATTCCAGCGCCTCAACACCGGCCGCCTCTGGTCGGTGCTGGGCTGGGACCAGTTGACCGCGCTCTGGCAACGCATCGACCCCGCCGCCGGCTGGTATCTGCATGCGCTCGGCGTCTCGCCAGCGCCAACTCTTGCCGACGCCACCGCCGTCAGCGCCTTCATCGCGCGCATCGACGCCTTGTTGCGGGCCGAGCACCATGAATCCTACTGCGGCATCGTTTACGCCGACGACCTGGAAAACCCGCGCCTGATCAAGATCTACGATCCGAACAATCTCGGCTCTTCCTGCGGCTCGTCGAAGAATCCGCCGGGGCCGGGCTGGATCATGAGCCGCGTAAAACCCGACGAAATGCCGGCAAGCCACCCGACCCCGGAAAACCGCAAGCGCTGGTGGCGAGGCTTGCTCGGAGATAGCTAGGCAGTTCCGGCCCGTATTCCCGGTTTTGGCCCGCCGGTGCCTGAGGCATAGTGCCGACTATGGCGACACCGACCGAATCCATGCCCGATCGCACCGCACTCCGCTTCCTGGTGGTCGATGACTTTTCGACCATGCGCAGGATCGTACGCAACCTGCTGAAAGAACTGGGCTTTACCAACGTCGACGAGGCCGAGGACGGCGCCGTGGCGCTGACCAAGCTGCGCGAGGGAAACTTCGAATTCGTCGTTTCCGACTGGAACATGCCCAATATGGACGGCCTCACGCTGCTGCAGAACGTGCGCGCCGACGCCGAGTTGAAATCCCTGCCCTTTCTCATGATTACCGCCGAAGCGAAGAAGGAAAACATCACCGCAGCGGTGCAGGCCGGCGCCTCGAATTACATCGTCAAGCCCTTCACAGCCGCCACGCTGCAGGAGAAGCTGGACAAGATTTTCGAGGAAATGGGCATTTAGCCGTTCGGCAAGTGCGGGCAGGCAGGCTATACCCGACTAATTTAATCGGGTATGATGCGAGGTCCGAAGCGGACCCGCAATGTCATCGCCACTTTCCAATCGGCTCTCTGCCGAAACCTCGCCCTATCTGCTGCAGCACGCCGCCAACCCTGTGGCCTGGCAGCCCTGGGATGAGCAAGCGCTTGCTCTGGCGCGGCAGGAGAACCGGCCGATCCTGCTCTCCATAGGCTATTCGGCCTGTCACTGGTGCCACGTCATGGCCCACGAATCCTTCGAGCATGCCGAGGTGGCGGCGGTCATGAACCGCCTGTTCGTGAACATCAAGGTCGATCGCGAGGAGCGTCCCGACCTCGACCAGATCTACCAGACCGCGCACCAGATGCTGACCGAACGCCACGGCGGCTGGCCGCTGACCATGTTCCTCGCCCCGGACGGCACGCCCTTCTTCGGCGGCACATACTTCCCGCGCGAAGCGCGCTATGGCCTGCCCGGCTTCGCCGACCTCTGCGAAAAGGTGGCCGAAGCCTTCCGCAATCGCCGGGCCGACATCGAAACCCAGAACGCCGAGCTGCGCCGCGCGCTGGCCGGCACCGTGCCGACCGCGGCGGCGAGTGGCGGGCTCGATGCCGCAGTGCTGGCGGCGGCGGAAAAAGCCCTGGCCCGCGCCTTCGATCCCCGCCACGGCGGCTTCGGCAGCGCGCCGAAGTTCCCCCATCCGACCGATCTGGCCTTCCTCCTGCGCCGCGACGATGCGGCCCTGCGCCAGATGGCGCTGACCACGCTGACGCGCATGAGCGAAGGCGGCATCTACGACCAGATCGGCGGCGGCTTCTGCCGCTACAGCGTGGACGAGCGCTGGGAAATCCCGCATTTCGAAAAAATGCTCTACGACAACGGCCCGCTGCTGGGCTTGTGCGCCGACGCCTGGGCGCGAAGCGGCGATCCGCTGTATGCGCGCGTCGCCGACGAAACCGCGAGCTGGGTGCTGCGCGAAATGCAGGCGGCCGAGGGCGGCTATTACTCCGCGCTCGATGCCGATTCGGAAGGCGAGGAAGGCAAGTACTACGTCTGGGATCGCAGCGAGGTCGAGCGCCTGCTGAGCCCGCAAGAGTTGGCGCTGGCGGCACGGCGCTGGGGCTTCGACGGCGCGCCGAATTTCGAGGGCCGCCATTGGCACGCGCGGGTCGCGGCGCCGCTGGCCGCCGCCGAACTGCCGCTGCTCGACGCCGTCCGGCACAAGCTGTTTGCCGCGCGCGAACAACGCATCCGTCCCGGCCGCGACGACAAGGTGCTGAGCAGCTGGAACGCACTCATGATCGAAGGCATGGCGCATGCCGCGCGCGTATTCGAACGCCGCGACTGGCTGGCCTCGGCGCAGCGCGCAATGGACTTCATCCGCCGCACCATGTGGCGGGACGGCGCCCCGCCGCCGGGCCGCCCCAAGGCGGGGCAAGCCAGCGAACCGGAGCCGCGTCGCGGCGAACCTGCGTCACCCCCGCACGGGCGGGGGCCGGGGGGTGGGGGCCATTTGCTGGCAACGGCCAAGGACGGCCGCGCCCACCTCGACGCCTATCTCGATGACCATGCCTTCCTGCTCGCCGCGTTGCTGGAACTGATGCAGGCGGAATTTCGCGACGCGGATCTGGCCTTCGCCATCGAGCTGGCCGATACCCTGCTGGCCCGATTCGAGGACGCGCAACACGGCGGTTTCTTCTTCACCGGCCACGACCACGAGGCGCTGATCCACCGCCCCAAGACCGGCCACGACAATGCCACTCCTGCTGGTAATGGCATCGCCGCATTTGCCCTGCAACGCCTCGGGCATCTGCTGGGCGAGGGGCGTTACCTTGCCGCCGCGGAAAAAACCCTACTGCTGTTCTGGCCGCAGATGCGCCGCGCGCCGGGCGGCTTCGGCAGCCTGTTGCGCGCGCTTGAAGAAGCGCTCACTCCGCCGGAAATCATCATTCTCAGAGGTCCGGCGGCAGAAATGGCGGAATGGCGGCAAGCCCTCGGCGCGGCGCCGCAACGGCTGGTGCTGGCGCTGCCCAACGGCATCCGCGGCCTGCCCGCAGCCCTGGCCAAGCCGGAAAGCGATCGTGTCAACGCCTGGGTCTGCCGCGGCGTTACTTGCCTGCCCCCAACGGCAAACTTGAAGAGTGTTACAAATTGATATGAAGCATTTTCAGCAGGCCCCGAATGCGTTAGGATGCGCAACGTTTTTGGTTTCGGTCGCTGTGCTTATCGCCGACAAAGCCGGCGTTGGCCTTCACTGAAATTTCGTTCTGCCTGGCACAACTCAATCTTTTCCACACGACAAGGAACTCAACATGAAATCGGTATTGATCTCCGCGCTGGTTGCTGCCGGCGTTATGGCTTCGGCCCCGGCATTCGCCAACAAGGACCTCGCCACCAAGAGCGGCTGCATGGCCTGCCACGCCGTCGACAAGAAACTGGTCGGCCCGGCTTACCAGGACGTCGCCAAGAAATACAAGGCCAGCGACGAAGCCATGCTGGTTGCCAAGGTCAAGGCCGGCGGCAAGGGCGTGTGGGGCCAGATCCCGATGCCGCCGAATGCCGCGGTCAAGGAAGCGGATCTGCACACGCTGGTCAAGTGGATTCTCGCCGGCGCCAAGTAATCCAGCCGCGGGCACCAAAAAAAGCCAGTCCCACATCGAGTGGGACTGGCTTTTTTTCGTCTCGTGGCGAGCGCCGGGCAGCATTGACAAGTCCATGACAGCAGGCAAGAATCTGCCCGCTGATTTGTCCGCAGCCTCGTCCCCCGTAATTCCTTCCCCGAACGGAGCATTGCCATGAACCTGCCCATCAAAGTCATCTCGCTATCCGTGCTCGCCGCCGTCGCCATGATGGGTTGCGGCAAGGAAGAACCGCCGCCCGCGCCGGTCCAGGCGCCGCCCCCGCCGCCGATGGTGGTCAAGATCGGCAGCGTCGCCCCGCTCACCGGCGGCATCGCGCATCTGGGCAAGGACACCGAGAACGGCGCGCGCCTGGCGATCGACCAAGCCAATGCGGCCGGCATCAGTCTGGGCGGCAACAAGGTCAGGTTCGAGCTGCTGTCGGAAGACGACCAGGAAGACCCCAAGGTCGGCAATACCGTGGCGCAGAAACTGATCGATGCGAAGGTCGCCGGCGTCGTCGGCCACCTCAATTCCGGTACCACGATTCCCGCTTCGGCCATCTACAACCAGGCCGGGGTGCCGATGATTTCGGGTTCCGCCACCAACCCGGATCTGACGGGACAGGGCTTCAAGGGCGTGTTCCGTACCGTCGGCCGGGACGACCAGCAGGGCCCGGCCGTCGCCAACTACCTCGCCGGGGCCAACAAGCTCAAGGCGGTTGCCGTTATCGACGATGCCACCGCCTACGGCGAGGGCCTCGCCAACGAGGTCGAGAAGACGCTCAAGGCGGCCGGCATCAAGGTGTTGCCGCGCGAGAAAGGCACCAACAAGACGGTGGACTGGAAGGCGGTGCTGACCAAGATCAAGGGCAAGCGCCCCGACGCGGTGTTCTACGGCGGCATGGACGCCACCGCCGGCCCGCTGATCAAGCAGGCGCGCGAACTCAAGATCACCGCCGTGTTCGCCTTCGGCGACGGCGCCTGTACCGACAAGATGGCCGAGCTCGCCGGTCCGGCCGCGGAAGGCCTGCTCTGCTCGCAGGCCGGCATCCCGGTACAGGCGGCGGGCAAGAAGTTCCTCGACGCCTATAAAGCCAAGTTCAAGATCGATCCGATTCTCTACTCGCCCTTCACCTACGACGCCGCCAACCTGCTGATCGCCGCGATGAAGAAGGCCGAGTCGGCCGATCCGGCGAAATACCTGCCGGCACTCGCGGCGAGCAACCACAACGGCGCCAGCGGCAACATCCAGTTCGACGAAAAGGGCGATCGCAAGGATGCCGAGATGACGATCTTCACGCTCAAGGAAGGCAAGATCACGCCGGTCGCCATCCTCAAGAGCGGCAAGTCGCTGACCCTCGACGAGTACGCCGCACTCGCCGCGCCGGCACCCGCCGCCGTGGCGCCAGCGGCAACTCCTGCCGCGGCGCCGGCAGCCGCCGCGGCAGCTCCGGCCGCTGCTCCCGCAGCACCGGCACCCGCTCCCGCCAAGTAAGCCGCAGCCGCTCGCCAGCCACGGGGAAGACGCTTCAGCGCCTTCCCCGTTTTTATGTCCCCGCGCGATGCGGAGACGGTATCCTCAGGATTCGAGCGCCCCTCCCCCGACCATGGACATCCTGTTGCAGCAGATCATCAACGGCCTCACCACCGGCAGCGTCTACGCCGTGGTCGCGCTCGGCTACACCATGGTCTATGGCGTGATCCAGCTGATCAACTTCGCCCACGGCGAAGTCGTCATGATCGGCGCCATGGTGGCCTTTTCGGTCATCAGCTCGCTCGCCGGCAGCGGCCTGCCGCCGCTGGCCATCGTGCTGGCCGGCGTCATGGTGGCGATTCCGGCCTGCATGGCCATGGGTTACCTGCTGGAACGCGCCGCCTATCGCCCGCTGCGCCACGCGCCGCGCCTGGCGCCGCTGATCACCGCGATCGGCATGTCGATCATCCTGCAGCACCTGGCCCTGCTGGTCTGGGGCCGCAATCCGCTGGCCTTTCCGCAGATCATCGACAACCGGGTTTTCAGCATCGGCGGCGCGGCGATCAGCAGCGTGCAGATCGCCATCATCCTGTTGTCACTGGTGATGATGGCCGGCCTGTCCTGGTTCGTTTATCGCACCCGCTTCGGCATCGCGATCCGCGCCACGGCCGAGAACGTCCATGTCGCCGCCCTGATGGGCATCAATGCCAATCGGGTGATCGCCGCCACCTTCGTCATCGGCGCCGGGCTCGGCGCCGTGGCCGGCGTCATGTACGGCAGCTACTACGGCATCGCGCACTACACGATGGGCTTCAGCCTCGGCCTCAAGGCCTTCTCGGCGGCAGTGCTGGGCGGTATCGGCAACATCGCCGGGGCCATGCTCGGCGGCATCCTGCTCGGCCTGGTCGAAGCGCTCGGCACCGGCTACGTCGGCGACCTCACCGACCTCTGCCGCTGGCCCGGCGCCGGCGCTGGCAGCGGCTGGATGGGCGAGCGCTGTGTCGACGGCGCCCACTTCGTGCTGTTCGGCAGCAACTACCAGGAGGTGTTCGCCTTCCTGATGCTGATCCTGGTGCTGGTGTTCCGCCCCTCCGGCCTGCTCGGCGAACGGGTTTCCGAGAGAGCCTAGAGAAACCATGAGCACGACGAAAGAACGTTTCGGGCTGGCACTGATCGCCGTCGCGCTGATCGCCCTGCCCTTCGTGCTGGCCTCGGCCGGCACGGCCTGGGTGCGCATCACCAACTTCGCCGTGCTGTTCGTGCTGCTGTCGCTGGGGCTCAACATCGTGGTCGGCTTCGCCGGCCTGCTCGACCTCGGCTACGTGGCCTTCTATGCGGTCGGCGCCTATGTCTATGCGCTGCTGGCCTCGCCGCATTTCGGCCTGCACCTGCCGTTCTGGGTGATCCTGCCGATCGGCGCCGCGGTCGCCTGTGTTGCCGGTGTCATACTGGGGGCGCCGACCCTGCGCCTGCGCGGCGACTACCTGGCGATCGTCACGCTGGGCTTCGGCGAGATCGTGCGCATTTTCATGAACAACCTCTCCTCGCCGATCAACCTGACCAACGGCCCCAAGGGCATCAGCCGCATCGACTCCTTCCAGCTCGGGCCGGTTAACTTTGCCGGCAGCGACACCTTCGCCGGACTGGTGTTCAGCGGCCCGATCAAGTACTACTACCTGCTGATGCTGGTGCTGCTGGGCGTCATCGTCATCAACCGGCGCCTGCAGGATTCGCGCATCGGCCGCGCCTGGGTCGCCATCCGCGAGGACGAGATCGCGGCCAAGGCCAGCGGCATCAACACGCGCAACATCAAGCTGCTGGCCTTCGCCATGGGCGCCTCCTTCGGCGGCATCGCCGGCGGCATGTTCGCCGCGATGCAGACCTTCGTCAGCCCGGAAAGCTTCGTCCTCAACGAATCCATCATGGTGCTGTCGATGGTGGTGCTGGGCGGCATGGGCAACATCTGGGGCGTGATCGCCGGCGCGGTGCTGCTCTCCTTCGTCCCCGAACTGCTGCGCTACACCGTCGAGCCGGCGCAGATCGCGCTGTTCGGCAAGTTGCTGATCGACCCCGAAGTGCTGCGCATGCTGGTGTTCGGCGCCGCGCTGGTGCTGACCATGCGCTTCCGCCCGGCCGGCCTGTGGCCGGAAACGCGGCATCGGCGTGAACTCAACGAGGGGCGGGTGTGACGCAGGGCAGCCTTCCCCCCGACCCCCTCCCCGCGGGAGGGGGTGATTTCGGTTCGCCGCGCAAGCGCGGTTCCGGGTTGAACGAACGCCCGCCTTGGGGCGGCCCGGCGGCGGCCGTCCTGCTCGAAGCCCGCGGCATCGCCAAACGCTTCGGTGGCGTGCAGGCGCTGAAGGATGTCTCACTGACCATCAACAGCGGCGAAATCTACGGTCTGATCGGGCCCAACGGCGCCGGCAAGACCACGCTGTTCAACGTGTTCACCGGCCTCTATCCGCGCGACGGCGGTGCGGTGCGGTTCGCCGGCGCGCCGCTGAGCCTGGAAAGCCCGCACGCGGTAGCCGCCGCCGGCATCGCGCGCACTTTCCAGAACATCCGCCTGTTCGGCAACATGACGGCGCTGGAAAACGTCATGGTCGGCCGCCATCTGCGCACCAGGGCCGGCGTCATCCAGGCCATCCTGCGCACCCGCGCCGAGCGCACCGAGGAAGCGGCGATCCGCCGCTCTGCCGCCGAACTGCTGCATTACGTCGGCATCGCCGATCGCGCCAACGACCTCGCACGACATCTGTCCTACGGCGACCAGCGGCGGCTCGAAATCGCGCGCGCCCTGGCCACCGAGCCGAAACTGCTGGCGCTCGACGAACCAGCCGCCGGCATGAATGCCACCGAGACCGCGGCGCTGCGCGGCCTGATCGAAGGCTTGCGCAAGGATGGCCTGACCGTGCTGCTGATCGAGCACGACGTCAAGCTGGTACTGGGCCTCTGCGACCGCGTCGCGGTGCTCGACTACGGCGAGAAAATCGCCGAGGACGTCCCCGAAGCGGTGCGCGCCAATCCCAAAGTCATCGAGGCCTATCTTGGCACCGCCCACTGACCTGCCCTTGTCGAGCGCAGCGAGCAAACATGGTCACCCCCGGGAAGGGGGCCGGGGGGATGGCCGTCCAATGCTTGCCGTAGTGAATCTTGAGATTCACTACGGCGGCATTGCCGCCGTGAAAGGTATTTCCTTCGCCGTCGAGGAAAACGAGATCGTCTGCCTGATCGGCGCCAACGGCGCCGCAAGACCTCGACGCTGAAGGCGCTGGCACGCATGATTCCTTCGCGCGGCGAAATCCACTACGGCGCGCAGCGCATCGAGGCGCTGCCGAGCCACGAACTGATCAGCCGCGGCCTGGCGCTGGTGCCCGAAGGCCGCGGCATCTTCGCCCGCCTGACGATCGCCGAGAACCTGGCCATGGGCGCCTACCACCGCCGCGATACGGCCGGCATCGCCAGCGACCTGGAACGCGTCCATGGCCTGCTGCCGCGGCTCAGGGAACGTGCCACGCAAGTGGCTGGCACGCTGTCCGGCGGCGAGCAGCAGATGCTGGCCATCGGCCGCGCGCTGATGGGCCGGCCGAAACTGCTGCTGCTCGACGAGCCCTCGATGGGCCTGGCGCCGCTGATGGTGGAGACAGTTTTCGAAGTCAT
>JAXMJU010000083.1:0-6197 GCA_034376265.1 Sulfuritalea sp.
TTCCGTGCCCTCGCTCAGAGCGACCGCTTTGAGGCCGCTTGGCAGAAAGTTTCCGCGGAATATCGGCGCGTCGTCCGTTTCCCAGAAAATGTCGTCCCAATCAATGCATTTCGGGTAGCGTCAGAGTGAGAGTTACACCCAGAACCAAAGGGGCCAGAGTGATTTGAAAAGTCAGTGCTGACACGACGGCGATAGGAAATGCAATTTGCCAAATCACTTTGACCCCTTTGTCCCTCGGTTCACAGCAGAATGCGCGGATGAAAAGAGTTTTTCTTCAGCTTCGTTGGGCGTCTTCATGGATCGCCCTTCTTTCAGTAGTGTGATGTCAAATCCGGCACATTCTGTAACCATTTTTCAGTTACAATAAAGCGCTACTTCGGCTAATCTACTATGGCAAAGCATCGCAAAGCTCTGGAGAAGTTGTGCGCAACACCACCATCCGCCGACATCAAGTGGGATGAACTCAAGAGCGTTTTAGAGCACCTCGGTTACACCATGTTGAAGGGCAGTGGATCGCGGAGGAAGTTCTATCATCAAGCCAAGAATGCGTTGATTATCTGCCATGCACCCCATCCTTCTCCTGATGTTGACAAGGGTTGCATCGCCGACGTGATCGATCATCTGAAGACGAACGGATTTATTTAGAGGACGACATGGACATTCTTAAATACAAGGATTACGAAGGTACCGCCGAGCTAGATATGGCTCGGCGAGTTTGCCGTGGGAAGATCCTGTTCATTGATGACTTGGTTACATATGAAGCCGCATCTCCCGTAGAACTGCAGACGGAATTCGAGGCTGCGGTAGATGATTACATTGATACCTGTGCAACCCTTGGAAGAGAACCACAAAAGCCGCTAAGAGGACAATTTAATGTTCGCATACCTCCTGCCTTGCATAAGGCGGCGGCACTACGGGCATTGGCAGATAACGTCTCGCTCAATGACGTTACAGTTCGAGCCTTGGATGCATTTGTAAATATTCACTCTGT
Organism: Sulfuritalea sp.; assembly: GCA_034376265.1. Taxonomy (GTDB): domain Bacteria; phylum Pseudomonadota; class Gammaproteobacteria; order Burkholderiales; family Rhodocyclaceae; genus Sulfuritalea. The sequence goes on from JAXMJU010000083.1 coordinate 992, forward strand.
CGTTAACCATAATGTACGGGTGATGCTCAACATTCCAGAAGAGTCCATGAAGACACTTGTGTCTAGTGCATCGACACAAACACAGTGGGGAACTGCCCATGTCCACTGATAAGTCAGCTACGAGTTGGACACCGACACCAGTCGAGGCGCCGTTGTCTATGCGCGATCTTGCAGGTGTTCTGGTTAAGCATTACGACCTTCATGAAGGACACTTCGACTTACTGGTCGAATTCCAGATCGGAATGGGGGCTGTTGGGCCGGATCCTTCTGCCCTTACCCCTGGGGCAATGATTGGTGTCTCACGGATTGGTTTGATGCCGTCGAGAGCAGATGGCCCCACAACCGTGGATGCCGCCATCGTTAATCCAGCTAAGAAGTCGCGTAGGAAAACTCCCGCCTAGCGACCTTGCTCGTGGCCATTCGTAAGGCGGTAAGCGTGCAACGTTCAGACGTCTTCGCCTCACGAGTGTCGAGCCGCAGACGCGTCTAACCGCTCCACCGAGCGTTACCGGTAACTACCCGGCGTTATTGCCTACGCCCGAAGACTATGCAAAGGCGAGCGTAGCGGATTGTCGGCGAAGAGTTGCTTCCACCGAGTCTGCACGCTTTCTGGCATCGCAATTCAAAGAGGCCGGCAAGAGCAACCTCATTCTCAACGTCTATTCGGGTGCGGATCACCGCTTGAGTGGTAATGGCGTTTCCCATCGCAACGAGTTTTTTGCAGAGCTGAGCCGCCTGCTACAACAGACGCATAACGGCGGTCGCCCCCGTTCCCTTCGGTCACTGGACGCTGCGCGATGAAGCCGCGCAGCGCCCCTGACCTTGAACGTTCGGCCCCATACGAAAGACCCCAGTTGCCTCGGACACATTGCACAAGTCTTCGCATAAAAGCTGCTTGCGCGATGATGTTGCCCGCAGTATCATTTTCACCATGAACACCGCCGCTAAGTTGCTTCAGGCCATGCGCAGCAATCCGCTCGATTGGAAGCTTGCGCAGCTTCAAACGGTGGCGCGCCAGAATGGAATTGACTGGCGGCATGTCGGAACAAGTCATTGCGTCTTCGTACGTGACGACGGCAAGACTCTCCCCGTTCCGGCCCGCCGTCCAATCAAGCCGATCTACATAAAGAAGTTCCTAGAGCTCGTTGAAGGAGCATGAACCATGGGAAAACGAATTGATTACCCCTTTGAGATTCGCCCGCTTTCGGCTGAGGAAGGCGGCGGTTTCCTTATCTCCTATCCCGATTTCTCCGACTGCCTGTCCGATGGGGAGACTGTCGAAGAAGCCCTCACCAACGGCAAAGACGCACTGAAGGCGACGATCGCCGCACTTAAGGCCAAGGAGCTACCGATCCCTGCACCCAATAGCGGTGGCGTTGCATCCGGAAAGTTCGTCGCCCGCGTTCCGAAAACAGTCCACGCGCGCTTGGCTACACGCGCAAAGGCCGAGGGTGTGTCACTGAACACTCTTGTTTTAACGTTCATCGCGGAGGGTCTTGGGCGTAAAGAACGGCGGGCTTAGTTGCAAATGTGGCCGAACCCGGCAGTCGAGAGGATCTGCGCGAAAAGCCGCGCAGGCCGCTCACTTCGTGTGCGCCGGGCATGGCGCGTTACTTCGTCGGTGAAAGTCTGATGGCCAGGTTTGCAGAGCCGAAGGCAAGGAGAAGGGCAAGGGCGTCGCCGCGAGGCGGGGTCTGAAGGAAGCCCAATCCAAACTTGAAAAGTTCGTTGCATTATTCGTTGCGTTTTTGTACTCTTGAGGCATGACCAAGCTCCGCGACGATGATCTGCTGCGTGCCCTTAGGACGCACCCACGGGCGGGGAGTGCCGCCCTTTGTCGCCTGCTGGGCGGTATCAACCGTTCGACGCTGGCCAGGGCATTGCGGGTGTTGGCGGGGCAGGTTGTCAGTCGGGGCGGTTCCCGTCGTACGCGATATTCGTTGCGGCGTTCCTTGCGGGGCAGTGAGGCCGGCCTGCCGCTTTACCGGGTCGATGAATCGGGTCAGGGCCACGAGGTCGGGCGCCTGGACTTGACCTGGCCGTCCGGCAGCGCGCTTGGCTTTGCCGCGCCCTTTCCCTGGCCGCTGGATGGGGATATGGCGGATGGCTGGTTCGAGGGCTTGCCCTACCCGGTGGGGGACATGCGTCCGCAGGGCTTCATCGGACGCAATTTTGCCCGCCGCCACGCGCTGGACCTGGGTGTTGCGGACAACCCCGAGCAGTGGTCGGAAGATGACATCCTGCATGTGCTGTCCCTGTGGGGCCACGACCAGCCGGGAGACCTGATTCTGGGCGAGACGGCGTATCGGCGCTTCCTTGACGGCCGCCGCGAGAGGGCAGGTGATTTCCTCGCCGATAGCCAGATCGGCACTGCCTTCCCGGAGCTGGCAGATGCCGCCCTGGCCCACGGTGTGCCGGCCTCATCCGCCGGCGGCGAGTTTCCCAAGTTCACCGTTGGCCGACACTGGGACGACGGGGTGGGCCATGCCATCGTGAAATTCTCGGGGGCCGATGATTCGCCCGCGGTGCGCCGCTGGTCCGACTTGCTCGTATGCGAACACCTGGCGCTGGAGGCGCTGCGCGATCTGCTTGGCCTCGCCGTCGCGCAAAGCGCAATCCATTGCTTCGGTGGCCGCAGCTTTCTGGAGGTGCGCCGCTTCGATCGGCATGGCGCTTTCGGCCGCTCGCCGGTCTGCACGCTGGGCAGCATCAATGCAGCCTTGCTTGGGCAGCGGGTAACCACCTGGCCCATGGCGGCGCAGGCGCTGCAAGCTTCGGGTTGGCTCGCGGCCGAAGATGTGGAGCGGGTAACGCTGCTGTGGTGGTTCGGCCGGTTGATCGGGAATGCAGACATGCATGAGGGCAACCTGGCGTTCCGTCCCCGCGCTGGCAGCGGCCTCGTGCTGGCGCCGGCCTATGACATGTTGCCCATGCACTATGCCCCCTTGCGTGGCGGTGAAGTGCCGCAGCGGACCTTCGCGCCCGAGTGGCCCCTGCCTGCGGAAGCAGGGCGATGGCATAGGGCGGCGGATGCCGCCGCCCGCTATTGGCATCGCTGCGCGGAGGACGAACGGATAGGCGCCGAATTTCGGCGCATTTGCGCGGACAATGCGGCTGCGCTGGCGCAGGCGCTGGAGGCAACCGCCGCCGCTGCTTCCCGACGCGGTGGCGTATCCTTTCCGCCATGACGCTACCCAAACTGAACAAACCCTTCTCGATGATCCGCGAGTTCCACCTGGCCGACTGGTTCACGCTCGGCAACGCGGTCTGCGGCATGGGGGCATTGTTCGCGGTGATGACCTACCTGCAGACGGGCGATGTCATGCATGTCTACTTTGCGTGCGGCATGGTGCTCGCTGCCGTTGTCTTCGATGTCCTCGATGGACGGATTGCGCGCTGGCGACAGCAGACGTCCACCATGGGGCGCGAACTCGATTCTCTGGCCGACGTGATTTCCTTCGGCGTGGCGCCCGCCGCGATTGCCTACGGTTGCGGCATGCAGGGTCTGTACGACCGGATCATCCTGGTCTATTTCGTCGCCTGCGGCGTATCGCGCCTGGCACGCTACAACATCACGGCCGAAGCGCTGTCCGCAGGCGGCAGCAAGGTGAAGTACTTCGAGGGCACGCCGATCCCGACCTCGCTGCTGCTGGTGGTGATGATGTTCGTCGCGGCGACGCAGGGTGCATTGCGCGAATCGCTCTGGTTCGGCGAGTTCAAGCTCGCCGGCTTCACCCTGCATCCGCTGGTCCTGGTTTTCGCGGTTTCCGGTTCGCTCATGGTCAGTCGCATACGCTTTCCAAAGTTCTGAGCGGCCTGGATCAGGCGTCATCAGGGCGCAACCGCGCACCGCCACCGACAAGCTATTCGGAGCCATCCCATGTCCCACGACAAACAACACACCTACGCCGCCCGCATCGAATGGACCGGCAATCTGGGTCAGGGTACCGCCGGCTACCGCGCTTATTCGCGCGAGCACATGATTTCGGCGGCGGGCAAGCCGGATCTGCCCGGTTCGTCCGCCCCGGCCTTCCGCGGCGATGCGTCGCGCTGGAATCCCGAGGATCTGCTGCTCGCCGCGAAGCCGGAGCCTGTCGGCGCATGACCGAACGCATCGCGGCAGACCTCATCGTTGTCCTGCATCCGTCACCCTGCAGGCTTTGGGGCCGTCGGCTTTGACCCGCCGGCGATGGCGTAGTAGGCTTGCCTGCAGTCGCTCACCAGTGGTTCGGCGGTCGGGACACGGGGCCTACAATAAAATCAGCTGACGGCAGCGGGCAAGGCGCCAGTCGGGCAAGAGGAGATCGAAATTGCATATCATCGAGTGGACCAGCGACTTTGCGCTCGGCATCGACGAGATCGACGAGCAGCATCGTGCCCTGGTGGGCATGATCAATGCGCTCGATTCGAGCACACACGAGAAATACAGTCCGGAAACAATGCGCAAGTTGCTCAAAGAACTCAGCGACTACGTGCGGGATCACTTCGGTTTCGAGGAACGCCTGATGGCCGGCGGTGGCTGTACCCAGGAGTTCGTCACGCGGCATTGCGGCGAGCACGCCTATTTCCGCAGCGTGCTGCGCGATCTGACCTCGGACTTCGAGAGCGGCAGGCGCAGCATCACCGTTCCCCTGATCGAATACCTGGTGCATTGGCTGCTGCATCACATCGCGGTGGTCGACCGGGCAATGGCGCACCAGCTCAATGCCACGGAGCCGGAACTGGGCGCTCGCGTAGCGGCGGCACTGACTCAGGAGGTCACCGACGACCTGACCGAATCGGAGCGGCACTTGCTCGCAGAACTGCGCCGCGCCAATGACCAGGTCGAACTGCAGGTGCAGGAGCGCACGCGGGACCTGAGCGAGAAGAACCGCCAGCTGGAAGTCGAACTGCGCGAGCTGAAGGCGCAGGTCGCGCGGCTGAGCGCGCAGCAGGCCTCGGGCGGCTAGGCCTCTTCGGCAGGGCCTGTGCTGCCTTCCTGAAGAAATTCGCGGATTGCCGCGCTGACCTGCCGCGGCTGCTCGTGGATGACCCAGTGGCTGCCTTCGGGGATGCGCCGGATGCGCAGGTCCGGTACCACCTGGTCGAGGCCGTCGAGCAGCACGGTGCCCAGCGCGGTATCGGCCTCGCCCCAGATCACCAGCGTCGGCACGCGCACCGTGAGTGCCGCCGCATCGAGCGTGAGCGCCGCGGCGCGGGGGTCTTC
>JAXMJU010000084.1:0-5280 GCA_034376265.1 Sulfuritalea sp.
CCCTCCCACACCACCGGACGTACGGGTCACGTATCCGGCGGTTCGGCAGATTAAGTCGTTTGGCATGGTGCAAAGCATACCACCACGCCATTCAACCGGAGCTTCATCTCCTACCGCACCAACGTCGGTGTCATTCCAGCCATGAGGCTTGCGCCCAATGGACTCGCCGAATGCAATACCGCTGTTCCTTGGCAAGCGACTTCTCCTCTCTTTCAATCCCCTCTCGGGGCACCGTTCGGGCCTTCAGTGGTCAGCTTTGCGGCGCGTGCATAGCCGGGGCTGCGTCTTTCAACATTGCAGTGCCTCACTAGCGTTGCCTGCCTTCCACCTGTCGGGTCGGAGGAGGCGCGCTTGCGCGCTGGCCTCCGTCCGCCGCCCAAACTGCACGTGCGGGTTTCCCGCATGCAGCTTTCACGAAGGCGCATCCCTGTGGGACGCAATCGAAGGAATCAATCCAACCAAATTCACCAACCCCAACTCGCCATAGAGCTTGGCGGTGGGCAGAACCTTCCAGCCTGCACAACGCCAGTGTTTGAAACGGTGCGACCAGATGCGCCGCACGATCCATCGGTCAAGTCGGTTGAAGAGCTTTCTGACGTGGGCACGCTTAAAGTAATTTCCCCAGCCTCGCAGCACCGGGTTGATCCATTGAACCAGTTCCTCGGTATTGAGCGGCACTCGCCGTTGCGTGCGCTGGCGCACCTGATCCATAAACCGCTGGACCGATTTCTCTCGGGGGAACGCGTAAAGCCCTCCCGATCGGGCACCACTGCGGATCTTGTTCGCGGGCAGCGATAGTTGCCGCCCTCGCTTGATCTTGTACCCGAGAAATTCAAATCCATGCCGGACGTGGACCGTCCGTGTCTTCTGCGGATGCAATTGCACCCCCAGTTCGGTCAGTATCCGCTGCGCCGTTGCTATGGCAGCGCGTGCTTCCGCCGCAGACGTGCAGGTGACAACCCAGTCGTCTGCATACCTCGTCAACTGATAGCCCCTGCGTCTCATCTCCCAATCAAACGGCGTCAGGAGAATATTGCTGAGCAGAGGTGAAACCACCCCGCCTTGAGGCGTCCCCCGCGCGGAAGGAAAGAGCCGCCCCTGACCATAGCTGCCGGCCTTGAGCATCGCCTCGATAAGACGCAATACGCGCCCATCGGAGACGCGTCGGGCGACCAACGCCAGAAGTTTGTCATGGTCTACCGACCCAAAGGAAACCCCGACACACTACCCATCACGAGGACCTACCCTCTCACGTGATCGTCACACGTGCGCATCACGCGTATGAAGGCCAGTCTCTTGCTGTACATGGACGGGTTCATCGACACGATCGCGCACACCTGCTCCTGGTCCTGCCTGACGGCAGTCGATCACTTATCCCTGCCGCATGGACAAATCTTCAATCTGATGAACAGGTCGCCGTTTCTGGCGCGACGCCGCCGATAGCGACTCTCGCTCTGCTGTCCGATTTGCTGCAGGCGCGCAGCATTGTCGATGCGCTGCTGTGCCGACTTCCCGCGCTGGGCGAGGAAGCGATCGAGCAGACCGGAAAGGAGCGCCAACGTGCAGCAACTAAGTCTGATCGTTCTGGAGAACGAAAGCCCCGAGAGCCGCGTCTGGGAACAGATGAGCAAAGAACAACAGGAGTCCGCCGTCGAAATATTGGCGCGACTGATCGCGCAAGCAGTCATCTCGCAACCACTGGAGGCACAAAATCGTGAATGACATCAGCAAAATAAAATCAGTGCACCAGCAACGTGCTGCCTTCGTGTACATCCGCCAATCCACCGCAGCTCAAGTGGAGCACAACCGGGAATAGACCGCACGACAGTACGCCTTGCTCGATCGCGCCGTGGAATTGGGTTGGTCGCGCGAACAAGTCACCGTCGTAGACGAAGACCTCGGTCTCTCCGGTTCTGGCGCCGACAAGCGCTCCGGATTTGCCCGGCTCATTGCCGCCGTTGCGATGCGACTCGTTGGCATCGTGCTCGGCCTCGAAGTCTCGCGCCTGGCCCGCAACAATGCCGACTGGTACCAGTTACTCGATTTGTGCGCCATGACAGATACGTTGATCGGCGACGCCGATGGCCTGTACCATCCGGCATGGTTCAATGACCGGTTATTACTCGGACTCAAAGGCACCATGAGCGAAGCCGAATTGCATATTATCCGAGCTCGCCTGGAAGGTGGCATTCGCAACAAGGCGGCGCGGGGCGAATTGCGTCGCGGCTTGCCGACCGGTTTTGTCTGGGGTGAGGCGGATGGTCAGGTGCTGCTACATCCCGATGAATCCGTCACCGGCGCGATCCGGTGCGTCTTCGAGCGCTTTGCCGAATTTGGTTCGGTGCGTCGTGTGTGGTTGTGGCTGCGCTCAGAAGGCTTGTCGTTTCCCGCGCAATACACCTATGGCCAAGCGATCCGCTGGGGTGCTCCGACCTACACCGCCATCCATAGCATTCTGACCAGTCCCGTCTATGCCGGTGCCTATGTCTTCGGTAAGACGCGCCATGAACGCATCCTCGACGAGGAGGGTAAAATCAAACGGCGCAGCAAGAAGCTGCCGCAGTCGCAATGGGCAGTTCTGATTCCCGACCATCACCCCGGCTTTATCGATTGGGCGACCTATGAAGCCAACCAGGTACGCATCGGCACCAATGTTCGACCCCGACCGTCTCAGGCCGGAGGCGCGGTGAGAGAAGGGGCGGCCCTGTTGCAAGGAATTGCGGCCTGCGGTCACTGTGGCCGCAAATTGCGCACTCAGTATCCCGGCAGAAACGCTCGTCCGGGGTACTACTGCGCGGGCAAAAATATCGTCAATGGCCGGGGCGTCTACTGCTTGAACATCGGGGGCGTACAAATCGACCAAGCGGCCGCCGATGCGCTGCTCGAAGCCGTCAAGCCGGCCGCCCTGGAAGCAACGCTGCGGGCCGCGCAACAACTCGAGTCCGACCATGACGCCGCGCTAGCGCAGTGGCGTCTCGCGGTGGAAAGGACGCGTTACGAAGCGCAGCGCGCCGAGCGTCGCTATCGCACGGTGGACCCGGAGAACCGGCTTGTCGCTCGCGGCTTGGAGGCCGAGTGGGAACAGCGCTTGGGCGAACTCGCCCAAGCGCAAACCGAACTGGCCCGCAAGAGCCAATTGCGCCCCCGCGCGTTGAGTGCCGATGATCACCAACACATTCGGGCTCTCGGCGCCGATCTTCCGCGTGTGTGGGTGGCGCCGACGACGACAGATCGCGACCGAAAGGAACTGTTGCGCACAGTTCTCGAAGAAGTGATCATCACCGTCCAGCGTGACGAATTCCGCGCCCATCTCACGCTACGCTGGAAGGGCGGCTTGATTACCGACAGCGACGTCCATTTGCCCCGCCTCAACCCCGCCCGCGTCCGCACCGATGAAGACACGGTCGATCTCATTCGACGTCTCGCCGTTCACTATCCCGACGGCGTTATCGCCGGCATTCTCAATCGTCAAGGCCGCAAGACGGTTCATGACGAGCGCTTCTCCGCCAATCAGGTCGGCTGCTTGCGTCGCTATCGCGACATTGCGCGCTTCGAACCGCCGGCAGAACCCCCGTCAGGCGAACTCATGACCATTGCCGGCGCAGCAGAGGCCCTTCAGGTGGCCCCGGCAACGATTCATCGCTGGCTGGCCGAAGGAATCATCCCTGGCGAACAGTTGACTGCCGGTGCGCCCTGGCGCATTCGCATCACGGACGATCTGCGCGCACGCTTCGTCGAGGAGGCACCAGACGGCTATGTGACCATGCCGGAAGCAACCTCACGCCTCGGAGTATCGCGCCAGACAGTATTGCAGCGTGTAAAGCGCGGCGAACTCGCCGCCGTTCATGTCATTCGCGGACGAAGAAAAGGCATTCGAATCAGGGTCGTGGATGAACAGCCCGACCTCTTCACTCAACCATCATGACTACGGGTGCATTATGAAGCCACTTCCAAGAAGGCTTGCAGGTCCATATCCACCACCCAGCCGTAACCTGCGCGGACGTTCGCCTGCACTTCGCGCACGGCCTGATGGGCCGAGCGTTGCGGACGGAATCCGTAGCTGTGGCGGTGAAAATGCGGTTCCCATTGCGCCGAGACAACTTGCGCGATGGCTTGCTGGATGAAACGGTCCACCACAGTCGGAATACCCAAGGGGCGGGTCTTGCCATCGCCCTTCGGGATTTCCACGCGCAGCACCGGTTGCGGGCGATAGGTGCCGGCGTCCAGTTGTGCGCGAAGGTCCAGCCAGTGGTGTTTGAGGTACTCCGGTAGTTCATCGACCGTCATGCCGTCGATACCCGGCGCGCCTTTGTTCCGGCGCACTTGCTTCAATGCACGCTGCAGGTTGCCCCGCTCAAATACTTGGGCATACAGCGTTTGGGTGTGAATCGACTCCGGTTGTCCTGACGATCCAGCGGCGAGTTCATCCTGCGGCATGGCCGCAGCCTGCTTGCGCAGGTGGTCAGATGCGTTCCCGTCTCTCTTCGTCACGATCCTTTGTCTTTCATCGTTCGGGCCTTCGGCGGGGGCGCCGCCTACTTTGCCCTTTGCTGACTTCTGCCGTTCGTTCGGCTCGGCTTGCGCCTAGCCCAGTTGGCGTGGGTGTACTCACTATTGCCAACAGTCCGGCAGATCTCCCGGGGTAAGACACGTTACCTTCCCTGCATAGACGCCGAATTTACAAAGTGCATCCCAGCCGCAGATGGAGGGCTTCGCGGTCACGTGCCCGCTCGCCCCGGATGCACCACGCCTCATATCCGGTTTTTGTTCATCGTCCCGCAGTTTCGGATTGGGCTTCCTTCAGACCCCGCCTCGCGGCGACGCCCTTGCCCTTCTCCTTGCCTTCGGCTCTGCGAAAACCTGGCAATCGGACTTGCACCGACTAAGTAACGCGCCATGCCCGGCGCACACGTCCGCGTTCACCGGCGCGCCGCTTGCGGCGCGTCCGGTGGAACGCGTGGTTCGGCGGCGCCCCGAAGATGCGCGAGCTCACGCCAAGGCTTGTCACACCAGTATCGTCGCGCCGCGCCGGAGGGCGACGGGAGGACGAATAGCGCAGTTTCGCCGATCGTATCAGGCAACAGCCCGTAGTCAACCGGATGGCCAACGAACTCTTCGGCCGCACGCTTGCTAGTGAACGCGAGCACGCGGGGACGATACTTCTGAATTTTCGCGCGCAAGCCACCGGAATCGAAGTGCTCGGCGGAAAGAGAACGGTCTGACCCGGCGACTGTCTTCGCCAGATCAGTGAGCCCGAGACCGTACTCCGTGATGCACTCA
>JAXMJU010000085.1:0-6053 GCA_034376265.1 Sulfuritalea sp.
TCGCGCAACTGCTGGACGAGTTGCGGCGTGACTAGTTTTATTGTTCCCGACTGGCCGGCGCCGCCCGGCGTGCGCGCGCTGGCGACGACGCGGCAGGGCGGCGTGAGCCGTGCGCCCTGGGACAGTTTCAATCTCGGTGACCACGTCGGCGACGTGCCGCAGGCGGTGGCGGCGAATCGTGCGCTGCTGCGCCGCGAGCTGCCTGCCGAGCCGGTCTGGCTGCGTCAGGTGCATGGCACGCGCTGTGTCGACGCGGGCACCGCGGCCCGGGTGACATCGGGCACCGAGGCCGATGCCAGCTTCACGCGGCAACGCGGCGTGGTCTGTGCGGTACTCACCGCCGACTGCCTGCCGGTGCTGTTGTGCGACGATCAGGCAAGCGTGGTCGCCATCGCCCACGCCGGCTGGCGCGGACTCGCCGCGGGCGTGATCGAGGCGACGGTGGGCGCCATGGCCGTGCCGGGCGAGCGCCTGATGGCCTGGCTGGGCCCCGCCATCGGGCCGCAGGCCTTCGAGGTCGGCGGCGAGGTGCGCGCGCTGTTCGTCGCGCAGGATCCGCGGGCGGCCGGCGCGTTCGTCGCGACCGCCCAGGGCAAATGGCTGTGCGACATCTATCGGCTGGCGCGACAGCGGCTCGATGCACTTGGGATTCGCCGTGTCGCCAGCGCCAACTCTTGCACGCTGGCCGATGCGGCAACCTTCTTTTCCTTCCGCCGCGACGGCGTCACCGGGCGCATGGCCAGCCTGATCTGGTTGGAATAACGCCTATAATCCTGCGCCCATGTCAGTTCTTTCCTGGATCATCCTCATGTCATTGGCCGGCGGCGCGCTGAGCGTGCTGGCTGCCGCGGTGTTTGCCTGGACGGCCCGGGTGCAATGGGTGTCGCTGCTGATCAGCTATGCCATCGGCGCGCTGCTCGGCGCCTCCTTCCTCGAAGTGCTGCCGCATGCCATCACCGCCAGCGGCGATGCGGCGACCACCACGGCCACCGTGCTCGGCGGCATCCTGGCCTTCTTCGTCATGGAAAAGCTGGTGCTCTGGCGCCATTGCCACATCGAGGCCTGCGAAGGCCACGAGCCGCTGGTGCACAGTCATGCCCACGATCACGGTCGCAGCGGCCTGCTGATCCTGGTCGGCGACACTTTCCACAACTTCGTCGATGGCGTGCTGATCGCGGCGGCCTTCATGGAGGACGTGCGCCTGGGCATCGTCACCGCGCTGGCGATGATCGCGCACGAGATTCCGCAGGAAGTCGGCGACTTCATGATCCTGCTGCACTCGGGCTATTCGAAGGGGCGCGCGCTGGCCTTCAATCTGCTGTCGAGCCTGGCGACGCTGGTCGGCGCGCTGCTCGCCTATGTCGCCCTGGGCCAGGTGCAAAGCGCCGTGCCGGTGCTGCTGGCGCTGGCCGCGGCAAGCATGATCTATGTCGCGGTGGCGGACCTGATCCCCGGCCTGCACAAGCGCCCGGAAATCCGCGCCACGGTGCAGCAGGTGCTATTGATCGCGGCGGGCATCGGCACCATCGTCCTGACCCACCACGTCGTCGACCGCTTCGCGGGATAGGCGGGTCCGCCGCCGTTGCGGCGTGCCCATGAGCCAGAGAAACAGGGCCAGCGGCGCGGCGCCATAGAGTACAAAGCTCAGCACGCCGGCGACGAGATTCCCTTCGGTAGCGGCCATCAGCAGGGTGACATAGAGCCACCCGATCGCGATTACATACATTCGATCATTCTACGTTCCGTTTTCTTGACAGCATTTATTGTGCAGTGCAAAATAAACATCGTCTTGAGGAGTGCCGGATGTCATCCCCCCCCGATCAGAATGACCCTTTCAAAGCCATGTTTCAGGCCGGAAATGCCATGGCACAAGGCTTCAACCAGTTTCTCGCGCAGCAGCAGTCGGCAGCACCCCAAGGTGTGAATGCGGCGGCCTGGAACGCCGAGTCGGAAGCCCTCAAGGCCCTGCAGCAGGAATGGACGGCGCGCCAGGCTCAGCTCTGGCAGGGTATGCTGGGCAAGGCGCCCGATCAGCCGGCGCCGCAGTTGGCGAGTGCGGCCAGCAACGACAAGCGCTTCGATCATCCGGCCTGGGCCGCCAGCCCCATTTACGACTACCTGCGCCAGGCCTACCTGATCAATGCCGAATACATGAAGCGCATGGCCGAGGCGGCGCCGGTGGCCGACGGCCAGGCGAAGAATCGCATGCGCTTCCTGACGCGGCAGATGGTCGATGCGATGGCGCCGTCCAACTTCCTCGCCACCAATCCCGAGTTCGTCCAGAAGGCGCTGGAAACCAAGGGCAACAGCATTCAGCAGGGCATCCAGAACCTGCTCGGCGACCTCGAAAAGGGCCGCATCTCGATGACCGACGATGCCGCCTTCGAGGTCGGCCGCAATCTGGCCATCACGCCCGGTGCCGTGGTGTTCGAAAACGAGTTGATGCAGCTGATCCAGTATTCGCCCCTGACCGACAAGGTGGCGCAGCGGCCCTTCCTGATGGTGCCGCCCTGCATCAACAAGTATTACATCCTCGACCTGCAGCCGGAAAATTCCCTGGTGCGCTATGCCGTGGAGCAGGGCAACACGGTGTTCCTGGTGTCCTGGCGCAATGTGCAGGCCGACAACGGCCACCTGACCTGGGACGACTACATCGAAAAGGGCGCGCTGACCGCGATCAAGGCGGTGCGGGAAATCTGCAAGGTCGACCAGATTAACGCGCTGGGCTTCTGCGTCGGCGGCACCATCCTCGGCTCGGCGCTGTCCGTGGCGCGTCTGCGCGGCGAAAACCCGGTCGCCTCGCTGACCCTGCTGACCACACTGCTGGATTTTTCCGAAACCGGCGAGATCGGCTATTTCATCGACGAGACCGCGGTCCAGGCACGCGAGGCCAGCATCGGCAAGGGCGGCCTGCTGCGCGGCAGCGAACTGGCGACGGTGTTCTCGGCGCTGCGCGCCAACGACCTGATCTGGCAATACGTGGTGGGCAACTACCTCAAGGGCAACAAGCCGCCGGCCTTCGACCTGCTCTACTGGAATGCCGACGCGACCAATCTGCCCGGCCCTTTCCTCGCCTGGTATCTGCGCAACCTGTATCTCGAAAACAGCCTGCGGGTGCCGGGCAAGCTGGAAATGTGCGGTGTCAAGGCCGATCTCGGCCGGGTGGACATGCCGGCTTTCCTCTACGCCAGCCGCGAAGACCACATCGTGCCGTGGAAGACCTCGTATCAGTCGCGCAGCCTGCTTGGCGGCGAGACCAGCTTTGTCCTCGGCGCTTCCGGGCACATTGCCGGCGTCATCAATCCGGCGGCGAAGAACAAGCGCAGTTACTGGCTCAACGACAACAAGACCGCCAACGCCGACGAGTGGTTCGATGCCGCGAGCGAGGTCAAGGGCAGCTGGTGGCCGGTCTGGGCGAAATGGCTGAAGGGCTTCGGTGGCAAGGAAATTCCGGCGCGCGGACGTCTCGGCAGCAAGGCCTATCCGCCCGGCGAACCGGCTCCGGGACGCTACGTTAAGGAAAAGGCATAATGAATTCGCCGGGATTTGCCAGGGGCGCGGATTTCGGTGCGGCAATGTGAGCTCCATCCCAACAAAAATCGAGAGGACAGGAAAATGCTGAGAGTTGCGTTGGTTACCGGAGGAATGGGCGGCCTCGGTGAGGCTATTTGCATCAAGCTGGCGGCGCTGGGCTACAAGGTGGTGACCACCTACAGCCCGAGCAACACCAAGGCGCAGGAATGGCTGCGCACCATGAATGACATGGGCTACGGCTTCAAGGCCTATCCTTGCGACGTGGGTGATTTCGATTCGTGCAAGGCCTGTGTCGACCAGGTGAGCAAGGATGTCGGTCCGGTCGAAGTGCTGGTGAACAATGCCGGCATCACGCGCGACATGACGTTCAAGCGAATGACCAAGGCCGACTGGGACGCAGTGATCCACACCAACCTCGATTCCTGCTTCAACATGACCAAGCAGGTGATGGACGGCATGACGGAGCGCGGCTGGGGTCGCGTCATCAACATTTCGTCGGTGAACGGGCAGAAGGGCGCCTTCGGCCAGACCAACTATTCGGCGGCCAAGGCCGGCATGCACGGCTTCACCAAGGCGCTGGCGCTGGAAGTGGCGAAAAAGGGTGTCACCGTGAATACCATTTCGCCGGGCTACATCGGCACCAAGATGGTCATGGCGATCCCGCAGGAAGTGCTGGAGAGCAAGATCCTGCCGCAGATTCCGCAGTCGCGTCTGGGCAAGCCGGAAGAGGTGGCGGGTCTGGTGGCCTACCTGTCGTCCGAAGAAGCGGCTTTTGTCACGGGCGCCAATATTTCAATCAACGGCGGTCAGCACATGTACTGATCGCCGCGGACCGAAGTTGGCGGCTTGCAGCGCGTCTTCGGTCCGCAAAAGTTTTTTCAGTCGGATAGGAAGTTATAAAAATGGCAAAGAAAATTGCATTGGTAACGGGCGCGATGGGCGGGCTGGGCACAGCGATCTGCAAGGCGCTGTCGCAGAGCGGTTTCACCGTGGCAGCAAACTGCCTGCCGAATTTTCCGCCCAAGGACGAATGGCTGGCGAAAATGAAGGCGGAAGGTTTCGATTTCATCGTCGCCGAGGCGGATGTGACCGATTACGAAGCCTGTGCCGCGATGGTCAAGAAGATCGAGGCTGAAGTCGGTCCGATCGACGTGCTGATCAACAACGCCGGCATCACGCGCGACTCCGTGTTCAAGAAGATGGACAAGGGCCAGTGGGATGCGGTGTTGTCCACCAACCTCGACTCCGTGTTCAACGTGACCCATCAGGTGTTGCCGGGCATGGCGGATCGCGGCTGGGGCCGCGTCATCAACATGTCGTCGGTGAACGGCATCAAGGGCCAGTTCGGCCAGGCCAACTACTCTGCGGCCAAGGCCGGTATCCTCGGCTTCACCCGCGCGATCGCCGCCGAAGTGGCGAAGAAGGGCGTGACGGTGAATGCCATCGCTCCCGGCTATATCGGGACCGACATGGTCATGGCGATCAAGCAGGAAGTACGCGACTCGATCGTCGCCACGATTCCGGTCGGTCGCCTGGGCAAGCCGGAAGAAATTGGTGCGCTGTGTGCCTATCTGGTGTCGGATCTCGCCGGCTACATGACGGGCGCAACCCTGAACATCAACGGCGGCTTGCACTACTGCTGATCCGCACCGAGCTTGGTCGATAGAGCGCCCCGCTCCGGCGGGGTCCTCCGCAGCTGGCACCTTGGTAGTAAAATGTATTTCAACGGAGGGGAGCCCAATGGCCGCACAGAGCCGACTTATCAAGAAGTATCCGAATCGCCGCTTATACGATACGCGCACCAGCACCTACATCACGCTGGCCGACGTCAAGGAACTGGTGCTCGCCCACGAGGCGTTTCAGGTGGTCGACGCGAAGTCGGGTGACGATCTGACGCGTGCCATCCTGCTGCAGATCATTCTCGAAGAAGAAGCCGGCGGTGCGCCGATGTTCTCCTCCGATCTGTTGTCGCAGATGATCCGCTTCTACGGCAATGCGATGCAGGGCATGATGGGCAACTACATCGAGAACAACATCAAGTCCTTCACCGAGGTGCAGGCCAAGCTCAAGGAACAGGCCAAAGTCCTATATGGCGGCGAAACCGCTGGCGACAGCAGCCAGGATCTGTGGGCGCAGTTCCTCAAGTTCCAGGGACCGGCGATGCAGCACATGATGGGCACCTACGTCGAGCAGAGCCAGAAAATGTTCCAGCAGATGCAGGACACCATGCAGGAACAGACGCGCAAGATCTTCCCTGGCATCTATGTCAAGCCGGAAGAAAAAACCGAAAAGAAGTAAGCCCTGGTGACGCGACGCAAAGCCAAGGCACCGACCGTCGGCTTCGTCTCGCTGGGTTGCCCCAAGGCGGCCTCCGACGCGGAACAGATCCTGACCCGGCTGCGCGCCGAGGGTTACGAAATCTCCGGCAGCTATGACGGCGCCGACTTGGTGGTGGTCAATACCTGCGGCTTCATCGATGCGGCGGTCGAGGAATCGCTCGACGCGATCGGCGAGGCGCT
>JAXMJU010000086.1:0-2722 GCA_034376265.1 Sulfuritalea sp.
GCGAAAACATTTCAACGCGCGGCATGAGCGAGCAGGATGTCTGCATCGGCGACGTGTTTCGCCTTGGCGGCGCGCGCATCCAGGTTTCGCAGCCGCGCACGCCGTGCTGGAAGATCGATCGGCGCACGGCCTGCGAAGGCGTGGCGGCCTACATTGCCGAGCATGGCCTGGCCGGCTGGTACTACCGCGTGCTGGCGCCGGGCGAGGTCGCGGCCGGCGACCGGCTGGAACACATCGAGCGCCCGGCCGATGCCGTGACCCTGGCCGAGTTCTGGCGCGTGACCAGTTCGCCGCGGCCGTCGATTGACGCACTATTGCGTCTGGCCTATGCCAACGGGCTGGACCCGCAATGGACCGGCAGACTCACGCAGCGCGCGGAATGGCTGCGCACCAACGGAAACGGAACATGAACCTCTGGCTGCGCATCTTCCTGCCTTTTGCCGCGGGCTATTACTTCTCCTACTTCCTGCGCAACGTCAATGCCGTGATCGCGCCGGAACTGACGCGCGAACTGGGCGTCTCGGCCGCCGACCTGGGCCTGCTGACCAGCGCCTACCTGCTGGCCTTCGGCGCCGTGCAACTGCCGCTCGGCCTGGCGCTGGACCGCTACGGCGCGCGCCGCGTCGAGGCCTCGCTGCTGCTGATCGCCGCGGCCGGCTGCGCGCTGTTCGCCGCGGGCAGTTCGCTGAGCGAACTGGCTTTCGCCCGGGCGCTGATCGGGCTCGGCGTCTCGGCCTGCCTGATGGCCTCGTTCAAGGCCTTCAGCCAGTGGTTCGGCCTCGAACGCCAGGCCTCGCTCAATGCCGCGATCATGGCCGCCGGCGGGCTCGGCGCGCTGACCGCATCGACGCCGCTGTCCTGGGCGATTCCCCAGCTCGGCTGGCGCACCGTCTTCGTCGTGCTGGCGGTGGCCGGCCTCGCCGCCGCGGTGGGGATTTTCAGTACGCCGGAAAAGCCGGGCCACGCGCAGTCCGAGCCGCTGCGCCGCCAGCTTGCCGGACTCGGCGCAGTGCTGGCCAGCCGCGCCTTCTGGCGCTATGCGCCGCAATCGACGCTGATCATCGGCGGCTTCCTCGCCTTGCAGGGACTGTGGGCGGTGCCCTGGCTGATGAATTTCTCCGGCCTGCCGCGCGAGGCGGCGGCCCACCACCTGCTGCTGATGGGCGCCGGCATGCTGGCCGGTTTTCTCGGCATCGCCTTCGGCGTCGCGCCGCTGGCCCGGCGCGGCCTGAAGCCGCTGCGGCTGTTGCAGGGCGGCATGGGCATCGGCTTGCTCGCGACCTTGCTGATCGTGCTCGGCACCGCGCCGGGCGAACCGCTGTGGTTCATTTTCGGCCTGGTGTTTTCGGTCGGCAACCTCGCCTACGCGCTGCTGCAGGCGCACTTCAACCCGGCGCTGGCCGGGCGGGTCAACACCGCGCTGAACCTGATGGTGTTCGTCGGCGCCTTCGCCATCCAGTGGGGTTTCGGCGCCATGGTGGATCTCCTGCAGGCCACCGGCCAGACGATGCGCACGGCCTACCAGACGACCTTCGGCGGACTGCTGGTACTGCAGGTGGCGAGCTGGCTGTGGTTCCTGCGCGGCCGCTAGAACTCCAGCGGGTCCACATCCAGATGCCAGCGCAGGCCGGCCGGCATCTTCAGCGCATAGAGATCGTCCATCCACGCCGCGAGGAAGGCCTGCAGGGCCGGACGGCTTTGCGACTCGACCAGCAGTTGGCCGCGTTCGAGGGTCATCAGGCGTTGCAGGCGCATCGGCACCGGGTCGTAAAGCGTGACGCCGGCGGCGCGGGCTGCGGCGGCGCTGCGCGCGGCGGCGAGGAAGGCCAGCGCCTGCTCCATGGTCCGCGCCTCGGCGCGCAGCATGGCCTGGAAGCTGAAGGGCGGGAAGCCGGCGATGCGGCGTTCGTCGAGCTGGGTACGGGCAAAGCGCACGTAGTCGTGCTCGATCAGCGCCTGATACAGCGGATGGTCGGGATATTCGGTCTGGATCAGCACTTCGCCGGGCAGTGCGGCGCGCCCGCTGCGACCGCCGACCTGCATCAGCTGGGCGAAGAGCCGTTCGGGGGCGCGGAAGTCGGCGGCGAACAGGGCCGCATCGGCGCCGACCGCGCCGACCAGGGTCAGCAGCGGAAAGTCGTGGCCCTTGGCCAGCATCTGGGTGCCGACCAGGATGTCGGCCTCACCGGCGTGGATGGTGGCGAGCAGCGCCTGCCATTTCTTCGGCGTGCTCGCCGAATCGCGGTCGATGCGCAGCACGCGGGCCTCGGGAAAGCGCTCGACCAGCATGGTTTCGAGGCGTTGCGTGCCGCGCCCGAAAGGCAGCAGGTCGACGTTGCCGCAATCGGGGCAGGCGCGCGGCACCCGCGTCTCGAAGCCGCAATGGTGGCAGCGCAGGCGCCCATCGGCCAGATGCAGCACCAGGTTGGCGGCGCAGCGCTGGCAGCGCGAGATCCAGCCGCAGGGCGGGCAGGCCAGCACGGGTGCATAGCCGCGCCGGTTGAGGAAGACCAAGCTCTGCTCGCCGCGTTCCAGGCGCAGCTGAAGGCCGGCCAGCAGCGCGGTGGAGAGGCCTTCCTGCAGCTTTTCGCGCCGCGTATCGACGATGCGCACGACGGGCATGGCTTCGGCCACCGCGCGCTCGGGCAGCTCCAGCATCTGGTAGCGGCCGGTATTGGCGTGATGAAAGGTTTCCAGCGAGGGCGTGGCGGAACCGAGCACG
>JAXMJU010000087.1:0-60212 GCA_034376265.1 Sulfuritalea sp.
AGGATTTCGTCGGTGGCGAGCGACAGCACCTCGGCCGTGACCCGCGCATGGCGCCGCGCAAACGACGCGGTCAGCGCGGCAACCACGGTCAGCGCAGTCGGTATCACGCCCAGCCGCAGGCGGCCGGTGAGGCCGTCGCGCAAGCTGGCCAGTTCCTGCTTGAGGCCCTCGGCGCTGGCCGCCATGCGCTGCGCGTACTCGACCACGCTGCGTCCCTCCGGCGTCAGTCCGGCGAACTGCTGGCCGCGCTCGACCACGGCGACGCCGAGTTCGGTTTCGAGATCGCGGATCGCCGCCGAGAGCGTAGACGGCGAGACGTGGCAGGACGCCGCGGCGCGACCGAAATGCTTTTCGCGCGCCAGGGCGATCAGGTAGAGGTATTTGCGGGAAATCATCGGGCCGCGCCATGTCCTTGGGCAATCGGCAATCTTCGCACTTTCGGCGCACTCCAGGCGGAGACCGGCCGCAAAGCCGGTTTCCGGCTACACTTTGGCAAAAAACCAGGAGGGCGACGTGAGCGAAGTCATCGTCATCGGCGGGGGGATTGCGGGTATCTGCGCTGCGCTGGAACTGCTCGACGCCGGACGCCGGGTGCTGCTGCTGGAGCGCGACACGGCGGACAACTTCGGCGGCCTGGCGAAGGAAAGCTTCGGCGGCATCTTCCTGGTCGGCACCCCGGAGCAGCGTCGCGCCGGCATCCGCGACACGCCCGAACTGGCCCTGGCCGACTGGCAGGCCTTCGGCGAACTCGATCCGCATGACCGCTGGCCCTGTGCCTGGGCCGAGGCCTATGTGCAGCGCTGCCACGACGAGGTCGGGGTCTGGCTGCGCGAGCGCGGCGTCGGCTTCCTGCCCGCGCCGCACTGGGTCGAGCGCGGTCTCTACACGCCGGGCAATTCCGTGCCGCGCTTCCATATCGTCTGGGGCACCGGACGCGAACTGGCGTTGCGCCTGATCGACACATTGGAGCAGCATCCGCGCCGTGCGAACCTGCAGATCCGTTTCGGCCAGCGCGTTGAGGCGCTATTGACCGCGAATGGCGCCGTGACCGGCTGCCGCGGCGTCGGCGAGCAAGACCAGAAGCCTTTCGAGTTCACCGCCGGCAGCGTGATCGTCGCCGCCGGCGGCTTCAACGGCAATATCGAACGCGTGCGCCAGCACTGGCACCGCGACTGGAGCACGCCGCCGCCGGTGATCCTCAACGGTTCGCACCGCTATGCCGACGGCCGGCTGCACGACGCGGTCGGCACGGTCGGCGGCCAGCTCACGCATCTCAACGCGATGTGGAACTATGCCGCCGGCGTGCATCATCCGCAGCCGCGCAAGCCCGGCCACGGCCTCTCGCTGGTGCCGCCGCGCTCGGCGCTGTGGCTGGACTGGCGCGGCGAACGCATCGGCCCGATGCCGCTGGTGACGGGCTTCGACACGCGCGACCTGGTGGCCCGGGTCTGCGCCCAGGAGCGGCAGTATTCCTGGCAACTGATGAACCGGCGCATCGCGCTGAAGGAACTTGCGGTATCCGGCGCCGAGTACAACCCCTCGATCCGCGACAAGAAAAAGTTCGCCTTCCTGCGCGACCTGCTGTTCGGCAATCGATGGCTTTACGACGAGATGACCGGCAACTGCGAGGACTTCGTGGTCGCCCGCGACCTGCCCGAGCTGGTGGCGAAGATGAACGCGCTGCAAGGCGACGATGCGGTGAGTCTCGCCGCCGTGCATGCGGCCACCGCGGCCTACGACGCGCAGATCGACCGCGGCCAGGGCCTGCACAACGACGAGCAACTGCGCCGCATCGCCTACCTGCGGCGCTGGAAGGGCGACCGCATCCGCACCTGCAAGTTCCAGAAGATCCTCGACCCGCAGGCCGGACCGCTGATCGCGGTGCGCGAATTCATCATCAGCCGCAAAAGCCTGGGCGGCATCCAGACCGATCTGCACAGCCGCGTGCTGGACCACGCCGGGCAGCCGATACCCGGCCTCTATGCGGCGGGTGAAGCCGCCGGCTTCGGCGGCGGCGGCATGCACGGCCTGCGCGCGCTGGAAGGCAGCTTCCTCGGCGGCTGCATCCTCAGCGGCCGCATCGCCGGCCAAGCCGCCGCATCCATCACCTGAACCAATACCTGGGAAACATTTCCATGAAAAGAACCGGCGCCTGGATCGCGGTACGAGCGCTCGAAGCCCTCGGCATCAAGTACACCTTCGGCATACCAGGGGTGCACAACACCGAGCTGTACGACGAGCTCAACAGTTCGCCACAGATCACCCCGGTGCTGGTGACCCACGAAGGCGGCGCATCCTTCATGGCCGACGGCATGAGCCGCACCTCGAACCTGACCGGAACGCTGGTCATCGTCCCCGCCGCGGGGGCGACGCACGCCGCCAGCGGCATCGGCGAGGCCTTCCTCGACGGCATCCCGATGCTGGTGATCTGCGGCGGCATACGCACCGACCTCGACAAGTCCTATCAGTTGCACGAGCTCGATCAGCACGCCTTCCTCAAGCCACTGACCAAGGCCACCTTCCTCGTCACCACGCACGCCGAGATCGTGCCGACGCTGTTCCAGGCCTGGGAGATCGCCCACTCCGGCGAGCCGGGCCCGGTCTTCGTCGAAATCCCGGTGAACCTGCAGATGTTCCCCGGCGAGGTCGGCGAAATGCCCAGCCGGCCGGTGATCGCCGCGCGGCAGCGGGCGACAGCCAGCGACATCCGGCGCGCGGCGGAAATGCTGCTCGCCGCCGCGCATCCGGCCCTGTTCATCGGCTGGGGCGCGCGCGATGCCTGCGCGCAAACCCGTGCCATCGCCGAATTCCTCCAGGCGCCGGTGGCGACCACGCTGCAGGGCCTGTCGGTATTCTCCGCCGCCCATCCGCTGCACACCGGTTTCGGCTTCGGCGCCGCGGCGGTGCCGGCGGCGCGCAATGCCTTTGCCGACTGCGACTGCATGCTCGCGGTCGGCACCCGCTTCGCCGAAATCGCCACCGGCAGTTTCGGCGTCACGGTGCCGCAGAACCTGATCCACGCCGATATCAATCCCGCGGTATTCGGTGCCAACTATCCGGCTACGGTGGCCCTCGAAGGCGATGCGGCCGCGGTGCTCGACCTGCTGCTGGAAGAGCTGCGGCAGCTCGGCGCCGCGCGCCCGGCGAATGCCGAACTGCAGCAGCGCATCGCCCGCGACAAGCAGGCCTACAACGAGGAATGGCTGCGCCACGACAGCGGCGCCAAGGTCAACCCGGCCGTGTTCTTCAATGCGCTGCGCGCCGCGCTGCCCGACGATGCGATCGCGGTGGTCGATGACGGCAACCACACCTACCTGACCGCCGAACTGTTTCCGGTGCGACAAAGCAAGGCGCTGATCGTGCCGACCGATTTCAACAGCATGGGCTACGCGGTGCCGGCCGCCATCGGCGCCAAGCTGGCCAATCCCGAGCGCGAAGTGTTCGCCATCGTCGGCGACGGCGCCTTCACCATGACCTGCATGGAAATCGTTTCGGCGACGCGGCTCGGCCTCGGTCTGGTGTACTACGTGTTCCACGACGGCGAGCTGTCGCAGATCGCCCAGGCGCAGCAGATTCCCTTCAATCGCAAGCCCTGCACGACGCTCGGCGCGATCGACTTCAGCGGCGTGGCCATCGCCACCGGCGCCGAATACATCCGCGTCGCCGCCAACTCGGAGGTAGCCGCGGCCATCGCCAGCGCCCGCGAATTCGCCGCTGCCGACCGGACGGTGATCGTCGACCTGATCATGGACTACTCGAAGCGCACGGCCTTCACCCAGGGCGCGGTGAAGACCAACTTCAAGCGCCTGCCGCTGGCCCAGCGCCTGCGCATGGTGACCCGCGCGGTGAAGCGCAAGATCACCGGCTGACGCCGACCTTCAGTCGGTGACGGCTGCGGTATCGGTACGGCTCGACAGCGCTGTGGCCGGCAGGTCACCGGCGCCCGTTTCGGGCCTCGTCGCTCAGATGTGTTCGGCCATCACGCGCCGGTAGAACTCATGGAAGTGCTGCATGCCGTCTTCCATCGGCGACTGGTAGGGACCGACTTCGTTGCGCCCCTGCTTGAGTAGTGCGCGGCGGCCGCGGTCCATGCGCTCGCCGATGTCGTCGTCCTCGATCGCCGTCTCCATGTAGGCGGCCTGCTCGGCCTTGATGAACTCGGGTTCGAACAACGCGATGTCCTCGGGATAGTAGAACTCGACCACATTCAGCGTCTGGTCCACGTCCTGCGGGATCAGGGTGGATACCACCAGCACGTGGGGATACCACTCGACCATGATGTTCGGATAATAGGTGAGCCAGATCGCGCCGTGTTTCGGCAGTTCGCCGTTGTAATACTCGAGCACCGCCTGGTGCCAGCGCTGGTAGGCGGCCGAACCCGGCTTCGCCAGCGAGGTGACGCCGACGCGCTGCACCGAATACCAGTCGCCGAACTGCCAGGTCAGGTCGTCGCAGGTGACGAAGCTGCCGAGTCCCGGGTGATAGGGCACGACGTGATAGTCCTCGAGATAGACCTCGATGAAGGTCTTCCAGTTGTAATTGCACCGGTGCAGTTCGACGTGATCGAGCTTGTAGCCGTCGAACTTCAGCTCGCTGCCGACCTTCATGCCGGCCAGGTCGGCATTGGCCGAACGCGGCCCCTTGAACAGCAGTCCCTGCCAGCTCTCCAGTTTCTGCTTGGTCAGGTTGAGGCAGGGATTCGCCGGAAAATGCGGCGCACCGATCAGTTCGCCGCCGCTGTCGTAGGTCCAGCGATGTATCGGGCAGACGATGTTCTTCGCATTGCCGGCACCGGCGAGCATGATCGCCTGGCGATGGCGGCAGACATTGGACATTTCGTAGCAGGCGTCGGGCTGGCGCACCAGCAGTCGCGCATGGTCGTGCCATTCCTGCGAACGATAGTCATGCACTGCGGGAACCATCAGTTCATGGCCGACATAGCCCGGGCCGGCGTCGAAGATCAGCTTTTTCTCCAGCTCGAAAAGCTTTTCGTCGAAATACCATGCAACCGGAAACTGCGATGCCCCCGGCGAGAGGAGCGTTCGCGAGCCAACTTCGGACATGATTCCCAACCTCCAAGAGGGTTTACCCGGAAACCGGAAACGGACGGAAAACGAAGTTTCAGAACTAGCTGATGCCCGTGCAGGCGGGCGTTACGCCGAAACTAAACGACCATCGGGAGAGACAATCTGCGCTGAAAATCCAGCCGCGCAATTGTAGCCAATTTG
Organism: Sulfuritalea sp.; assembly: GCA_034376265.1. Classification (GTDB taxonomy): domain Bacteria; phylum Pseudomonadota; class Gammaproteobacteria; order Burkholderiales; family Rhodocyclaceae; genus Sulfuritalea. The sequence continues at coordinate 5,229 of JAXMJU010000087.1, forward strand.
ACCAGAGGGCGCACCTTAGGCTATTTTTACGGTTTTCCCTTGCCGCTGGTCACCGTTTTCGGCCAAGGCTTCACTCATGGCCACACTCCCCAATACTGCTCCAGACACCGATTCAGCGAGCGCAAGCCCGTCGTTTGAAAGCGCCCTCAGCGAACTGGAGGGCATCGTCGCCGCGATGGAAGCCGGTCAAATGCCCTTGCAGGACGCGCTGGAGGCCTACAGGCGCGGCGCGGCGCTGTTGCGCCAGTGTCAGGCCACCCTGGCCGCGGCCGAGCAGCAGATACGCATTCTGGACGCCGATGGCTTGCGCGACTTCGACGCCGCGCAGTTAGCCGCGGGGGATGCAGGGACCGACGGCAAACAGGAAGGCTGAAACACTCATGGATTTCTTGACCTGGATGGACACCATCCAGCTGCGCACCGAGTCGGCCCTGGAAGCCGCCCTGCCCGCGCCCGACCTCGCGCCCGCACGACTGCATGACGCCATGCGCTATGCGGTGCTGGGCGGCGGCAAGCGCGTGCGCCCCCTGCTATGCCACGCGGCCGGCGCGATCTTCGATGTCGACAGCACGGTTCTGGACGCACCGGCGATCGCCGTCGAGCTGATCCACGCCTATTCGCTGGTGCACGACGACCTGCCCTGCATGGACGACGACGACTTGCGCCGCGGCAAGCCCAGCTGCCACGTCCAGTTCGACCAGGCAACAGCCCTGTTGGTCGGCGACGCCCTGCAGACACAGGCTTTCCAAACGCTTTCGACTCGCCTCGCCGGTATCGCCGCGGCGCGCCAGCTCGACATGCTGCATCTGCTGGCGGTCGCCTCCGGGTCGCGCGGCATGGCCGGCGGCCAGGCCATCGACCTGGCTGCGGTGGGCCAGCAGCTGACCATCGGTGAACTGGAATACATGCATATTCACAAGACCGGAGCGCTGATCCGCGCGGCAGTATTGCTGGGCGCCCATTGCGGCGAAGCTGCGCCGGATGCCCTGGAGCGCCTGCGGCATTTTGCCAATCGCATCGGCCTGCTGTTCCAGGTGGTTGACGATATCCTCGACGCGGAAGCCAGCACCGCCACCCTGGGCAAGACCGCCGGCAAGGACGCCGCGCAGAACAAACCAACCTACGTCAATATCCTCGGCGCAAGAGAAGCGAAAACCATGGCAAGCAAACTGAGACAGGACGCGCACGACGCACTGGCGCCGTTCGGCGACGCCGCCCGGCGCCTGCATGAACTTGCCGATTTCATCGTCGAGCGGACGTTCTGATGAGCTATCCGCTGCTCGACTGCATCCAGTCCCCGGCCGATCTGCGTGCACTGGAACGCGACCAGTTGCCCCAGGTCGCCGCCGAACTGCGGGCCTTCCTGCTCGAATCGGTGTCGAAGACCGGCGGCCACCTGTCGTCCAATCTCGGCACGGTCGAACTGACCGTGGCGCTGCATTATGTGTTCGACACGCCCGAGGACAGGCTGGTGTGGGACGTCGGGCATCAAACCTATCCGCACAAGGCGCTGACCGGCCGCCGTGCCGGCATGGAACGCCTGCGCATGAAGGGCGGCGTGTCGGGCTTTCCGCGCCGCAGCGAGAGCGAATACGACACCTTCGGCGTCGGCCATTCGTCCACCTCGATCTCCGCCGCGCTGGGCATGGCCGTCGCGGCGCGCAACCGTGGCGAGGAACGGCGCGTCGCCGCCATAATCGGCGACGGTGCGATGTCGGCCGGCCAGGCCTTCGAGGCGCTCAACAACGCCGGCGTGATCGATGCCAACCTGCTGGTCATCCTCAACGACAACGACATGTCGATCTCGCCGCCGGTGGGCGCGCTCAACAAGTATCTGGCGCGCCTGCTCTCGGGCGGCACCTTCAATGCCGCGCGGCGCGCCGGAGAAAAGGTGCTGGCTTCGATGCCGAACGTCCTCGAATTCGCCAACCGGGTCGAGGAGCACGTCAAGGGCATGATCTCGCCGGGCACCCTGTTCGAGGAATTCGGCTTCAACTACCTCGGACCGATCGATGGTCATGACCTCGATGCGCTGATCCCCACGCTGCAGAACCTGCGCAGACTTAAGGGTCCGCAGTTCCTCCACGTCATCACCCGCAAAGGCCAGGGCTACAAGCTCGCCGAAGCCGACCCGATCCTTTACCACGGCGTCGGCAAATTCGATGCCGCGAATGGCATCGAACCGGCCAAGGCGCCCGGCCGGCTGACCTACACCCAGGTGTTCGGCGACTGGTTGTGCGATCAGGCGCAGGCCGACCCGCGCCTGATCGGAATCACGCCGGCAATGCGGGAAGGCTCGGGCATGGTCCGCTTTGCCCATGAATTTCCCCAGCGCTATTTCGATGTCGGCATTGCCGAGCAGCATGCGGTCACCTTTGCCGGCGGGCTCGCCTGCGAGGGCATGAAGCCGGTGGTCGCGATCTATTCGACCTTTCTCCAGCGCGCCTATGACCAGCTGATTCACGACATCGCCCTGCAGAATCTTCCGGTGGTGTTCGCCATCGACCGCGGCGGACTGGTCGGCGCCGACGGCGCCACGCATAACGGCGCATTCGACTTGTCTTACCTCACCTGCATCCCCAATATGGTGGTGATGACGCCGAGCGATGAGAATGAATGCCGCAAGATGCTCTCCACCGCGCTGACCCTGAACGGGCCCAGCGCGGTGCGCTATCCGCGCGGCAGCGGCCCGGGAGCGGCCATAGAGCCGGGGCTGACGACCCTGCCGACAGGCAAGGGCGAACTCCGGCGCCAGGGGCAGCGGGTCGCTCTGCTGGCCTTCGGCGCCATGCTCGCACCGGCGCTCAAGGCCGCCGCGACGCTCGACGCCACGGTCGCCAATATGCGCTTCGTCAAACCATTGGACAGCAAGTTGGTCGAAGAACTTGCCGCAAGCCACGAATTGCTGGTTACGATAGAAGAGAACGCCTTGATCGGCGGTGCCGGCGCCGAGGTGGCGCGCGCCCTGGAAACCTCGGGCCTGCGTACTCCCCTGTTGCGCCTGGGACTGCCTGATCATTTCATCGACCATGGCGACTCGGCCTTGCTGCTGGCGGAAATCGGCCTCGACGACGCGGGTATTGTGCGCAGCGTCGAGGCGCGATTGGCAGCTGAAATTAATAGTTGAGTAAATTCGTCGGCTAATGATATAGTCGTCAGCCCGACATCCGACAACCACCCAAAATCAGAATGAATTGCAGGAACCCCATGGCCCCACCCGAAAAATCCGTCATTGCCGACGTTCAAAGCACCCCGGATTCGCGCCAACTGCCGATCAACAAGGTCGGCATCAAGGACATACGCCATCCGTTCAAGGTATTGGACAAGAGCGGCGGCGTGCGTCACACCATCGCCAACTTCAACATGTATGTCGGGCTGCCGCATAATTTCAAGGGCACCCACATGTCGCGTTTCGTCGAGATTCTCAACTCGCACGAGGAAGAAATATCGGTCGAGAGCTTCGAAACCATGTTGCGCGAAATGGTCACCCGTCTGGAGGCGGCGACCGGGCATCTCGAAATGAGCTTCCCGTATTTCATCAACAAGGTGGCACCGGTATCCGGCGTCAAGAGCCTGATGGATTACGACGTGACCTTCATCGGTGAAATCATCGAAGGCGGCCGCTATCGGCAAACCATCAAGGTCGTGGTCCCGGTTACGAGCTTGTGCCCCTGCTCGAAGAAGATCTCCGAACGCGGCGCGCACAACCAGCGCTCGCACGTCACCATCACCGCGACCACCAACCAGTTGGTGTGGATCGAGGACATCGTGCACATGGCGGAAACCCAGGCTTCGTGCGAGTTGTTCGGGCTGCTCAAGCGCCCCGACGAGAAGTTCGTCACGGAGCGGGCCTACGACAATCCGAAATTCGTCGAGGATCTGGTGCGCGACGTCGCCGGCGCGCTCAATGCCGACCCGCGCATCGATGCCTATGTGGTCGAAAGCGAAAACTTCGAATCGATCCACAACCATTCCGCCTATGCGCTGATCGAGTGGGACAAGAAACACTTCTGATCCGACGCGGCGGCTGCTGACCGTCCCAAGCGCAACGGGCCGCCCGGAGTATCCTCCGGGCGGCCCGTTTTGCCGTCTGCTAGCGGAATCAGGTCCGGCGCGTAAGTTCTCAGGCGGCGGGAGTAACCCTACGGGTGAGCTTTTCCTTGATGCGCGCCGACTTGCCGGAGCGATCGCGCAGGTAGTACAGCTTGGCACGGCGCACATCACCGCGACGCTTGACCTCGATGCTGGCAATCAGCGGCGAATACGTCTGGAAGGTACGCTCGACGCCCTCGCCGGACGAAATCTTGCGCACGATGAAGTTCGAATTGAGGCCGCGATTACGCTTGGCAATGACGACGCCTTCGAAAGCCTGGATACGCTTGCGATCGCCTTCGACCACATTCACATTGACGATCACGGTGTCGCCCGGTGCGAACGCGGGCACGGTCTTGCCCAGGCGTTCGATTTCTTCGTTTTCGAGTTGCTGAATCAGGTTCATGCTTTGCTCCATCATTTATGGCTGCGGCTACCGCCCGCCAACCTTGCGCCCAGAGCAGGACCGACAAGGTCCTGATACGCGCCGTTTCTAATTGCCTTGCCGCTGGAATTCCGCCAGCAGTTCGGCCTCTTCACTACTCAACACCCTCGTCTCCAGGAGATCCGGGCGCCGTTGCCAGGTCCGTCCCAGCGCCTGCTTCAGGCGCCAGCGGCGGATTCTTTCGTGGTTGCCGGACAACAAGACCTCCGGCACCGTTGATCCTTCATACACTTCCGGCCGCGTGTAATGCGGACAGTCCAGCAAGCCGGCGGCAAATGAATCCTCCACCGCCGAAGCCTCGTCATTCAATGCACCCGGCAACTGCCTGATGCAGGCGTCCATCAAGGCCATCGCCGCCAATTCGCCGCCGGAAAGCACAAAATCCCCCAGCGACAACTCCTCATCCACACAGCGCTCGATCAGCCGCTCGTCAATTCCCTCGTAGCGTCCGCAGAGCAGAATCGCCCCGGAGCTTGCCGCCAGTTCCACCACCCGCCGCTGGGCAATTGGCGCCCCTTGCGGCGACAGATAAATCACCTTCGGCGTAGCGCCAGCGGCAACTCCTGCGGCGGCTTTTGCCGCTGCCTTGGCCGCGCTGATCGCCTGTTCCAGCGGCGATGCCATCATCACCATGCCGGGGCCGCCGCCGTAAGGCCGGTCATCCACCGTGCGATGCACATCCTGCGTCCACTGCCGCGGATTCCAGCATTCGAGCTGCCACAAGCCGCGCTCCAATGCCCGCCGCGTTATTCCCGATGCCGTAAGTGCCGCAAACATCTCGGGGAACAGCGTGACGACATCGAAACGCAAGCTCACCAGTCGCTGCCCCAATCGACGCGGATCAGGTCTCCCGCAACATCCACCGCCTTCACTACCTGCTCGACGAAGGGCAACAAGCGTTCATGCTCGCCGTCAACCACGACCAGCACCTGATTCGCGCCCGTCTCGATCAAAGACTTGACCCGGCCCAGGGGCTGGTCCTGCATATTCTTCACTGCCAGGCCGATCAGATCGGCCCAGTAGTATTCGTCCTGCGCCGGCGCCGGCAAAGCCTCGCGCGGCGCACCGAAATAACAGCTGCCCAGCGCTTCGGATGCATCGCGATCGTCGATGCCGACCAACTTCGCCACTACGCCATCGCCGTGCCGCTTGACCGCTTCGAGCCCGCGTGTCTGCCACTTTTCTGCCGGGGCATCGACATCCGCGGAAAACCACCACTGCGGCATCTTCTTCCAGGCCTCGGGGTCATCGCCGAAGGGATGGACCCGCAGCCAGCCTTGCACCCCGAACGGGGCGACTATGCGCCCCAGTACAATCATGCGATTCAGGCAGCCTTGGTCGCCGCCGCCTGCTTGACCAGACGCGCGGCAGTCGGCGACAGCTGGGCGCCATGTCCCTGCCAGAAAGCCAGACGCTCGGTGTTGATCACCAGCCCCTGCTCGTTGGCGGCGGCGACGGGATTGTAATAACCGATGCGTTCGATGAAGCGGCCATCGCGACGGTTGCGCGAATCAGCCACCACCATATTGAAGAACGGGCGCTTCTTGGCACCGCTGCGGGCGAGACGAATAACAACCATGGTGTTCTCTTGAAAAGCCGGAAAGCCGGCGATTTTATTGCAAAAACCCGGAGAAAACAAGGCGTAGCGGCGGCCATTTTGCTGGCCATGACGCGACCGGGCCACCCGCCATGCCGGCAGCCGTTTCTGGAAAACGCCTCGCGGGCCACCTGCGGTATGCGGCACGCCACTTGGGACAGCCACCAAATTCGACGTATCGCCAAGTTCGTTCAAGAAAACACGAACCACTTCGGCTCCCCGAAAACCCTGAGCCACGATCACGCCGCCGTTGGGAATCGCCGGGCTTGGTCGACTGCAAACTACTCAATCCGGATTCCTTTCAACCTAAGATAAAGTGTCCGGATTCCACTAGAATAATGCTTCGATCCCGGCCGTTGAGATCATCATGCGCCGCAAGAAGACCCCTACTCCACCTCCCGTCCAGCTTCAGCAAGTGCTGGATTGGCTCGTCGAGCCCACGCAGGACGACCCCCTGCTTGACCTGGTCTCCTTGCGCAATCACATCGCGGCGGTCGACGCGCTGGAACTTCCCGCCCTGCACCGTCTCAAGATCTACGAACTGCTCCAGCAGCGTTCCGCGCGTATTGACGATGCGCTGATACCGATGTTGCTCGATGTCAAGCTACCCCTGCCGGCTCACCTGGGAACCGTTGCCCAGGCCCTGATCAGCCTGCGTGGGGAACTGGGCGAGGCATGGTTGAAGCTCGCCGGCGAAGCCGACCCGCAGGAACTTGCCCGGGTGCATCGCAGCAGCGCACAGATTTGCCTGCAGGGAATGGTCAATCTGTCGCAGCAGTTCATTGCCACCTTGCTGGTAGCGATTCCGATGCCCACGGGTTTCTGGCGCAATACCCAGGCTCTGCATCATTGCGCCCATAAGTCCGTCGACCCAACCGCGACCCTCCCCGTCGAAATCAGCGCGATCCATGCACGCTTCAGGGCCATGCTGGCGCTCACCGCGGCGCAACCCGAAGGGCTCGCGCCGCGCGAAATCGTTTTCCTCGCCGAGTACCTAGAGACTCACGCAACCCTTGCCAGGATAGACATGATCTGCCCCGAGAGCGCCGGCGACTGGTTCTGGCTCGACGCCAATCTTGATCAGCCGCCGGTTGCGCTGGAACGCGTGAGGCCGACGGGCGCAAACTGTCTGTTCTTCCGCTTTGGCGAACTTGCCGAACAGGCGACGCGACATCTCGACCAACTGAACGACGGCGTACCACCGGCATCACTCGGACTGCCGCTGCAAGCCGCCGGTGCCGACTACCGCAACGCACTGGAGCGGGCTCGCAAATGCTGGGCGGCGCCGCGCCGGCGTAGCTTCAATCGGCGCGCACAGTCGCTGCCCGTCGAGGTCTGCACCCAGCTCAGCTCCCTTTGGTCGTCCCTGGCAAGCGGTTCCCATCAGGAGGCGGATTCCTGCGCCTGCGAATTGACTTACAGCGATTGGACGATACTCAACGACAGCCCCTCGGGCTACGCGATCGTGCATGTCGTCGGCGGAATCACCGGGATCGTGGCAGGCTGCGCCGTAGGTTTGCGCACCGGCATCGGTGCCGCCTGGCAGATTTGCCTGGTGCGCTGGGCCCGCAGCAAAAGCAGCAGCCAACTTGAACTGGGGCTGGAGGTCCTTGCGCCGTCAGCTATACCGGTCCGGATACAGGCCCTTGGCCATCGCAATTCGGAGCCGCCGGTACCCGCCTTGTTGCTTCCGCCGCTGCCAAGCCTCAACCGCAGCGAAGCGATCCTGGCTATGCGAGGTGACTACAATGTCCGACCATTCACCTTGTTGCAGGAACGTGCAGACAACTTGCTCGTCGCCGAATGCATGCCGCTGCGCAGCCTCATCGAAACCTCCAGCGTTGAAGTCTTTGAATTCACTCGCAACCAGACGGCAAATTAGGCACGTGCGGATTGCGGCAACTCGGCGACAATCAATGCGCCGATCAGTATCACGCTCCACGACGCATAGAGCCAGACCAGAAATACCGGGATTGCGGAGAAGGCGCCGTAGACCGCTGCATTCACCGTGAATCCGGTTGCTATATACAGCGTGAACAACTTCTGCAGACCGACAAAGCCCAGCGCGGCCGCCGCGCCACCAAGCCCCGCATGCCAGGCCACTACCCGTTTGTTCGGCACACCCCAATAGAGCAGACCGAACAGGGCGGTCATGAACGCGTAAGGCAGGAGTCCACGGATCACGAAGGCATTCACCCAGCGCGGCTCGTCGACCAGGCCAAGCGATACCCCCGCAACGAACGATATCGCGGCAATACTGGCACCGAACACCAGTGGCCCGAGCAACAGTGCCAGGGCGTGCATGGCCAGGCGTCGCAACAGCGGACGCCCGGACTTGACCCGCCAAATGTGGTTGAAAGCTCGTTCTATGGTCAGCATCTGCATCAGCGCAGTTGCTCCCAGCACCACGATCCCAAGCACGGTCACGCGGCCGGCACGAGACGCAAACTGCCCGATGTACTTGGCGATTATGGCGCCGGCCTTCTCAGGCAACAGGTTGGCCAGCAAAAACTTCTCCAGCGTGGAACCAAGTCCGACCCCAACCGGGAAGAAGGAGATCAGCGCAAACGCCGTTGCGATCATCGGCACCAGGCCGATCAGGGTGGCAAAGGAAAGTGCAGCCGCCGTCTGTACGCAATGCTCGTCGTGAAAACGACCTATTGTCCGCACGATCAGCCGGAAGGGTGCCAGGAGCCACATATAATCGGATTCTACTGGAGGCCGGTAAATGCAGAAGGCAAACGACACTCGCGAAATTCTCGTGCTCTATTACAGCCACCATGGCTCGGTACGCGACTTGGCGCGCCACATCGCGCGTGGCATAGAACAGACTCCAGGCATCAAGGCAAGGCTGCGCACCGTGCCCAGGGTATCCGCAGTTTGCGAGGCAAGCGCCGCGGCGATCCCGGATGAGGGGGCACCTTATGTCGAAACCCGCGACCTCGAGGAATGCGTCGGTCTGGCGATGGGCAGTCCGACCCGCTTCGGCAACATGGCAGCGCCGTTGAAATACTTCCTCGATTCGACCAGCGGCCTGTGGCTCAAGGGCGCGTTGGCGGGCAAGCCGGCGGCCGTGTTCACCTCGACAACGACCATGCACGGCGGCCAGGAGTCCACCTTGCTGTCGATGATGTTGCCGCTACTGCATCACGGCATGCTGATCCTCGGCATACCCTATACCGAGGCAGCGCTTTCCACGACACGCGAAGGCGGTACCCCTTATGGCGCGAGCCATGTCAGCGGCGGCAACGGCGATACGGCTGCCAGCGAACATGAAAAGCTGCTGGCCATCGCGCTCGGACGCCGCCTGGCCGAAACGGCGAAAAAACTCGCGCCATGAATCCATGGTTCCATCGCCTGGCATCCGTCAGCCTTATCGGCCTGCTGTTTCTCTGCCTGGCATGGGAACTGTGGCTGGCTCCGCTGCGTCCCGGCGGCTCGATGCTGGCGCTGAAAGCCCTACCGCTGCTGCTACCGCTGTTCGGCATCTTGCGTGGCAAACGCTACACGCACCAATGGACCTCCATGCTGGCGCTGGCCTATGTCACCGAAGGTCTGGTGCGCGCGGCATCCGACCAGGGCGCGAGCCAGGCACTGGCGATAACCGAGACGGTCCTGGCAAGCCTGCTTTTTGCCGGATGCCTCGGCCACGCGCGCGCGACCGCTCCCTCCAGAACGATCAAAGCTGGGGATTGAGCTTTTCCTGCCCGGAACGCAGTTTATTCAGGGCGTTGATATAGGCCTTGGCCGAAGCGACCACGATATCCGTGTCCGCGCCCTGACCATTCACAATTCGGCCGTCTTTCGATAGGCGAACCGTCACCTCGCCCTGGGCATCCGTGCCGGTAGTGATGGCATTCACCGAGTAGAGCAGCAGTTCGGTACCGCTCGTTGCAATGGCCTCGATCGCCTTGAAAGTTGCATCGACGGGTCCGCTACCGCTGGCTTCGGCCTGCTGCTCGGCACCGCCGACAGAAAGCGTCAGCCGCGCCTGAGGCACCTCGCCGGTTTCCGAGTGGAACATCGAGGACACGAGTTTGTAGTGCTCGTCGTCGGTAAGGACCATTTCGTCGCTCATCAGCGCGTGCAAGTCCTCATCGAAAATCTCGTGTTTCTTGTCGGCCAGTTCCTTGAAATGGGTGAAGGCTGCATTCAGAACCTGTTCGCTCTCGACCTCGATGCCGAGTTCCTTGAGGCGTGCCTTGAAGGCGGTGCGACCGGAATGCTTGCCGAGCACCAGCTTGTTAGCGTTCCAGCCCACATCTTCGGCACGCATGATCTCGTAGGTTTCGCGATGCTTGAGCACCCCGTCCTGGTGGATGCCGGACTCGTGAGCAAAGGCATTGGCACCGACGATCGCCTTGTTCGGCTGTACCGGAAATCCGGTGATGCTCGACACCATCTTCGATGCCGCGACAATTTGCGTCGTATCGATGCGGGTAACGCAGGGGAACACATCCTGCCGGGTGTGCACCGCCATGACGATCTCTTCCAGCGCGGCATTGCCGGCACGCTCGCCCAGGCCGTTGATCGTGCATTCGACCTGACGCGCACCCGCCATCACCGCTGCAAGACTGTTGGCAACCGCCAAACCGAGGTCGTTATGACAATGCACCGACCAGATGACCTTGTCCGAATTTGGTATCCGTTCACGCAACTGGCGAATACGTTCGGCATACTGTTCCGGAACGTTATAGCCGACGGTGTCCGGAATATTGATGGTGGACGCCCCTTCCTTGATCACCGCTTCGATGATGCGGCAAAGGAAGTCCAGATCCGACCGCCCGGCATCCTCACAGGAAAACTCCACGTCGCCGATTCCGTTGCGGGCGAAGCGCACTGCATTCTGTGCCGCGACCAGCACGTCATCGGGAGACATGCGCAGCTTCTTCTCCATGTGGATCGGGCTGGTCGCGATGAAGGTATGGATGCGCCCCGATTTCGCCGGCTTGACCGCCTCCAGCGCCCGCGCAATGTCCTTGTCGAAGGCCCGACACAGACCGGCCACCGTCGAGTCCTTGATGGTTTCGGCAACGGCCTTGACCGCCTCAAAATCACCGTTGGACGCAGCAGGGAACCCTGCCTCGATGACGTCCACGCGCATCCGTTCAAGTTGCCGGGCAATCCGCAGTTTTTCTTCCTTGGTCATTGATGCGCCGGGACTCTGTTCGCCGTCGCGCAAGGTGGTGTCAAAAATGATCAACTGTTCCTTGGACATGGTTTTCTCCTGGGAAGAAGCAAGTTTCAGTCGAGGCTGACGCCGGCGTATTCGTATGAGGCGCAGCGACCGCAACTAAAATCAAATAATGGCTTATCCCGCCCCTCGTGGCGCGGGCACTGTCAACAACCGGATTGTGGGGGAGGTGTATTTAGCGCGCGCGGCGCAGCAGCGGAAGCAGCTTGGCGCGCAACGGCAGGCGTGCAAGCAGCACGCCGGAGAGGGCAAGAAACAGTATGGAAAAAGTCAGCATCTCAAACATGATTGAGACTATAAAGATATTGCTGTGGTCGCGCAACAGGTTTTGTCATGAGCCCCGCGTACCACCGGCAAATCGGATGTCAGCTTTCGCCGGCATTGTGCTTACGCCGCCTACGCTTCCACAGCGCCATGACGTAACCCGACAGGGCATAGGCAAGAAACAGGGCGAATAGAATTCCCGGCGGATACGACGACACGAGCCCATAACCGAGAACGATGGCGGGAAGGACAATGAATGGCACGCTGCGGCGCAGATTGATATCCTTACCACTCCAGTAGGGCACGGTGCTGACCATGGTGATACCGGCAAACAGCGTCAAGGCAAACGCATACCAGCGTACGTCTTCGCCGGGAATATTCAGGTCGTTGATGATCCATACGAAACCCGCCACCAGCGCGGCCGCTGCCGGGCTGGGCAATCCCTGGAAATAGCGCTTATCCACAATTCCAATATTGGTATTGAAGCGGGCCAAGCGTAATGCTGCGCCGGCACAATAGACAAACGCAGCGATCCAGCCCCACTTGCCCATGCCCTTCATCGCCCACTCGAAGGCAATCAGTGCCGGAGCCGCGCCAAAGGACACCATGTCGGAAAGCGAATCGTATTCCGCGCCGAAAGCACTCTGCGTTCGCGTCATGCGCGCCACTCGGCCATCCAGGCCGTCGAACACCATGGCGATGAAAATTGCCACCGCGGCATGCTCGAAACGTCCGGTCATTGCCTGGACTATGGCGTAAAAACCGGAAAACAGAGCTGCCGTCGTCAGCAGGTTGGGCAACAGATAAATGCCGCGCCGACGCAGTTCGGAATTCATCAGCGCCTTGCGAGGTGGAATTGCCGGCATGGTTGAATTACAGAAGGGAACGTTGCCTATTCTAACGGCTCATGCTGGTTCGGCAACCAACACGCGTCGTACTGCTTGTGCGTCGAGCCCGTTCCACGGCACTCGCGCAGTTCCGACCGTGGAAAACACAAAGGGCGCAGCACAGCTGCGCCCTTTGCGATACAACGGCAGGGATCAATTCTTGGTTTGATCGACCAGTTTGTTTTTCTTGATCCACGGCATCATCGCGCGCAACTGCTCACCGACCAGCTCGATCGGATGGGCGGCGATCAGACGCCGCCGGGCGGTCATTTCCGGGTAGTTGGTGCGGCCTTCAAGGATGAACTTCTTGGCATACTCCCCTTCCTGAATCGCCTTCAGTGCATCCTTCATGGCGGCACGAGCTTCGGCTCCGATTACCTTCGGTCCGGTCACATACTCGCCATACTCGGCGTTGTTCGAGATCGAGTAGTTCATGTTGGCAATGCCACCCTCGAATATCAGATCGACGATCAGCTTGACCTCGTGCAGGCACTCGAAATACGCCATCTCCGGCGCATAACCGGCGTCGGTCAGCGTCTCATAGCCTGCCTTGATCAGTTCCACCAGACCACCACACAGCACCGCCTGCTCGCCGAATAGGTCGGTCTCGGTTTCCTCGCGGAAGTTGGTCTCGATCACGCCGCCCTTGGTGCCGCCATTGGCAGCGGCATACGACAGCGCAATATCCTTGGCCTTTCCCGACTTGTCCTGATGAATGGCGATCAGGGAAGGCACACCGCCGCCGCGCAAATATTCGGAACGCACGGTATGACCGGGGCCTTTCGGCGCGATCATGATCACATCCACGTCGGTGCGCGGGACCACCTGGTTGTAATGCACATTGAAGCCGTGTGCGAAGGCCAACGCGGCGCCCTTCTTCATGTTGGCCTCGACTTCGCCGTAATACACCGCGGGAATGGTCTCGTCGGGCAGCAGCATCATCACGACGTCGGCATCTTTCACCGCCTTGGCGACTTCCTCTACCTTGAGCCCGGCCTTCTTGGCCTTGTCCCAGGAAGCGCCACCCTTGCGCAAGCCAACCGTCACCTTGACACCCGAATCCTTGAGATTCTGCGCGTGAGCGTGGCCCTGCGAACCGTAGCCGACGATAGTGACTTTCTTGCCCTTGATCAGGGAAAGGTCGGCATCCTTGTCGTAATAGACTTTCATTCGTTTTCCTTCATTTCAGAGTTCATACTTTGAGAATTCGATCGCCACGTCCGATACCTGAAACGCCGGTGCGAACCGTCTCCAGGATCAGCGAGCGGTCAATGGCTTCAAGAAAGGCATCCAACTTGGAGCCATTGCCCGTCAGTTCGATGACATAGGTCGAATCGGTGACATCAATGATGCGGCCGCGGAAAATATCCGCAATCCGTTTCATCTCCTCACGATCCTTGCCGGCGGCGCGCACCTTTACCAGCATCAACTCGCGCTCGATATGCGCAGCTTCGGACAGATCCACCACCTTGACGACATCTATCAGCTTGTTGAGCTGCTTGGTGATCTGCTCGATGACATCGTCCGACCCGGTGCTGACAATAGTCATGCGGGAAAGCGAGGCGTCTTCCGTCGGCGCAACGGTCAGCGACTCGATGTTGAAAGCGCGGGCTGAGAACAGGCCGGAAACACGTGAAAGCGCGCCGGCCTCGTTTTCGATAAGAATGGAAATGATGTGTCGCATGCTTACAGTTCCTCGGCCAAAATCATTTCCGACAAACCCTTGCCGGCCGCCACCATCGGATAAACATTGGCCGTCTGATCGGTGAGGAAATCCATGAACACAAGGTCGTTCTTGTGCTTGGTGAAAGCCTCACGCAGCGCCGGCTCCACGTCGGCCGGACGTTCGATTTTCATGCCCACATGGCCGTAGGACTCTGCCAACTTGACGAAATCCGGCAGAGCATCGACGTAGGACTCTGAGTAGCGATTCCCGTGGAACATCTGTTGCCACTGGCGCACCATCCCCAAATAGCGATTGTTCAGATTGATGATCTTGATCGGCAGGCGGAACTGCTTGGCCGTCGACAACTCCTGAATATTCATCTGGATCGAGGCCTCGCCGGTGACACACGCCACAGTCGCCTTCGGATTGGCGAAGCGCACGCCCATCGCATAGGGCAGACCTACGCCCATAGTGCCGAGGCCGCCGGAATTGATCCAGCGACGGGGTTTGTCGAACTTGTAGTACTGCGCCGCCCACATCTGGTGCTGCCCCACGTCGGAGGTAATGAAGGCCTCGCCGCCGGTAACTTCATAAAGCTTTTCCACCACGTACTGGGGCATGATGATTTCCTTGCCCTGCTTGTACTTGAGCGACTTTTTGGCTCTCCACTCGTCGATCTGCTTCCACCAGGCGGCCAGCGCCTTCGCGTCAGGCATGCCGGCAGAAGCCTCAAGAAGCTTCTGCAATTCGTCAAGCACATCAGGCAGATTACCGACAATGGGCACGTCGACCTTGACCCGCTTCGAAATCGAAGAGGGATCGATGTCGATATGAATGATCTTGCGCGAAACCTCGGCAAAATGCGCTGGATTGCCGATCACGCGGTCATCAAAGCGCGCATCGACGGCGATCAGCACATCGCAATGCTGCATGGCCATGTTGGCCTCGTAGGTCCCATGCATGCCCAGCATGCCGAGCCATTGCCTGTCGGTAGCCGGATACCCCCCTAAACCCATCAGGGTATTGGTCACCGGATAGCCGAGAGTCCGGGCAAGCTTGACCAGCCTTTCGGCCGCATCGGACAGAATCACGCCGCCTCCGGCGTAAATCATCGGCCGCTTGGCTTCCAGCAGCATCTGCACTGCTTTCTTGATCTGCCCGCTATGGCCCTTGACCACCGGGTTATAGGAGCGCATGGCGATGGTCTTGGGGTATTCGAATTCGCACTTCTGGTTAGTGATGTCCTTGGGAATATCCACCAGGACCGGACCGGGGCGGCCAGTCTTGGCGATGTAGAACGCCTTTTTCAGGGTTATTGCCAAGTCCCTGACATTCTTGACCAGGAAGTTGTGCTTGACGCAGGGCCGGGTAATGCCGACCGTGTCGCATTCCTGGAAGGCATCCTGGCCGATATAGGCCGTAGGCACCTGACCGCTGATGATGACCATCGGCACTGAATCCATATGGGCCGTGGCGATCCCGGTTACCGCATTGGTCACGCCCGGCCCCGAAGTGACCATGCAAACGCCGATCTTGTTGGAAGAGCGCGAATACGCATCCGCCGCATGAACGGCCGCCTGCTCATGGCGAACCAGGACATGCTTGAACTTGTCCTGCTTGAAGAGTTCGTCATAAATATAGAGGACCGAGCCGCCGGGATAGCCGAATACGTATTCGACCTTTTCCTCCTGCAAGCACCTGATTACAATTTCTGCGCCGGTTAGCTGCATTGATTACACCTGTTACACTTTTCGAGTGAAACGTATAACCTTACTGACTCGTCCGCGAATGGTCAAGATTTATGTCTGCGGTGCTCGCACCGCAGACGGTATCCCTTGCGGATATAGTCTGCCTTTCGCGGTGAAAAACTGCTGAAAGGTGACAGGAGTCACTCCTGAGTTCCCGAACCGAACTTTCCAATTTCCTTGCCAGCATAGAGCGGCGCGCCTTCAAACAGGCCATGTTTGCCATCCGAAACGAGGAGACCGCACTGGACATTGTTCAGGATGCGATGATGCGTCTCGCGGAAAAATATGGCGACCGCCCAAACGCGGAATGGCCAATGCTATTTCAGAGGATCCTGCAAAATGCTATTCGCGACTATTACCGGCGATCCAAGGTACGGACCTTGTGGACCACGCTGCTGTCATCCCTGTCGCCGAACGAAGATGACGATACCGATCCGCTTGAAACCTTTGCTGCAGAGAATGAGTCAGCCGCCCTGGCTCCGCCGCACCAGCAGCTGGAGCGCTCGCAACTCCTTGGTATTATTGAAAAAGAGATCGAAAAACTACCGCCACGTCAACGTGAAGCCTTCCTGATGCGTTACTGGGAGGAGATGAATATTGCCGAGACTGCGGCGGTGATGGGTTGCACGGAAGGCAGCGTTAAGACACACTGTTCGCGCGCCACGCATACTCTGGCCACAGCGCTCAGGGCAAAGGGCATAGAGCTATGAATGAAAATACGGAATTTGGCTACAAGACAAGGCAGATCTTGAACGAGGGGGTAGATATTCTCGACAAGAAGGTGGCTGCTCGTCTTTATGAAGCCCGCCAGGCTGCCTTGAACGGGCAGCGTCCGGCGGTAATGGGTTTGCGCGTTGCCGGAATCGGACAGAGCGTGGGGATTGCTATTTTTCCGCATGTGCGGAACCTGCTTGCCATTGTGGCTTTGAGTGTCGGTGCCATAGGGACCTACTACTGGGATGCCTATGAGCAGGCCCGGGAATTCGAGGAAATCGACAGCGCACTGCTGGCCGACGAACTACCCCCTGCCGCCTATCTTGATCGAGGCTTCCACGCATGGCTCGAGTACGCTTCGGACTCATCCTCGCAGTAGCGTTCTGGCTGGCCTTCCCGCCCAGTCATGCAGCCATAGTTCCTCCGCTTGCGCAGCCGTCCTGGTCCGAGTTGACTGCGGAGCAGAAGCGCATTCTTGCTCCGCTTTCCAGCGAATGGGACAGCATGGAAGGCTTCCGACGCAAGAAGTGGCTGGGTATTGCTCAGCGCTACCAGTCCATGGCTCCCGGCGAACAGGCCCGCATGCAGCGACGCATGACCGATTGGACCAAACTCACGCCCGATGAGCGCAAGCGAGCAAGAGACAAGTTCAGATCATTGCAAAAAGCGCCCGCAGAAAAAAAGGAAGCGGTCAAGTTGAAGTGGCAGGAGTACAAGGAGCTTCCGGAGAGCGAGAAAACCCGCCTCAAGACTCAAGCCGCGCGCAAACCCACGCCACGCCCTACACCCTCGAAGCCCGCCGTTGCGCCCAAACCATCAATCCCATCGGGCGGACCACCGCCGGTCGCCCCGGTCGCTCCAGCGACAACACGTTAGTCGGTAACTATGCCCGCCGCAGCGGCGCCCACCGCCGCCCAACTACCAAGCCTGCGTCGTCGGCTTGCAAGCATGCTTTACGAGAGTCTGCTGCTGCTTGGGGTACTTTCCGTCAGTTTCATGCTGCCGCACCTTGCCCTGGGAATGGGTTTCGACATCGTCTTACCGGGTTGGGTGTTGCTCGGCCACGTATTCATCGTGCTGGGCGCCTATTTTCTCTGGTACTGGATTCATGGCGGGCAGACCCTGGCGATGCAGACCTGGAATATCAGGCTGACCACGCCAAGTGGAGCTCAACCATCCCCGGCGCGTCTCGCACTGCGTTATGTTCTGGCTTGGCCCAGCCTTCTCTATTTTGGTGCCGGGGTGCTCTGGGCTCTGTTCGATCGCGATCGCCAATTCCTCCATGACCGCCTGGCGGGGACCCGATTGGTCTTCAAGCGACAGCAAAGTTCCTCAGCGCCGATCAACCCACCATAGCATTCCGGCGGCGGTCATCAAGAACAGCACGCTTGGCGTTATCGCGGAGTAGAAGGGTGGCCAGCTGTTGATTACGCCGAGACTTGAAAACAGACCATTCAACATATGGAAACCGATGCCGAGCATGATGCCGGCAAATACGCGGATGGTCACCGCGCCCATTCGATCCTGCATATAGGCAAACGGCAGGGCCAAAGACATCATCACCAGCGCCGCCAAGGGGTAGAAGAGTTTCTTCCACATCGCAATTTCATAGCGATCTGTTTTTTGCTGATTGCCGCTCAAGTGGCGGATAAACAGATATAGATTGACCAGCGACATGCGCTCCGGCACCACCAATAGCACGGATAACAGGTCCGGATTGAGCGCTGATTTCCAGCTTAGCTCGCGATACCTTTCCACGTGTGCCATATCGCCGGAAAATACCGTGCGGACTACGCCATCCAGTGACCATGTATTCGCACCGAGATAGGTGCCTCCGTCGGCTTGGGTGATGGCAAGCAGCTGAAACCGGTCATCGAATTCAAACACGCGCACCTTGTGCAAAGTCGCGTCCGGAAGCACCTCGCGAACATTCACGAACGAGCGTTCGTCCCGAACCCACAGGCCGGAACGAAACTCCTGTGCCACCAGGGAGCCCATCGCCTCGAGCCTCAGTTGCTGGGCTGCCCGCTCCGATGGCGGTGCCACGAACTCGCCGACCAGCAGGGTCAATGCGGAGAACACCAGTCCGATCTTGGCCAAGGTGAACAGTAAATCCTTCGTCGACAGGCCGGCGGCGCGCAGCACGGTAATCTCGGAGTGACGCGCGAGAACGGTAAGGGCGTACAGCGTGCCGATCAAAACGCCGATTGGGAACAACTCATAGAGCCGGCCGGGCAAGGTCAGAATCACATAGCCCAGCGCGTGCTGAACCTGGTAACTGCCCTTGCCTATGCTTTCAAGTTGATGAATCAGGTCAAAGAACGCAAACAGCATCAGGAATGCGAGCAATACCAAACCAGTGGACGCGTAGATCTCACGCGCCAGGTGGCGTTCGTACAGTTTCAGCGCCACCGCAGTTTCCCCCATGCCAGGGGATTCTGCCGTCGATAGAAAAGCACCACCAGCAGCACGAACATGCCGACGTGAACCGCCCAGACGCCCATCTCAAAACGCAGTTTGCCTTGCGCAACCCACGCTTGACTGACACTGAGCAGATTGCTGTAGATCATGTAAGTAAGCAGTGCGAAGATCAGGTTGTTGGTCCGTCCAGCGCGCGGATTGACGAATGCCAGCGGTATCGCCAGAACGGCCAGATTCAATGCCGCAAGAGGCAAGCCGAGACGCCACAGGAGTTCGGCCAGATGGGCCGGCTGAGGATCCCGCACGAGTTCCCACACCGGCTTGGTGCGCGGCGAATCCTCAAAGCCGCGGGCTTCCTTGGTTTCGATGCGCAAGGCATAGCGATCAAACTCCATCACCCGGTACTCCGGTGTTCCCGCAATACTCTCGTAGCGCCGCCCATGATCCAGAACGAGAAAACGATCGCCGTTGGGAACAGTTTCGGTGTGGCCTTGCGCCGTCGCCATGACGCCCAACCGGCCCTGCTGGATGGAACTGATGAATACGTTCTTCACCTTTCCGTCCTCGCCGGCAACGCTTTCCACGAAAAATACGCGGTCGGCGCCACTTGACTCGTTGAATGCGCCCGGGGACACGCGTGCCACGTCGTCGCGCTGATCCATGCTTTGGCGGTATGCCTCGCTCTTTTGTGTCGCCCATGGCGCCAGCAGCAGCGAAAGAATGGCTATCACGAGCACCGGCGGCCCAACGAACTTCAATACCGGTTTGACCCAGGCGGTGAGGGGGATCCCTGATGACAGCCAGACCACCATCTCGGAATCGCGGTACCAGCGCGACAGGGTCATCAGCACCGCCACGAAGAGGGTCAGCGAAAGCAGTACCGGCAGATAGCTGATCGCACGAAAACCCAGCAGAGCAATGACCGCCTCGGAAGCCAGCTTTCCGCCGGCCGCATCCCCCAGCAGACGAATCAACTGGGTGGTCATCAGAATTGCGAAGAGCGCGACAAAAACCCCCACCGCCGTATGGGTGAACTCCCTAATTGCGGCACGCTGGAAAATCATCGTGTAACAGAATATCTGCTTTGACTTTTGGTGAAAACTTGGGGAATAATCGCGGTATTGGCGGAAAGCACTCGAAACAGAACAATTTCTCCGATTTTCCGCCACCTCCAAGGAGAGCATTTTGGAATTTAGCATAAAAAGCGGAAGCCCGGAAAAGCAACGCAGCGCATGCGTTGTTGTCGGCGTCTTCGAACCGAGGAAGCTTTCCGCGGCGGCGGAGGTGATCGACAATGCCGCCCACCAGTTTCTCAGCGATATTCTGCGTCGCGGCGACATGGAGGGAAAGAGCGGCAGCTGCCTGTTGCTCCATGGTGTTCCCGGCGTCGAAGCGGATCGCATCTTGCTGGTCGGACTTGGCAAGGAAAGGGAATTCCGCGAAAAGGAATACAGGACCGCCCTGTCCACTGCGGTGCGACAGCTCAATGAAACCGGGGGCTTCGACGGCACACTCTATCTGACCGAACTTGCTGTCAAGAAGCGTGATGTCGCCTGGAAAATTCGACAGGCCGCACTGGTGGTGCAGGAAACCCTTTATCGCTTCGATCACCTCAAATCGAAGAAGGACGAGGTGCGTCGCCCGCTGCGCAAGTTGACCTTCTGCGTCACCCGCCGCAATGAACTTGCCACCGCCGAAAACGCACTGGCGGAAGGACTGGCGATTGCAGCCGGGATGGATCTGGCCAAGAATCTCGGCAATCTGCCGGGCAACATCTGCACTCCGAGCTACCTTGCCGACCAGGCCAGGCAGCTCGCAAAATCGCACGCGTTGGGCGTCGACATTCTCGATCGTGCCGATATGGAAAAGCTCGGCATGCGCACCCTGCTGTCCGTCGCGCACGGCTCGCATGAGCCGCCCAAGTTCATCGTCCTGCGGCATTCCGGGGGCGTCTCTGGAGCCAAACCGGTGGTACTGGTGGGCAAGGGCATCACCTTCGATTCCGGCGGGATTTCGCTCAAGCCCGGAGCGGAAATGGACGAGATGAAATATGACATGTGCGGCGCTGCCAGCGTACTCGGAACGCTCAAGGCGGCTGCCATGATGAAACTGCCGCTCAATGTCGTCGGCGTCATTCCATCCACGGAAAACATGCCCGGCGGCGCGGCGACCAAGCCGGGCGACGTAATTACGTCGATGTCGGGGCAGACCGTGGAAATACTCAACACCGACGCCGAGGGCCGCCTGATTCTGTGCGACGCCCTCACTTACGTCGAGCGCTTCGATCCGGAGTGCGTGGTCGATATCGCCACGCTGACGGGTGCCTGCGTGATCGCACTGGGACATGTCGCCACCGGCCTGCTCGCCAATAACGAAGGCCTCGCCCGGGAACTGCTCGATGCGGGCCAGGACGCCTACGACCGCGCCTGGCAAATGCCCCTGTGGGACGACTACCAGGAGCAATTGAAGAGCAACTTCGCCGACATGGCGAATATCGGCGGCCGGCCGGCACCATCACCGCGGCCTGCTTCCTCGCGCGCTTCACCGACAAGTACCATTGGGCGCATCTCGACATTGCCGGCACCGCCTGGCGTTCCGGCAAGGACAAGGGTGCCACCGGACGACCGGTGCCCTTGCTGAGCCATTTCCTGATCGACCGCGCCAGGAACGCCGCAAAGCCGGCTGGAAAGCGCAAGCGGGAATGACAAAGATCACCTTTCTCCACGGCGCGCGCGATCGGCTCCAGGCTATCGCCGCGTGGCTGGAGCTCGCCAGCGGCGAAGGCAGGCGAGTATTGGTGTACGTACCAGCCGGCGACCGCCGGGACCACCTCGATCGCCTGTTGTGGCTTCAACCCGCTACCGGCTTCATACCCCACTGTCGTGCCGAGAATGATTTGGCGGCAGTAACCCCGATCGTGTTCACATCGGGGCTCGATCATCCGCTCCACGACGAATGTCTGCTGAATCTGTCGGACGAAGTCCCATCGGGTTTCAGCCGCTTCAAGGAACTGATCGAAATCGTCAGCATCGAAGCCGCCGACCGCTTACCCGGTCGCGAACGCTTCCGCTTTTATCGCGAACGCGGATACCCGTTGGAAAACCGCGATATCTC
The DNA here is from genome assembly GCA_034376265.1 of Sulfuritalea sp. Taxonomy (GTDB): domain Bacteria; phylum Pseudomonadota; class Gammaproteobacteria; order Burkholderiales; family Rhodocyclaceae; genus Sulfuritalea. Next base: position 27,371 of record JAXMJU010000087.1, read on the forward strand.
AGGAGGCATCCAGTAGATGGCTGACGACGATACGGCTGATCTCCTGCGCCAGGCCGATGCGCTGATTCGGCGCAACCGGACCTATGTTGCCGGCTCGGTACCGGCGGCCCCTCAGGTCTCGCCACCCGACGACGATTTACCCGTGCTTACCGACATCGTCACGGAACAGGAAGCCGCGCTGGCCACCGCGCCGCCGCACTTGCAGCAACATCTCGACGCCTTGCGCGAGGAGCTTTCGCGCTGGCTTGAGCAGGAATTGCCGCACGCCGTCCTGAAAGTCACGGATGGATTGGCGGATCAACTGATGGGAGAACTCACCCATCAAGCCGAAAAGAAGTTGCTGCCGCGCCTGATTGCGAGACTCGACGGTACTGCCGACCAAGACCCGGCCGAAGAATGAATCCAGGTAAAACGGACTTTTCCGGCAGTGCCCCGGGTCAAGTCGGGAATCAGCCCGGCGGCACGGTTTCAGCGAACGCGGGACGCTGCATCAGTTTTTCATACAGATGCGACAGATTGGGGTAGTCCTCGCGCCACCGAATGTCGCCGAGGCGGAAGGATACATAGCCCAGCGCACAGCCGACGGCGATGTCCGCCAGCGAGAGGCTGTTGCCATGACACCAGGGCTGCTCGCCCAGATCTTCCGACATGGCTTTCAGCGCTTGCGTGGTCTTGCCGCGCTGCCGTGCGATCCATGACGGACTGCGCTCGCCAGTGGGACGCTGCGCTTCGAGAAATGCCGCCACGGCGGCATCCAGCACGCCGTCCGCCAGAGCCTCCCAACGCTTGACGCTGATGCGCTCGCGGCCGGACGCCGGCAGCAGGCGACTGTTGGGTGCCACCATATCCAGATACTCGGCAATGACCCGGGAATCGTAGAGCGTGCTGTTATCGTCCAGCACCAGCACGGGAACCTTGCCCAGCGGATTGAGCGCAGCCACCTGATTGCCCTCCGCCCACGGCGAATCGATGATCAGATCGTAGTCGATTTTCTTTTCCGCCAGCACGATGCGTATCTTGCGGACATAAGGGCTGGTAAGGGAACCGATCAGTTTCATGGGGGCAGATCACAGGGATTCGGGGCATGGAAACTATAGCACGCCGCCGTTTGTGACCGCGCACCGCTGCCCGGAGGGCAATGGCCTGCATGTTAAAATTCCGCCTGCCGTCGGGGCCTCCCGCACATCGTCCTCTCCTCGCCAAAGACATGATACTCACCGCACTCACCGCCCTTTCGCCGCTCGACGGCCGCTATGCCGCCAAGGTCGAAAACCTGCGCACTCATTTCTCGGAATACGGCCTCATCCGCAACCGCATTCGGGTCGAAATCGAATGGCTCAAGGCGCTCGCCGGCGCCGGGGAAATCGCCGAATGCCCGGCGTTCTCGACCGCCACGATCAAACAGCTGGATTCGGTTATCGCCAATTTCTCGGTCGCGGATGCGCAAGCCGTCAAGACCATCGAGGCCCGTACCAATCACGATGTGAAAGCCATGGAATACTGGCTCAAGGACTGCCTGGCGGGCAACCCGGAAGTCATGCGCGTCAGCGAATTCATCCATTTCGGCTGCACTTCGGAAGACATCAACAATACCTCCCATGCCTTGATGCTCAAGGATGCGATCGGCGGCAGCCTGTTGCCCGAACTCGACCGCCTGATCGCCCGGATGCGCGACCTGGCCCATCAGCTGGCGGAGCTGCCGATGCTGGCCCGCACCCACGGCCAGCCTGCCACGCCGACCACGCTGGGCAAGGAAATGGCCAATATCGCGGCGCGCCTGATCCGCAGCCGCAAGCAGATTTCCGCGGTATCGCTCAGTGCGAAGTTCAACGGCGCCGTGGGCAACTACAACGCCCATCTCGCGGCCTATCCGGATATCGACTGGGAGAGCTTCAATCGCCGCTTCATCGAGTCGCTCGGCTTGGAATTCAATCCCTACACCATCCAGATCGAACCGCACGACGCGATGGCCGAGCTGTTCGACGCCATGGCCCGCGCCAACACCATCCTGATCGATGCCGACCGCGACCTCTGGCAGTACATTTCGCTGGGCTACTTCAAGCAGAAGCTGAAGGAAGGCGAGATCGGCTCATCGACCATGCCGCACAAAGTCAATCCGATCGACTTCGAGAACTCCGAAGGCAACCTGGGCCTGGCCAACGCGCTATTGCGTCACCTCGCGGAAAAGCTGCCGATCTCCCGCTTGCAGCGCGATCTCACCGACTCCACCGTACTGCGCAACATGGGCGTGGCCTTCGGCTATACGCTGCTGGCATTCGATTCGACCCTGCGCGGGCTAAACAAGCTCGAAGCCAATCCGCAGCGCCTGGCCGAAGACCTTGCCGACGCCTGGGAAGTACTGGCCGAGCCGGTGCAGACGGTGATGCGCCGCTTCGGCGTGCCCAATCCCTACGAACAACTCAAGGAACTCACGCGCGGCAAAGGCATCGAGCAGCAGGCCCTGCGCGACTTCATTGCCAAGCTGCCCTTGCCGGATGCGGACCGCCAACGTCTGCTCGATATGACTCCTGCCTCGTACATCGGCAAAGCGACGGAACTGGCCAGGCGGATTTGACATGGCGTTTGCGGACAATCTCAAACAGCTGCCCCGCATCTCACACCTGGCAGCCATCCAGTTGCTGGACAGTGAGGGCAAGGTCACCGCGACGATAGAAAACAAGCCCGGTCAGACCGGCTCGCTGTCCGTCTACAACCATCTCGGGCAGATATACGGCGCCATCACCGCCGAGGCGGCCAAAAAAGGGCTGGAACTGTATGCCGAGCATACCGACGACGCGCGGCAGAATCCCGGCAAGCATCCCAACATCGACCGCCTGCTGGAACTGGCGAGCGACGGCAAGCATCTGCTGCGCGTCAAACACCTCTTCGCCACTGGAATCGACTAGCCGGCGCGATCCCCGGTATTTGGGGCGACGCTCGCCAACCCCAGCGTCTGTAACCCAGGTCACTTACCCCTTGCTGCAAGCATGGAATAATTTCCGGACGCTGATCGTATACCGGATGCTGGTACCCGCTGGCCTTCCCCTCGACAGAAAAAGGAGTTCACATGAAATTCAACAAGTTCGTCGTCACCACTCTTGCCATCGGCCTCTGCGGCGCCGCAATGGCGCAAACGATAGGCAAAACCGAAGATAAGATTCGCTGGCGCCAGTCGGTCATGCAGACTCAGGGCTGGAGCATGGCCCGCATCAAGGCCAATATCGACGGCACCTTCAATAAGGACCAGGTGGTACAGGCCGCCAACATGATTCAGGCGATCGCCAATTCCGGTTCAGGCGGCCTCTTCCAGCCGGGAACCGACACCGGCAAGGGCTGGCGCGACACCAACGTAAAGCCGGAAATGTTCACCAACTCCGCCAAATTGAAGGAAGTCGGCATGGCCTACAACAAGGAAGCCAACGAAATGGCCAAGGTCGCCGCCAGTGGCGACGCCGCTGCGGTCAAGGCCCAGTTCGGCAATCTGGGCAAGGCCTGCAAGGGTTGCCACGACGAATTCCGCAAGGAAGAGAAAAAGTAATCGCCGGCAGCAATGGCCAGGCGCAACGCAACGGCCACCTGCGGGTGGCCGTTTTTTTACCAGTTCGGCGCCGCGGCAGGCGCCGCAGTGGGCGGGGTCGACGCTATCCAGGCGCCACTGGCGCCATAGGCTGCGCCCAGGGCAATCGACAGCGCGAAGCAGAAAGCCAGCGCTCCGCCGCCCCTCGCCGTCTCGCCAGCGCCAACTTTCCAACCCGTGATCATGGGCATGATCAGGGTTTCCTTCCTGAATCGGACGTAATACGCGACGGCGCCCAGGTGTGCCAGCACCAAAAGGATGGTCAGCGGCTCGATCAGGCGATGGATGCCGGCCACCCGGTCCGAGAACTCCTTGTCCACCAAGGCGTATAGCGGTCCCTCGAAGGCGATGTCATCGTTGGCGAACATTCCGGTCGCCACCAGCAGCAAGAACGTGCCCAGCATGGCCAGCACCGACAGCGCACCGAGCGGGTTGTGCCCTTCGCCCTGCCACTGCCCACGGATATAGTCTTTGATGGCGCGCGGCCCGCGCACGAACTGGTTGAAGCGCGCATGGGTCGAGCCGACAAAACCCCAGACCAGGCGAAACGCCAGCAGGCCGACCACGGTCACGCCGATGCGGCCATGCCAGACCATGGCATTGCCACCTATCTTCACCGTGACGAAGGACCCGACCACGCAGAGTGCCAAAGCCCAGTGGAACACCCGGGTCGGCAGATCCCAGACGCGGATGCGCTGCATCAGACCACGGCTTCCTGCTTTTCTACCTTGGGCTTGACGAACTGCTCGCGCGAGACGCCGAGCCACATGACCAGGGGGCTGGCCACCAGAACGGACGAATAGATACCGAACAGGATGCCGATGGTCAGCGCCAGGGCAAAGTAGTGCAGCGCCGCGCCGCCGAAAACCAGCATCGAAGTGACCATCATCTGGGTCGAGCCATGGGTGATGATGGTGCGCGAGATGGTGCTGGTGATGGCGTGGTCGAGCACCTGCGGCGTGGTCATGCCGCGCTTCTTCTTGAAGGTTTCGCGCACGCGATCGAACACCACCACCGACTCGTTGACCGAGTAGCCCAGCACCGCCAGCACGGCGGCCAGCACCGGCAGCGAGAACTCCCACTGGAAGAAGGCGAAAAAGCCGAGGATGATCACCACGTCATGCATGTTGGCGACGATGGCGGAGAGCGCGAAGCGCCATTCGAAGCGGAAGGCCAGATACAGCATGATGCCGATCACCACCAGCAGCAGCGCCAGCGCGCCGTCTTCGGCGAGTTCCTTGCCGACCTGCGGCCCGACGAACTCGACCCGCTTGAGCTCAGGCTTCACAACTGGCGCCGTGGCGCCAGCGCCAACTTTCATGAGCGAGGCCATGACCTGATCGCCGACCTTGGAGCTTTCGGCGCCCTTTGCCAGCGGGACGCGAATCAGCACGTCGCGCGAGGAACCGAAGTTCTGCACCTGCGGATCGTTGAAGCCGTCGCCCTCCAGTTGCTGGCGGATTTGCCGCAAGTCGGGCGCCTGGGCATAGCTGACTTCCAGCAGCGTGCCGCCGGTGAACTCGACGGAAAAATGCAGCCCCTTGGTGCTGAGGAAGAACACCGCCAGCAAAAACGTGATCAACGAGATGATGTTGAACACCAGGGCATGGCGCATGAAGGGAATATCTTTGCGTATGCGGAAAAATTCCATGTCAGACTCCCGGCTTCCAGACTTGCCCGATGCTCACCGCTTCCAGCTTGCGCCGACGGCCGTAGATCCAGTTGATCAATGCACGCGACACCACCACCGAACTGAAGATCGAGGTCAGGATGCCCAGGCAATGCACCACAGCAAAGCCACGCACAGGGCCGGAGCCAAATATCAGCAGTGCGATGCCGGCGATCAGCGTCGTGATATTCGAGTCGAGAATGGTCGCCCAGGCTCGCTCGTAACCCGCAGTGATCGCCGCTTGCGGCGAATTTCCGCCGCGCAGTTCCTCGCGCACCCGCTCGTTAATCAGCACGTTGGCGTCGATCGCCATGCCCAGCGTCAGGGCGATGGCCGCAATGCCCGGCAGGGTCAGCGTCGCCTGCAACAGCGACAACAGCGCCACCAGGAACAGCAGGTTGGCTGAAAGCGCGAACACCGACACAACGCCGAACAGCAGGTAGTAGGCCATCATGAACACGGCGATGGCGATGAAACCCCATAGGGTCGAGCTGAAGCCCTTGGCAATATTGTCGGCACCCAGGCTGGGGCCCACGGTGCGTTCCTCGATGATTTCCATCGGTGCCGCCAGCGAGCCGGCCCGCAGCAGCAGGGCCACATCGTGGGCTTCCACGGTACTCATGCGGCCCGATATCTGCACGCGGCCGCCGCCGATCTCGGTGCGGATCACCGGCGCCGTGACCACCTCGCCCTTGCCCTTTTCGATCAGCAGAATAGCCATGCGCTTGCCCACGCTCTCGCGCGTCACGTCCTTGAAGATGCGCGCGCCCGCCGAATCGAGCGACAGGTGCACCGCCGGTTCCTGGGTCTGATTGTCGAATCCGGGCTGGGCATCGGTCAGGCGCTCGCCGGTCAACACCACCTGCTTCTTCACCAGCAGGCCACGACCGCCGCGCTCGACGTAGTATTCGGTGCCGGGAGGCGGCTGGCCGCGGGCCGCCCGGTCCATGATATCCGGGTTGGCGCTGGCTTCGTCATCGACCATGCGCACTTCCAGCGTCGCCGTGCGGCCCAGAATGTCCTTGGCCTTGGCGGTGTCCTGCACCCCGGGCAATTGCACCACGATGCGGTCTATGCCCTGCTGCTGGATCACCGGTTCGGCTACGCCGAGTTCGTTGATGCGGTTGTGCAGGGTGGTGATGTTCTGCTTGACGGCGTATTCCTGGATGCGCTTTTGCGCCACCGGCTTGAGCGTCGCCACCAGTTTGAAATCCGAACCTTCCTGGGCGTCGACCAGTTCCAGATCGGGCTGGTTGTCGTTCAGCACGACGCGCGCCTTGTCGCGGGTTTCCGCCTCGCGGAAACGTATCGCCACGGTCTGTCCCTCGCGGCTGATGCCGCCATGACGGATGTTCTTGTCGCGCATCAGGCTGCGCAAATCGGCGCCGATCGAATCGAGGCGCTTGGTCAGCGCGCCCTTCATATCGACTTGCAACAGGAAATGCACGCCGCCGCGCAGATCGAGACCAAGATACATCGGCAAGGCGTTGATGCTGTTCAGCCAGTTGGGCGAGTCCGACACCAGATTCAGCGCCACGCTGTAGGTCGCATCCGCCGCCACCGGGTTCAGTGCCCTTTCGATGGCGTCCTTGGCCTTGAGCTGTGTATCGGTGTCGGCCAGCCGCACGCGGATGCTGTTGAGATCGAGCACCATCCCCAGCGGGCTGATCGATGCGGTCTTGAGCGCCGCTTCCACCTGGGCCAGCAGTTTGGCGTCGACCTTGTGCGTCGATTTGACGCTGGCCACCTGCACGGCCGGCGCCTCGCCGAAGAAGTTGGGCAGGGTATACAGCAGGCCAAGCACCAGGGCGATCAGCACCAGGGCGTTTTTCCAGAGGGGGTAGCGGTTCATGGCATGGTCCCCGGCCCGCGCTTTGACGCGGCCGGGCCAATAAAATTACAGGTTCTTCAGCGTACCCTTGGGCAGCAGCGCGCCCACGGCGTTCTTCTGCACGGTGATCACCACCGGGCCGTCCTTGCCTTCGGCCACTTCAAGGCTCAGGTAGTTTTCACCCACCTTGGCAATGCGGCCGGTGATGCCGCCCTGGGTGACCACTTCGTCGCCCTTGGCCAGTTCGCTGACCATTTTCTGCTGTTCCTTGGCCTTCTTCATCTGCGGCCGGATCATGACGAACCAGAGCACGATGAACATCAGAAGAATGGGTAGCATGCCCATCAGGCCGCCCATCGGATCGGCGGCGGCGCCACCGGCCGCCTGTGCGTAAGCATTTGAAATCAGCACTATGAATCTCCAGAAATGTCCGAAACGCTGCGCAGCAACGTTTCGGTGAAGGCTCGCCTGTGAAGCAGGCGTTACGCCGAATCTAAAAAGAAGCGCCGGATTATACCTGCTCGCCAGCCCGCCCCCGGTTAAAGCGCAGACGGAAGCCGGCGAAGTCGCCCTGCTCGATGGCGAGGCGCATTTCCGCCATCAGGGTTTGGTAATAGTAAAGATTGTGGATGGTGTTGAGCCGCGCCCCGAGTATCTCGCCGATGCGATGCAGATGATGCAGATAGGCGCGCGTGAAATGGCGGCAGGTATAGCAGCCGCAGGTCTCGTCCAGCGGCCGGGTATCGTTCTTGTGGCTGGCGTTCTTGATCTTGACGTCGCCCCAGCGCGTGAATAGCCACCCGTTGCGCGCATTGCGCGTCGGCATCACGCAATCGAACATGTCGATGCCCTGCCCCACGGCAAACACCAGGTCTTCCGGGGTGCCGACGCCCATCAAGTAGCGCGGTTTATCGACCGGCAGGCGCGGCGCAGTGTGGGCCAGAATGCGCGCCATTTCCTCCTTGGGCTCGCCGACCGAAAGGCCGCCGATGGCGAAGCCGTCGAAACCGATATCGACCAGCGCCGCCAGGGATTCGTCGCGCAGGCTTTCGTGCATGCCGCCCTGGACGATGCCGAACAGGGCATTGCTGTTCTGCAGCCGATCATGCTCGTCGCGCGAGCGCCGCGCCCAGCGCAGCGAGAGCCGCATCGATTGTGCCGCCGTGGCGGGGTCCGCCGGATAGGGCGTGCATTCGTCGAAAATCATCACCACGTCGGAGTTCAGCACATGCTGGATGCGCATTGACTCTTCCGGCGTCAGAAACAGCCGGTCGCCGTTGATCGGCGAGGCGAACCTGACGCCCTCTTCGCTGATCTTGCGCAGCTCGCCCAGCGAGAACACCTGGAAGCCGCCCGAGTCAGTCAGGATCGGACCGTTCCAGCCCATGAAACGGTGTAGGCCGCCGTGCGCCGCGATCACCTCCAGCCCCGGGCGCAGCCAGAGATGGAAGGTGTTGCCGAGCACGATAGAGGCGCCGATGCCGACCAACTCGTCGGGGGACATCGCCTTCACCGTGCCATAGGTGCCGACCGGCATGAAAGTCGGCGTCGGCGCCACGCCGTGGGCCAGCGTCAAGTTACCGCGCCGCGCCGCGCCGTCGGTGGTGAGCAGTTCGAAGTTCATATCGGCTTTCGATGCAGCAACATGGCATCGCCATAACTGAAAAAGCGATAGCGCGCCGCAATCGCATGCTGGTAGGCAGCCCGAATCTCCTCCATGCCGGCGAACGCCGCGACCAGCATCAGCAGGGTGGACTTCGGCAAGTGGAAATTGGTAACCAGCATGTCCGCCACCTTGAATTCAAAGCCGGGAGTGACGAACAGCGCCGTCTCGCCAGCGCCAACTTTCAATCCGCCACCTTGAGCTGTCGATTCGAGAGTGCGCAAGGATGTGGTGCCGACCGCCACGATGCGGCCGCCGGCAGCGCGGGTCGCCGCTATCGCGTCGGCTGTGGCTTGCGGCAGAAAATAGCGCTCGGTATGCATGCGATGCTCCGCCAGCTTGCTGGCGCGCACCGGCTGAAAGGTTCCGGCGCCCACGTGCAAGGTGACATAGGCGATGCCGACGCCATGCGCTTGCAAGCGCGCCAGCAAGTCCTGGTCGAAGTGCAGACCGGCGGTAGGCGCTGCCACCGAACCCTTCTCGCGCGCATACACGGTCTGATAACGCAATTCGTCGGGGGCCTCGGCCAGGCGCTCGATATAGGGCGGCAAGGGCAGTCGGCCATGACGCTCGATCAACTCGGCGGCATCGTCGGCAAAACGCAGGCGATAGAACTCGCCTTCGCGCCCCAGCACCTCGACAGCGAGTTCGCCTTCGAGCCGCAGCCGGCTGCCGGCTTGCGGCGACTTGCTCGCCCGCACTTGCGCCAGCACCGTGTTGTGATCGAGCAGACGTTCGACCAGGACTTCGACCTGCCCTCCGCTGTCTTTTCGCCCCAGCAATCGGGCATGCAAGACCCGGCTGTCGTTCATCACCAGCAGGTCGCCGGCGCGCAGCCATTGCGGCAGATCGACAAAGCGGCTATCGCTGCGACGGTCGCCGTCGACGACCAGCAGACGGCTCGCCGAACGCTGCGCCAGGGGAGCCTGGGCAATCAGTTCCGGCGGCAGTGCGTAATCGAAATCGGCGAGTGTGAAAGACATCGGTGAGCGAGGAAGGGCTTGCAGCTAGGGCCGGCCTTGGGCCTGCCGGCGCGCATGGTAGCAGAGCGGCCGCTCGTCAGACCTCAGGCGCCGCAGTAGCCGCCCTGTCGTCGCTCAATTCGTATCGTCCAGGTCGCCATGGCGCCTGAATGCCGCCAGGTCTACCAGGACCAGTTGTCCGTCGCGTTCGAGGATCAGCCCCTGTGTCATGAGATCGCGCATCACCCGGCTGACCATTTCGCGCGAAGCACCAATCATCTTGGCGATATCCTGTTTGCTCAACTTGTGCGTCACCACCTTGCGCCCGTCGATGGTCTCCGCCGCCTCGAGCAACAGGCGAGCAACGCGTCCATAGACATCCAGCAGCGCCAGGCTCTCGATGTTGCGGTCGGCCAGACGCAGGCGCTTGGTCAGGTTGCGCATGATGAACAGGGAAACATCGGGATTTTCCACCAGGCATTGCTTGAAATCCGCCTTGCCCATCACCACGACTTCACTTTGTTCGACGGCCAGCACCGTGGCCGAACGCGGATGGTCGTCGAGCACCCCCATTTCGCCGAACAACTCGCCCGGACCGAGCATCGACAGAATGACCTCACGACCTTCCTCGTCGCTGACCTGCACCTTCAGGGAGCCCGAAAGCACGAAATAGATGTTGTCGGTATGGTCGCCGGCATGCAGGGCGACGGTATTTCGCGGAATCTGGCGCAGCATGGCGACACGGGTCAGCGGCTTCAGACATTCGTCATCGAGCATCTCGAAGATCGGCAATGCCCGCAGGACGGTCATTGAAACTCCAGCATTCCGCGCAATCACTACGTCCCCTCCGTGAAAACCACTACACCGCACCGGGAGGCCAGTGTAATCGGAATATCGCCACTTTACCTGCCGGCGTCCGTCTTGCCGGCCCGGCTCGGTTTGCCAGAAATATATTGGTGCCGGGGGGGGAAGTCGAATCCCCATGCCTTGCGGCGGCGGTGTTTGAGACCGCTACGTCTACCGATTCCGTCACCCCGGCCCGGGATGTCGCAGCACTGTACATGTACCACGCGAGGCGCGCATTATCCGACAAACCCGGGCGTCCCACAATCCACCTCGAGACGAAAAGTGGCGCATCGAAGCGCCGCAGCGCCCATGCCGTTGGTGATTCCGATGCCCGCCCCGGGGCGGCAACGCATGATTTGCAATGCGCCTATAATCAATAAATGGTGCAGGGCAACAATAATAATCCCCAGGGCATGGTGGTGCCTCGCCTCGCTGCGGTTTCGATCGCGGCCATGGGTGTGGTCTATGGCGACATCGGCACCAGCCCGCTGTACACCATGAAGGAAGTCTTCAACGGCCCGCATGCCGTCGCGGTATCGGCGGACAACTTGCTGGGCATCCTGTCGCTGATTTTCTGGGCGCTGACCATCACGGTGTCGCTCAAGTACGTGATGTTCATCACCCGCGCCGACAACCGTGGCGAAGGCGGCATCATGGCGCTGACATCGCTCGCCCTGCGCACCCGCGGCGCCGGACCGCGGATGATGTGGCTGCTGTCGGGACTGGGCATATTCGGCGCCGGCCTGTTCTACGGCGACGCCGTGATCACGCCGGCGATGTCGGTACTGTCCGCCGTCGAAGGCCTGGAAGTCGCCACTCCGATGTTCAAGCCTTATATCGTTCCGATCACCATACTGGTGCTCTGCGGCCTGTTCCTGTTTCAACCGCGCGGCACGGCCAGCGTCGGTGCCCTGTTCGGACCCGTGATGCTGTTCTGGTTCGGCACGCTCGGCGTGCTGGGCATCTGGAACATCCTCAAGCACCCCGCCGTCATCGCGGCAATCAACCCCTGGTATGCCCTGCACTTCTTCCTCGAAAACCGATCCCACGCCTATCTCGCCCTGGGCGCGGTGGTGCTGGCGATCACCGGCGGCGAAGCGCTGTATGCCGACATGGGACATTTCGGCCGGCGCTCGATCAAGTGGGCGTGGCTGGGATACGTATTTCCCTGCCTTTACCTGAATTACCTCGGTCAGGGGGCGCTGATCCTCGACAACCCGGCAGCGGTGAAGAATCCATTCTTCATGCTGGTACCCGACGCGCTGCTGTATCCGATGGTCGGCCTGGCCACCGCCGCCACGGTCATCGCCTCGCAAGCCGTAATCTCCGGGGCGTTTTCGCTGACCAGCCAGGCCATGCAGCTGGGCTATTGTCCGCGACTCCAGGTCAAGTTCACCTCGGAGCGCGAAAAAGGCCAAATCTACATTCCCAACATCAACTGGCTGCTGCTGCTGGCCGTGGTCATTCTGGTGCTCGGCTTCAAGTCCTCGTCGAACCTGGCCTCGGCCTACGGCATCGCCGTGACCCTGACCATGATGATCGACACCCTGCTAGCGTTTGTCGTGGTACGCGCGCTGTGGAACTGGAACTGGCTGCAGGCCGGGTTGTTCCTGCTCCTGTTCATCGTGGTCGACTTCGCGTTTTTCTCGGCCAACCTGATCAAGGTGTTCGACGGCGGCTGGTTCCCCCTGGTGCTCGGCCTCGGCATCTTCACGCTGTTCGCCACCTGGCAGCGCGGCCGCACCCTGCTCTACGAAAGGCTTCAGTTGGACTCGATTCCGCTCGACGCCTTCCTCGCCAGCCTGCAGTACGGCGGGCCGCACCGCGTCGCCGGCACCGGCGTATTCATGACCACCCGCCCCGACGGCGTGCCGCGCGCCATGCTGCACAACATGCTGCACAACAAGGTGCTGCACGAGCGGGTGATCCTGCTCAATGTCAATATGCAGGACATCCCCCATGTCGACGCCAGCGAACAGATTCTGGTCGAAGCGCTCAGCGATGGCTTCTACCGCATCGTCCTGAATTATGGCTTCAAGGACGATCCCAACGTCCCGCTGGCGCTCGAACTATGCGGCAGTCACGGCATGGCTCCGGTCGAGATGATGGAAAGCTCGTTTTTCCTCGGCCATGAAACCATCGTCCCCAATCGCGTGCCGGCCATGACCTTGTGGCGGCAAATACTTTTCATGTGGATGTTCCGCAATGCGGGTACGGCGACCGATTACTTCAAGCTGCCGACCAATCGCGTCGTCGAACTTGGAACCCAGGTCGAGCTCTGACAAGTCGGCGCATCTGGTGCATCGCAACAGACTAGCAGACGATTGCAGAGGCGGTTTTATTCCATTGTTTGAGCGATTAGAGGAATAGTTTATTTCCATTTACCTTGTGCAATTTGTATGCAAAACTGAGTCGCTCGGTAAACCAAATGGCGCTTTATTTGTTGTTTATGAAGTGTTAGGTTTGCCAAGAAAAAATAACGAGACATCTGACGATACGGAGGAGAACCAAGCGATGGAAATGAACGTCACACGGAGAACCGTGCTTCGCGGCGCAGGAAGCCTGGGGGCGCTTTCTGCGCTGATCATGGCCGGCGTGCTGAAGCCGACCGCGGCCTATGCCGCGGATTGGAACAAGGCCGCCTTCGAGGCCAAGGACACGGCCGGAGCGCTCAAGGGCCTGGGCGCGGCGGCAGCTGCCGACAGCAAGGACCTGATGCTGAAACTACCTGACATCGCGGAAAACGGCGCCGTGGTGCCCGTGGACGTGGTCAGCAAGATTCCGAACACCAGTTCGATCGCGATCCTGGTCGAGAAGAATCCGTCTCCGCTTTGTGCCCAGTTCGACTTTGCCAACGGCGCCATGGCGGAAGTTTCGGCGCGCCTGAAAATGGGCCGAACCTCCCTGGTCAAGGCGATCGCCAAGGCAGACGGCAAGTTCTATACGGCGCAAAAAGAAGTCAAGGTCACTGTCGGCGGCTGCGGCGGCTGACCCAACCCAACGGATATAAGGAAGACACCATGGCAGATCCGATGAAGATTCGCGCCCGGATGAAAGGCGACGTCGCAGAAGTTCGCATCCTGATGGGGCACGCGATGGAAACCGGCCAGCGCAAGGACGCGGCAGGCAAGCCCATTCCCGCCCATTTCATTCAGTCGATGACGGTCGAGGTCGGCGGCAAGAAAGTGGTCGATGGCCAGATCGGCACTTCCGTGTCGCGCAACCCCGTCTTTGGCTTCAAGGTCAAAGGCGCCAAGTCCGGCGACAAAGTTGTCGTCAACTGGGTCGACAACAAGGGCGACAAGAGAACCGACGAATCCGCAATTGCCTGACCGTCTCAGCTACGAGTGCCACCGAAGATACCCTCCGGCGGCGCGCAGGGACATAACACAAACCGCGGCGGGACATACCCGCCCCAGCCCTTAACAGGACAGGAGGAGAACATGAAGCAAAACTTCATTGGCGCGCTCTGCGCCGTGGCGGTCATGGGAGGCGCGTTCGCCCAGACCCCGAAGAAGCCGGCGGCGAAGCCCGCAGCCAAAATGGCCCCAGCGCCGGCGGTCGAGGAAAAAGATGCCGCGACCCTGGAGTTCGAGAAGTTCCGCGCCGAGATGGAGGAAAGCAACCCGGCGGAACTCTTCGAAATGAAGGGCGAAGAGCAGTGGAAGAGCAAGCGCGGCCCGAAGAATGTCTCGCTGGCCGAAAGCTGCAACCTCGGCCTGGGGATTGGCAAGGTCGAAGGTGCCTACGTTAAGATGCCGCGCTACTTTGCCGATGCCGATACCGTGATGGACGCCGAACGGCGCATCGTCTGGTGCATGGTCGAGAAGCAGGGCTTCAAGTTCGACGAGATCGCCGCCAAGCCTTTCGCCAACGCCAACTTCACGCCCGACATCACCAACCTCGTCACCTATATCGCTGGCCATTCGCGCAACATGAGAATCGCCGTGCCGCTGAAGGATCCCAAGGTGCGCGACGCTTATGAAACCGGCAAGGCAATGGCCGCCTATCGTGCCGGGCCCTACGATTTTTCCTGCAACACCTGCCATGGTGTGGATGGCAAGCGCATCCGCATGCAGAACCTGCCCAACCTCACCACCGCGGCGGGCGCCATGAAGGGCGTGCAGGGCTGGCCGGGCTACCGCATGACGGGCGGCGTGATGCTGACCCATCAGTGGCGCATGGGCGACTGCTTCCGCCAGCAACGCTTTCCCCAGCCGAAATACGCCTCGGATGCGATCGCGTATCTGCTGACTTACATGATTGGCAACGCCAACGGCCAGGTCTACAAAGGCCCGGGCATCAAGCGCTAAGAGGGAGACAGACATGACCAAGAAGATTATTCTGGCCGCAAGCATGGCCGCCACCCTGATGATTGCCCTGCCCGCCGTCGCCGATGGCGACTATCGCGCCAAGGCCATCGCAACCTTCCACAAGGACTTCCAGCCGCGAGGCCAGGCGTCCATGGACCGGCTGGCCGAAGATGGCCTGCAAATGATCTGCAACCGTACCGGCAACAAGCCGCCCGAATCCATCGCGAAGCGGATGGAAGCCGACCAACTGGCCGACGTCAAATACCCGTCCGACGGTAAATTGATGGGCGACTGGAAAGCTGGCGAAAAGACGGCCCAAAGCGGCAAGGGATTCACCTGGAAAGACAAGCCCGGCCTGCCGGTGGGAGGCAATTGCTACAACTGCCACCGCATCAGTCCGAACGAAACTTCATTCGGCACGATCGGCCCGACTTTGTATCAGTTCGGCAAGCTGCGCGGCAACACGCCGGAAACTCAGAAGTATGTCTATTCCAAGATCTACAACGCCAAGTCCCACAACCTGTGTTCCGAAATGCCGCGTTTTGGGCGTGTCGGTGCACTCGACGAAAAACAGATCAAGAATCTGGTCGCCCTGTTGCTCGATCCTGCTTCGCCGGTCAACAAGTAAGCGCACGCTCCCGAAAAGCCTGGCCGAGGCCAGCCTTTTCAAGTCCGCGGCAGGGTGCCGCGGACGGTATCCCCTGGTGGGATCAACCTCCCCTGCAAGTGAGTAAGGTATCCCCTGGTGGGATCAGCCTAAGGAACCTGTCATGTCTTCGATGAATCGCCGTGAATTCCTGCAAATCCTGGCCGCCGCTTCGGCCGCCGGGTTTGCTCTCGATGCCCGCTCGGTATGGGCGGCCGGCAAGGGCGACAGCCTCTACGACCTGAAGAAATTCGGCAATGTCCATCTGCTGCATTTCACCGATTGCCACGCCCAGCTGATGCCGATATATTTCCGCGAACCGAGCGTAAACCTGGGTATTGGCGGCGCACTGGGCAAGGCGCCCCACCTGGTCGGCGAACACCTGCTCAAGGCCTTCGGCATCAAACCCGGCGGCATCGAAGCCCATGCCTTCACTTATCTGAACTTCGAGAAGGCAGCCAAAACCTACGGCAAGGTCGGCGGCTTCGCGCATCTCGCGACGCTGGTCAAGCGCCTGCGCGCAGATCGTCCGAACGCGCTGCTGCTCGATGGCGGCGATACCTGGCAGGGCTCCGCAACGGCCTTGTGGAGCAAGGGCCAGGACATGGTCGATGCCTGCAAGCTGCTCGGCGTGGACATCATGGCCGGGCACTGGGAATTCACGCTGGGCGACAAGCGCGTGCTGGAAATCGTCGAAAAGGATTTCAAGGGCAAGATCGATTTCCTTGCCCAGAACATCAAGACGAGCGACTTCGGCGACAAGGTGTTCGAGCCCTACAGCCTGCGCGACATGAATGGCGTCAAAGTGGCCGTTATCGGCCAGGCCTTTCCCTACACGCCGATTGCCCACCCGCGCTGGATGATGTCGGACTGGACCTTCGGCATCCAGGACGACAACATGCAGAAGACGGTCGACGAAGCCCGCGCCAAGGGCGCAAAGGTCGTCGTCGTGCTCTCGCACAATGGCATGGATGTCGACCTCAAGATGGCCGGCCGCGTCACCGGTATCGATGCAATTTTGGGCGGACACACTCATGACGGCGTGCCGCAGCCGGTTGTGGTGAAGAACGCGGGTGGTCAGACGCTGGTCACCAACGCCGGCTCGAATGGCAAGTTTCTCGGCGTGCTCGATTTCGACGTCAGGAACGGAAAGATTTCCGACTTCCGCTACAAGCTGCTGCCGGTGTTTTCCAACCTGCTACCGGCCGACGCCGAGATGGCGGCACTGATCGACAAGGTCCGGGCGCCGTATAAAGACAAGCTGAACGAAAAGCTGGCGGTCTCCGAAGGCCTGCTTTACCGCCGTGGCAACTTCAACGGCAGCTGGGACCAGTTGATTCTCGATGCCATCATGGAAGTGCAGGGCGCCGACATCGGCTTCTCACCCGGCTTCCGCTGGGGCACCACGATCCTGCCCGGCCAGGCGATCACCTTCGAGCACCTGATGGACCAGACCGCGATCACCTACCCGAGCGCGACACTCAACGAGATGAGCGGCGAGCAGATCAAGACCATTCTCGAGGATATCGGCGACAACCTGTTCAATCCCGATCCCTATTACCAGCAGGGCGGCGACATGGTGCGCGTCGGCGGCCTGCAATACACCTGCACGCCGAATGCGGGCATGGGCAAGCGCATCACCGACATGCGCCTGCACGGCAAGCCCGTGGCGGCCGACAGGAAATACAAAATTGCCGGCTGGGCGCCAGTGGCCGAAGGCGCCAAGGGCGAACCGGTGTGGGACGTCGTGGCGCGCTATCTGCGCGACAAGAAAACCATCACGCCGCGCAAACTCAACCAGCCCAAACTGTTGGGCATGAAAGGCAATGCCGGATTCATAGGCTGATAAACTCGGCACGCCAAGGCAGCGCGCTGACCGGCGCGATGCCTTGGCGGTGCGGCGCTCAACTCAGGGCTTGATGTAGGCGAAGCCGCCCCTGGCCTGCAGCTTGCCGATCTCGGCAACGCCCGAGGGCACGAACTTCGACTCGGGAATGAATTGCTTGCGGTCCAGCTTGCGGCTCTTGAGGGTAATTTCGCAGACGTCGAAGGTCACGCCGCGCTCGGTCAGCGTCTCGACCGGAATGTTGTAGGGGTTGCCGTTCTTGTCGCGGGCCTCTTCCATCAGGAAATCCACCCCGAGGGCATGCGTGACGACCACGATCTGCGCCTGCGGATTGACGTCGAGGTGGTTGCTGATATTGCGCAGCGCCGCGGTGGCCGATGACGAATCGTTGATGTGATAGACCACCTTGTCCGGATACACGCTGGACGTCATGTCCGTCGCGCAACCGCCAAAGAGCAAAGCGCTCGCGGCCAACATACATGCCAGTCTGCTGTTCATGGTTTCTCCTCCGTTATCAAGGCGTGCCGGCCCCGGTTGTTTTGAGCCCAAAAGGCTACGCGTATCGAATGCCGATTACAAGGCCGCAGCGTACCAGTCCTGAGCCACACGCGAGGCCAGCCCGGGCGGCAACCAAACTCGTCCGCGCGGAAACATTTGCTTGCAAGGCGGCTTGCGGTGCTGCTGCCGGCGTCGGCTAGAATCGCCGGATGAAAAAGCGTTCACTCATCATTTTTCTGCTCGCCCTCGCTGCCCTCGGCGTTGGAACTTATGCGGCCTGGCGGGCATGGGACGGCGCCGCCGATGCGCCCCGGTTCAAGCTGGCGAAAGTCGAGTCCGGCCCGCTCACGGCGGCCGTCTCCGCCACCGGCACCTTGAACCCGGTGGTGTCGGTGCAGGTCGGATCGCAGGTCTCGGGACAGATCAAGGAAATCCTGGTCGACTTCAACTCGCCGGTGAAGTCCGGCCAGTTGATCGCGCGCCTGGATCCGGAGACCTACGAGCACCGCGTGCGCCAGGCCCAGGCCGATGTCGATGCGGCGCGCGCCGGCCAGGGCGTGCAGCAGGCGGAAGTGGCGCGCGCCCGCGCCAATCTGTCCAACGCGCAGCGCGACTACGAACGCAAGAAGACCTTGGTGGAAAAGAACTTCATCTCCCCGGCCGAGCGCGACACGGCGCAGAACACGCTGGACGCGGCGCGCGCCTCGCTGGCCGCGGCCGAGGCCCAGGTGAAGAACGGCGAAGCCGTGGTGCGGCAGCGCGAAGCCCAGTTGGCGGCGGCGCGCGTCGATCTGGAACGCACCTCGATCAAGGCGCCGGTGGACGGCATCGTGGTCAAGCGCAGCATCGAGCCGGGTCAGACCGTGGCCGCCAGCCTGCAGGCGCCGGAGCTCTTCGTCATCGCCAAGAACCTGACCGACATGCAAGTCGAAACCTCGATCGACGAGGCCGACGTGGGCCGCGTGCGCTTCGGGCAGAAAGCCAGCTTCACGGTGGACGCCTTCGCCGGCCGGCATTTCGAGGGCGAGGTGCGCCAGGTACGCAAGGCGGCGACGGTGGTTTCCAACGTCGTCACCTATACCGTGGTCATCTCGGCGGCAAACCCCGATCTCATCTTGCTGCCGGGGATGACCGCCAATGTGCGCATCATCACGGCGCAGAAAGACAAGGCGCTCAAAGTGCCCAATGCGACGCTGCGCTTCCGCCCCGCCGCTGCCGCGAACGAGCGCAAGGCGACGACCGCAGGCGCCGTGTCGCCAGCGCCAACTTCCGCGGCAGCGGCTTCGAGCAGCGGCCGCATCTGGATTGTCGACGCGGACGGCAAGGCCAAGCCTGTCGAGGTGCGCCTCGGCCTCACCGACGGCAGCATGACCGAGATCGTTTCCGGCGACATCAAAGAGGGCCAGGAAGTCATCGCCGGACAGCAGGCCGCGACGAAGGCGTCCGGCCCCGGCCCGCGGCTGTTCTAGGGATTCCCGCATGAACACGCCGCACGGCCGCCCGCAGGGGCGTCAGCCACGAGCCGCGCAGCGGCGAACCGCCGTCATCCCCTCGCCTGGCGAGGGGGCCGGGGGGAGTGTAGTCCAGTGAGCGCACCGCTGATCCGGGTCGAGGGACTGACCAAGGATTACGTCATGGGCAGTAACGTGGTGCCTGCCCTGCGCGGCGTCACGCTCGACATCGCGGCCGGCGAGTTCGTCGCCGTCATGGGGCCGTCGGGTTCCGGCAAATCCACTTTCATGAACCTGCTCGGCTGCCTCGATCATCCCAGCGCCGGCAGCTACTGGTTGGGCGGCCAGGAAGTCTCGGCGCTCTCCGGCGACGAGCTGGCGGCGGTGCGCAACCGCAAGCTGGGCTTCGTCTTCCAGCATTTCAACCTGCTGGCGCGCACCTCGGCGCTGGACAACGTCGCGCTACCCCTGCTGTACGGCAATGTGCCCGCGGCGGAACGCCACTCGCGGGCCGAACAGCGCCTGGCCCAGATCGGTCTGGCGGAGCGCATGGACCATCATCCGGCCCAGCTTTCCGGCGGCCAGCAGCAGCGCGTCGCGATCGCCCGTGCCCTGGTCAACAATCCCCAACTGGTGCTCGCCGACGAACCCACGGGCGCGCTGGATTCGCATACCAGCGTCGAGATCATGGCGCTGCTGCAACAGCTCAACCGCGAGGGCATCACCATCGTGCTGGTGACCCATGAGCACGACATCGCCGACTTCGCCGGGCGGATCATTTCCTTTCGCGACGGCAAGGTGATCGAGGATCGGCCCAATGCGGCCAAAGAAGCGGCGGCGGCACCATGAACTTCGCCGCAACCCTGCGCATCGCCCTGCTCGCCCTGCGCATCAACAAGCTGCGCTCGGCGCTGACCATGCTCGGCATCATCATCGGCGTCGCCGCCGTGATCGTCATGATCGCCGTCGGCAATGGTGCCCAGGCCCGTGTCGAAGACCAGATCCGCAGCCTCGGCTCGAACATCATCCTGGTGCTTTCGGGTTCCGTGACCTCGGGCGGCGCCCGCGGCGGCAGCGGTTCGCAGCCGACCATCACCGAGGACGACGCCTACGCGCTGAACCGCGAAATCGACGAGATCCAGGCCGCCGCACCGTCCCTGCGCAGCACCGGACAGGTGGTGGCGGGTAATGCCAACTGGTCCACGGTGTTCTACGGCACCTCGCCGGAATACCTCCAGGTGCGCGAGTGGGCAGTGGTCGAAGGCCGCGGCTTCGAGCAGGCGGAAATCAACGGCGCCGGCAAGGTGGCCCTGATCGGCCAGACCGTGGCGCTGAACCTGTTCGGCGAGACCAACCCGGTGGACCAGGTGGTGCGCGTCAACAAAGTGCCGCTGACCATCATCGGCGTGCTCGACCGCAAGGGCCAGAACATGATGGGCCAGGATCAGGACGACATCATCCTGATGCCGATCAGCACCGCACGCAAGCGCGTGCTCGGCTCGAGCCGTTACGCCGCCGGCCGCAACGTCGGCTCGATCATGGTCAAGACCAGGGACGGCGCCAACATGGTGGAAGCGGAGGCCCGCATGCGCGAACTGTTGCGCCAGCGCCACCGCTTGCAGAACGGACAGGACGACGACTTCTATGTGCGCAACCTGTCCGAAATCCTCCAGGCCCAGGAAGCCTCGTCGAAGGTGATGTCGCTGCTGCTGGCCGCCGTCGCCTCGGTCTCGCTGCTGGTCGGCGGCATCGGCATCATGAACATCATGCTGGTTTCGGTCACCGAACGCACGCGCGAGATCGGGCTGCGCATGGCGGTCGGCGCCCGCGCCCGGGACATCCTGACCCAGTTCCTGGTCGAGGCGGTCACCCTGTCCCTGATCGGCGGCGCGATCGGCATCCTGCTCGGCGTCGGCGGTGCCACGGCGATCGCCGAACTCGCCGGCTGGCGCACCGAACTCTCGGGCAGCTCGATCGTGCTGGCGGCCGGTTTTGCCGGTGCGATCGGCATATTCTTCGGTTATTACCCGGCGCGCAAGGCTTCGCGCCTGTTGCCGATCGAGGCGTTGCGCTACGAATAGGGCCAACCCTGCAGCAATCCGGCAACCCCAAAGCCGCTTCATGGATAATGGACCATTTCCAGTCCGGGTATCACCATGGCTGAAGAAGTCGAACTCAAGCTGGCACTGGCAGAAGACCATCAGGGGCGCTTCCTGCGCCACCCGCTGCTGAAGCAGGCGATCGAGCGCCGCGTCGAAACGCTGGACAACATCTACTACGACACGGCGGAACTTTCCCTGCGTCGCCGCGGCATCGCCCTGCGCCTGCGCCGCAAGGGGCGCGACTGGCTGCAGACGGTCAAGCTGGCGGGCGCTTCGGCGGCCGGCCTCTCCAGCCGGCCGGAGTGGGAAGTTCCCTATGCCGGAAACTTCGATTTCTCGGACGTCGACCAGTCCGCTGTGCGCGAATGGCTGCAGCGGCCGAAACTGCTGGCGCGCATCGTGCCGATTTGCGAAACCCGCTTCCGCCGCATCACCTGGACGATATCCGCCAGTCCCGGCACGGTGTTGCTGACCCTGGATCGCGGCTGGATCATCGCCAACGGTCGCCGCGAAGCCATCTCCGAAGTGGAACTGGAACTTGCCGGGGCGCCGGTGCATGCGATATTTGCGGTGGCCACCCAGCTCGCCCAGCGTGTGGCGCTGACGCCATCGGTGCTGTCCAAGGCAGAGCGCGGCTATCGCCTGCACCTGGGCACACCGCCGACGCCGTTCAAGGCCGCCGCCGTGGCGCTGTCGGCAGCCATGCCGCCGTTCGAGGCCTTTCGCCGGATCGCCCTGTCCTGCCTTGAACACCTGCAGCAGAATCATCACGGTGCGCTCTCCAGCGACGACCCGGAATACATACACCAGATGCGCGTGGCCACCCGCCGCCTGCGTGCGGCCCTGCGGCTGTTCGCCCCGGTGCTGCCGGAGCGGCTGGCCGAATCGCTGCGTGCGCCGCTCGCCGCCCTGATGACGCGTCTTGGCCGCGCGCGCGATCTCGACGTGCTGCTGAGCGAAATCGCCAATCCGGTGCTAGCCGCGCTGCCCAATGAACCACGCTTGCCGGCGCTGGCCAGCGACATCACCAACCGCCGCTATGCCGCTCGCGGCGAGGCGCTGGCCCTGCTCGCTGCGCCCGACTATGGGCGCACGCTGCTTGCCGCGCTCGAATCCCTGCACCCGAAACCGGCACCCGACGCCGCGCTGATCCCGCTGCAAAGCTTCGCTGCGGAACGCCTGCGGCGCCTGCGCAGGAAACTGCGCCGCCTGGCCGCGGCGGCGCTACTGGAAGATCCGCCGTCGTTGCATGCCATGCGCATCGGCGTCAAGCGTCTGCGCTATGCGCTGGAGTTCTTTGCGCCCCTGGCGCCGGACGGAACATTCGCTCGCGTGCTGCAGCGCTTGGCCGTGACCCAGGACACGCTGGGCCAGCTCAACGACCTGACCAATGCCGGTGCCCTGCTGATGGATTGCGCCGGCGACGATCCGCGCCTGCGCGAGGCAGTCACCCTGATCGGCGGCTGGCACGGCCCGCGCTATGCCCGGCTGCTGGCGAGCATAGCCAGCGAGCGAACGCGCCTGATCCGCCTGCGGCTGCCGCGGCTCGACGCCGGCAGCGCACGATAATGCGCAGCCACTGGCAACGATTCTGGCAACGATTCAGCATTGCCCCCTTCACTGGAGAAAATGGATGGACCTGATACTTTGGCGTCACGCCGAAGCCGAAGACGGCGACGGCAGCCTCCCGGATCACAAGCGACGTCTCAGCGCGCGCGGCGAAAAGCAGGCGAAACAGGTGGCGCGCTGGCTGCACCGACACCTGCCACACAAGCGGAAAGTCCTGGTCAGCCCCGCCGAACGCACGCAGCAGACCGCCCATGCCCTGGAACTGCCCTACGAGGTGGAGCCTCGACTCGGCCTCGGCGCCTCGGTCGCCGACGTGCTCTCCGTCGCCGGCTGGCCCCACCACAGCGGTGCGGTGCTGATCATCGGCCATCAACCGACCCTGGGACGCGTCGCCGCCCAGCTGCTGGGCGGGACGGAGGCCGACTGGACGATCAAGAAAGGCGCCGTCTGGTGGTTTGCCCGCCGCGTGCGCGACGGCGAAAAACGGACCGTGCTGCGCGCCGTGCTCAATCCCGATTTCGCCTGAATCCGCAGACGTCCCGCGGGATTCTGGCTTCATATCAGTTGCGGAAATGAGCGGCTTTTGATATTTTAGGCGTCGATATATTAACTGCGCTCCACCTTCAAGCGCCCAACCTACATGTCGAAGAAACCCGCCGCTGCCGCCTCTGACACCGAAACCCGCGCCACCTCCGAACACGCCCCCGACCTCCGGCTCTGGTTGCGCACGCTGGCCTGCACCAACCTGATCGAAAACCACATCCGCTCGCGCCTGCGCGCCGAGTTCGGCATCACCCTGCCGCGCTTCGACCTGATGGCCCAGCTCGAACGCTCGCCGCAGGGCCTCAAGATGGGCGAGCTGTCCAAGCGCATGATGGTGACCGGCGGCAATGTGACCGGGATCACCGACCAGCTGGTCGCCGAAGGCCTGGTTGTGCGCGAGGACAGCCCCAAGGACCGCCGCGCCTACATCGTCAAGCTCACCGGCGAAGGCCGCCGCAGCTTCCGCAAAATGGCCGAAGCGCATGAAACCTGGGTAGTCGAGCTGTTCGCCGGGATGGACGAAAAGCAGCGCGGCCAGCTCTACGAACTGCTTGCCGCGCTGAAGCGCAGCGCCTCCAAGGCCGCCGGGAAAAAGCCGGGGTGAAACGCCAGGCCCGGGGCGCCGTAGCGCGCCGGGACCGGCGCATGCCGACGCCTGAGCAACTCGACCGCGAATACAACGCCCGCGCGGCAATCCCCGGCCATCCGCAGATCTTCGCCCGCTGGCGCGAGGAATCGCGCGCGGCACGCGCCGAGTTGCGCCATGAGCCGGATTGTTGTTTCGGCCCGGCGCCCGCCGAAACGCTCGATTTCTTCCCCACCGCTGCGCGCAACGCGCCGCTGCTGGTGTTCATCCACGGCGGCTATTGGCGTTCGCTGGACAAGCAGGATTTTTCCTTTCTCGCGCCGGCCTTCGTGCGCGCCGGCGTGGCCGTGGCCATGCCGAACTACGGCCTGGCGCCCGCCACCTCGATCGAGGACATGGTGCGGCAGATGCTGCGCGCGCTGGCCTGGCTTTATCGCAGCGCACCGCAACTGGGCATCGATGCACGCCGCATCGTGGTCGCCGGGCATTCCGCCGGCGCCCACCTCGCCGCGATGATGCTGGCCGCCGACTGGCCGCTGCTGGCGCCCGACCTGCCGCCGGACCTGCTGTGCGGCGCGGTCTGCGTTTCCGGCATCTACGACCTGCGGCCGCTGGTGCGCGCGCCCTTCCTGCAGCAGGACCTCCGGCTCGATGCAGCGACGGCGCAGCGCCTCAGCCCGATCGCCTATCGGCCGAAACTCGCGGCGCCGCTGCTGACCGCCGTCGGCGGCGACGAGAGTAGCGAGTTCAAACGCCAGAACCGCCTGATCCGCGAGGCTTGGCCGCATTGCCGGGGCCACGACCTGCCCCTGCCCGGCCGTCATCACCTGGCTAGCGTCGAGGCACTGGGCGCTGCCGATCAGCCGCTGTTCCAGGCCACGCTGCGCCTGCTCGGCAAGGCGCCATGACAAAGGCGCAGGCCGCGCCGCGACAGGCTTCAGCGCGGGCAGCGCTGCCTGTAATACAATACGCGCCATGCGCGCCCTGCCGGTTGGCGCCCAGTCCGGCATTCCGCCGCATATCCCTCAAGCGCTTCGCCGCCTGAACCGGTTCCCCGCGAGGGGCAGGCCGATTCAGGAGTTCAATTGAACGCGACCACGCAAGGCATCACCCATTCCGTCGACGGCGACAGCAGCGCAAGCGCCGTAGCGCCAGCACCAACTTTCGATCAGCTCGGCCTGCTGCCCGAGTTGCTGCGCGCCATCCAGGACGCCGGCTACACCACGCCGACGCCGATCCAGATCCAGGCCATCCCGATCATCATGGCCGGCAAGGACGTCATGGGCGGCGCCCAGACCGGCACCGGCAAGACGGCCGGATTCACCCTGCCGCTGCTGCAGCGCCTGGCCAAGTACGCCAGCTCCTCGCCCTCGCCGGCGCGCCATCCGGTGCGCGCGCTGATCCTGGCGCCGACACGCGAACTGGCGATGCAGGTGCATCAGAGCGTGGTCACCTACAGCAAGCACCTGCCGCTGCGCTCGGTCTGCATCTATGGCGGTGTCGACATCCGGCCGCAAATCGCCGAACTGCGCGAAGGCCGCGAGATCATCATCGCCACGCCGGGCCGCCTGCTCGACCACGTACAGCAGAAGAGCGTCAGCTTCAACGCCGTCGAAGTGCTGGTGCTCGACGAAGCCGACCGCATGCTGGACATGGGCTTCATCCCCGACATCAAGCGCATCCTCGCCATGCTGCCGAAGGAAAGGCAGAGCCTGCTGTTCTCGGCCACCTTCTCCAACGAGATCAAGAACCTCGCCGACACCATGCTCAAGGCGCCGCAACTGATCGAGGTGGCGCGGCGCAACATGGTCACCGAGACCGTCACCCACCGCGTCTACCCGGTCGCCTCCGACCTCAAGCGCAGCCTGCTGGTGCATCTGCTGACGCATGACGAGGAAAATGCCAAGCAGGTGTTGGTGTTCGTCGGCACCAAGTTCGGCGCCAGCCGCCTGGCGGTCTACCTCGAACGCCAGGGCATCGCCGCCGACGCGATTCACGGCGACAAGAGCCAGCAGCAGCGCACCGAGGCCCTCGAAGGCTTCAAGTCGGGCAAGATCCGCGTGCTGGTCGCCACCGACGTCGCCGCGCGCGGCCTCGACATCGACGACCTGCCCCACGTCATCAATTACGAACTGCCGCATACCGCCGAGGACTACATCCATCGCATCGGCCGCACCGGCCGCGCCGGCAAGCACGGCAACGCCACCTCGCTGTTCGCGCCCGAGGAAAGCCAGCGCCTGACCGACATCGAAAGGCTGATCAAGCGTCCGATCGAGCGCGTCGAGATCACCGGCTTCGCCGAGCTGGCGCCGGTGCACGAAACTGCGCCGAGCAATCGCGGCCACCGGCGCGAGCACGTCGAGCGGGCCCGCGAAAAGGCACGCGAGCGCGATCGCGCGCAGACCCTGGACGGCAGCCACCCCACCGGACGCGCGTTGCCCAGTCCGGCCGCCCACGTACCGCGCCTCGACCCACGCCTGCCGAAACTCGACTTCGATCCCAACAAGCCCTATGTCGGCAAGACGGTCGTCGTCGAACCCGGCAGCGAGAAACCGGCGCTGATTCGCCCGCAACGACCCGTGGCAGCGCTGCTCGGCGGCCTGGGCAAAAAATAGTACGACGCCAGCGGCCATGCGCGGCGCACAGGCATGGCAGCTTGAAGTCAGCCCGTCCGGCGATCCAGCGACACTGGTGATTTCGCTCGGCGGGCGCTGGCGCATCGACCAGCGCCTGCCCGCGGCCGATACCCTGCAAACCCGGCTGACGGCGCCGGTGCGCCAGATCCGCTTCGATGCAGGCAAACTCGCCGACTGGGATTCCGGACTGCTGACCTTCGTCGCCGGCATCAGCAAGTCCTGTGCTGCGCGCGACATCGCGGTCGACCGCAGCGGACTGCCGCCCGGCGCACAACGCCTGCTGGCGATGGCCGCCGCGGTACCCGAGCAAAAGCTGGCCACACGCGATCCTGGCCCGCAGGGAACGCTGGCCCAGGTCGGTACCGCCACCCTGGGGTTCATTCACGGCGCGCCGCGGATGCTGAGCTTTCTCGGCGAACTGGTGCTGTCGCTGCTGCGCCTCGTCGCCGGCCGCGCCCGCTTTCGCGCCCGCGACCTGTGGCTGGAAATCGAAGAGGTCGGGCCGCGCGCGCTGCCCATCGTCTCGGTGATCAGCTTCCTGGTCGGACTGATCCTCGCCTACCTCGGCGCCGATCAGCTGAAACTGGTCGGAGCGCAGATATTCATCGCCGACCTGGTGGCGATCGGCATGGTG
Organism: Sulfuritalea sp.; assembly: GCA_034376265.1. Classification (GTDB taxonomy): domain Bacteria; phylum Pseudomonadota; class Gammaproteobacteria; order Burkholderiales; family Rhodocyclaceae; genus Sulfuritalea. Next base: position 54,743 of record JAXMJU010000087.1, read on the forward strand.
CGCGAAATTGGCGCGCTGATGACCGGCATCATCATCGCCGGCCGCACCGGCGCCGCCTTTGCCGCCCAGCTCGGCACCATGCAGGTCAATGAGGAAATCGACGCCTACCAGACACTCGGCATTTCGGCCTTCGACTTCCTGGTGCTGCCGCGCGTACTGGCGCTGATGCTGATGGTGCCGCTGTTGACGCTCTATGCGGCCTTCATCGGCATGCTGGCGGGATTGCTGGTGTCGCTGACCATATTCGACATCGGCGTCTTCGAGTACTACACGGAAACCCTGCGCGCGCTGGAGTTCAAGCAGTTCGCGGTCGGTCTGTCCAAGGGCACGGTCTACGGCGCGATCGTCGCCTTCGCCGGCTGCCTGCGCGGCATGCAGTGCGGACGCAGCGCCGAGGCGGTCGGCCATGCCGCAACCTCCGCCGTGGTCACCGCGATCCTGCTGATCACGATTGCGGCCTCGATCATGACCGTGGTCTATTACCAGATCGGCATATGAATAAGACCCCACACATCGAGGTGCGCGATCTGGCCATGGCCTATGGCGATTTCATCGTCCAGCGCGGCCTCGACTTCACGGTGAACCAGGGCGACATCTTCGTCGTCATGGGCGGCAACGGCTGCGGCAAGACCACACTGATGCGCGCCCTGGTCGGCCTGCAACGGCCGGCGGCCGGCGCCGTGCTCTACAGCGGCGAGGATTTCTGGAATGCCGAAGCCGAGGCGCAGCAGCGGCTCAAGCGCCGCCTCGGCATCCTGTTCCAGGGCGGCGCGCTGTGGAGCTCGCTGACCCTGGCGGAGAACGTCGCGCTGCCGATTGCCGAATACAGCGGCCTGGCGCCGGCCCGCGTGGACGAGATCGTCGCCTTCAAGCTGGCGCTGGTCGGGCTGGCCGGCTTCGAGGACTTTTATCCTTCCGAACTCAGCGGCGGCATGAAGAAGCGCGCCGGACTGGCGCGCGCTATGGCGCTCGATCCCGACATCCTGGTCATCGACGAACCTTCCTCGGGTCTCGATCCGCTGACGGCGCGCCGTCTCGACGAGCTGATCATGGAATTGCGCGACAGCCTGGGCACCACCATCGTCGTCATCACGCATGAGCTGGCGAGCATACTCAGCATCGGCAACAATTCCATTTATCTCGATTCCGAAAGCCGCACCATGATCGCCACCGGGCATCCGCAGGACGCACTGAAACACGGCCATCCCAAGGTCCGCCACTTCCTTACGCGTGGCGGCGATGTTTCTTCGCCGCACCGCAATGACTCTGCGGAGGTGCCATGAGCCGCAAGGCCAACCCCACACTGATCGGCGCCTTCGTCCTCGGTGCGCTGACGCTGGCCGTCGTCACCACGCTGCTCTTGACCGGCGGCAGCTGGTTCGGCGAGCGGCGGCAGCACGTGATGTATTTCGAGGGTGCGGCGCAGGGCCTGCAGGTCGGTGCGCCGGTGGTCTTCCTCGGCGTCAAGGTCGGCACCGTCACCCAGATCCAGCTCGGACTCGACCCGCAAAGCCACCGCTTCCTGGTACCGGTGACGATCGAACTGGAGCCCCAGGTGGTGCGTACGCGCGGCGGCGAACCGATCGACCTGCGCGACCGCGCAACGGTGCGGCAACTGGTCGAGCGCGGCCTGCGCGCGCGGTTGCGCATGCAGAGCCTGCTCACCGGCCAGCTCTACGTCGATCTGGATTTCCACCCCGACAAGCCGGCGATCTTCGCCGCGCTCGACCCCGAACTCAGCGAAATCCCGACCATCCGCACCACCGTCCAGGAACTGTCGACCAAGCTCGAAGGCTTCCCGATGGACAAGTTTCTCGCCGACGTGGCGGCGATCAGCGACGCGGTCAATCAACTGATGTCGGCCAAGGCGACGCAACAACTGCCGCAGCGTCTCGACGCGACGCTGCGTCACCTCGAATCGCTCGCCGCGCGCTTCGACGCCCAGAGCGGCCCGCTGCTCAACGACGTGCGCGGCAACCTGGCCGCGATGCAAAAGGCGCTGCTGGCAGCCCAGGCGGCGCTGGCCAGGCTCGATACGGCCGCCGATCGCGTGGCGGAGCTGGCCAAGCCCGATTCGCGCCTGGTCGCCGGCATGAACCAGGCCAGCGAGGAACTGGCCAAGGCCGCCGGCGCGGTGCGCCAGCTGACCGAGCAGGAATCGCCCACAGTGGACAACGTCAATGCCACGCTGAAGGAAATCGCACGCGCCGCCGATGCCCTGCGCCTGCTGGCGGAAACCCTCGAACAGCAACCCGACGCCATCTGGCGCGGCAAGCGACAGAATTCCACACCCTGAAACCAAAAAAGGAGGCAGCATGAAACTCGTCCGCTTCGGCCCCAGGGGCCGCGAAAAACCCGGCCTGATAGACGCCGCCGGCACGCTCCGCGATCTCTCCGCTCATGTCACCGGCATCGGCTGGAACGAGCTCGCCGCAGCCGGACTGAAGCGCCTGCGCGCGCTGAACCCCGCTACCCTGCCGAAAGTGCGCGGCACGCCGCGGCTCGGGGTGCCCTTTACCGGCATTTCCAAGATCGTCGGCATCGGCCTCAACTACCGCGCCCACGCCCTCGAAGCGAAGATGCCGATCCCCGCCGAACCCGTGGTGTTCATGAAGGCCACCACCTGCATCAGCGGCCCCAACGATCCGATCCTGATGCCGATCGGCAGCAGCAAGCTCGACTGGGAAGTCGAACTCGGGCTGGTCATCGGCCGCGAAACGCGCAATGTGACCGAGGCCAGGGCGCTCGACCACCTCGCCGGCTACTGCGTGTTTCACGACGTCTCCGAGCGCGCATTCCAGCTCGAACGCGGCGGCCAGTGGGACAAAGGCAAGGGCTGCGACAGCTTCGGCCCGATCGGCCCCTGGCTGGTGACGCGGGACGAAGTCCCTGACCCGCAAGCACTGCGCCTGTGGCTCGACGTCAATGGCGAACGCATGCAGGATTCCTCCACTGCCGACATGATCTTTTCCTGCGCCGAAATCGTCAGCTATGTCTCGCGCTTCATGACGCTGCTGCCCGGCGACGTGATCTGCACCGGCACGCCGCAGGGCGTCGGCATGGGCCGCGGCCGCTTCCTGCAGCTCGGCGATACGGTGAGGCTGGGCGTCGCAGGGCTCGGCCAACAGCAACAAACCGTCATCGCAACGCCATAGCCGCGGCTCAAGAGTTGGCGCTGGCGACCCGGCGCTGCCGCTGATTTCTGGAGATTTTCCGGCCGCCATGAGCAAGGACTACCTCCTCGCCATCGACCACGGCACGCAGAGCGTGCGCGCGCTGCTATTCGACCGGCATGGGCACCTGGTGGACAAGGCCCAGGTCGACATCACCGGCTACCAGTCGCCCGAGCCGGGCTGGGTGGAGCACGACCCGGAACAGTTCTGGGCCGCACTGTGCGCCGCCTGCCAGCGCCTGTGGGCCAACACCCAGGTGCCGAAGGCTTCGATCGCCGGCGTCTGCATCACCACCCAGCGCGCCACGGTGATCAACCTCGACCGCCACGGCCAGCCGCTGCGCCCCGCCATCATCTGGCTCGACCAGCGGCGCGCCGACGCCGACCCGAAGCTGGCCCGGTGGTGGGAACTGGCGTTGCGCACGATCGGCATGCGCGAGACCATCCGCTTCTTCGCCCGCGAAGCCGAAGCCAACTGGATCGCCCAGCACCAGCCGGCGCTCTGGGCGCGTACCGACAAGTACCTGCTGCTCTCGGGCTATCTCAACTACCGCTGCACCGGTCGTTTCGTCGATTCCGTGGCGAGCCAGGTCGGCTACATCCCCTTCGATTACCGGCGCGGGCGCTGGGCCGCCGCCTGGGACTGGAAATGGCAATGCCTGCCGGTGAAGCGCGCAATGCTGCCCGAGCTGGTCCCTGCCGGCGCACAGCTCGGCACGGTGAGCACCGCCGCGGCCCAGGACACGGGCATCCCCGAAGGCCTGCCGGTGATCGCCGGCGCCGCCGACAAGGCCTGCGAAGTACTCGGCGCCGGCTGCCTCTCGCCCGAGATCGCGTGCCTCTCCTACGGCACCGCGGCCACCATCAACACCAGCACGCCGAACTACCTCGAAGCCACGCCCTTCATCCCGCCCTACCAGGCCGCGGTACCCGGCCACTACAACACCGAGATCCAGATCACGCGCGGCTTCTGGATGGTGAACTGGTTCAAGGAACAGTTCGGCCTGCACGAGACGATCGAGGCGCAAAGCCGCGGCGTTCCACCCGAGAGCCTGTTCGACGAACTGGTCAATGCCGTGCCACCCGGCGCCATGGGCCTCATGCTGCAACCCTTCTGGAACCCCGGCATCAAGGTCCCCGGCCCCGAGGCCAAGGGCGCCGTGATCGGCTTCGGCGACGTGCATACCCGCGCCCATCTCTACCGCGCCATCCTCGAAGGCCTGGCCTACGCCCTGCGCGAAGGCAAGGAACGCATCGAGCGCCGTGGCGGCACGCGCATCGAACGCGTGCGCGTCTCCGGCGGCGGCTCGCAAAGCGACGCGGCGCTACAAATCACCGCCAACATCTTCAACCTGCCCACCGAGCGCCCGCACCTCTTTGAAACCAGTGGGCTGGGCGCCGCCATCATCGCCGCCGTCGGCCTCGGCCTGCATCCCGACTTTGCCACCGCCGTGCGCGAAATGACCCGCGTCGGCCAGGTGTTCCAGCCCGAGCCGCAGCACGTGCGCATCTACGACCAGCTCTACCGCAAGGTCTATTGCCGCATGTACCGGCGCCTGCAGCCGCTGTATCGGGAGATACGGGAGATCACGGGATATCCGTCCAGCGGAGCATGAAGGCTGCTGCCGGTGCGAATCAACTGCGCGGGAAGCGAAGGCCGAAGCCAATGCGCGATCCCGAACTGCATGGCAAACAGGAGTCCGACGGGATCAACTCAGGATTGCTGCTTTCCATAGAGAATCATCTGGGTGCAGCGAAACATCGCTATCGTCTTGCCGCTTTCCCGGTGCGTCACCACCGCATCCCAGACCTGGGTGGTCTTGCCCAGATGGGCCGCTTTGGCGACGCAGTCGATGGTGCCGTTCCTGGCCGTACCCAGATGGTTGGATTTGAGTTCGATGGTGGTGAAGCCGGTGGCGCCTGAAGGCAGGTTGGCAACGCAGCCATAGCCTGCCGAGGTATCGGCCAGGGTGACGATGGTTCCGGCGTGGAGGAAACCGTTGGGCGCCATGTGCGATTTGTTCACGGCAAGCTCGCTTTGCAGTTCGGCCGAGTCGACCCGGGTCACCAGGACGCCGAGATGCCCAGGCAAATGATCGACGCTGAGTTCGTTGAAGTGTTGGGCGGTAAACATCGGATTCCTCTCGAACGGTAGGTGCATGCCTTTACACACAAGTCATTTAGCATGAATGCCTCGCATATACTCGACCCCGACGACGAAATCCCTGACGCGCTGCAGGCCAAGCCACAGAGTTTTGACGCCCGGCTCGCCATCGCCTTTGCGGCCGAGGAACCCGC
>JAXMJU010000088.1:0-5813 GCA_034376265.1 Sulfuritalea sp.
GTTCAGCGCCACCAGGTACTTGCCGGCCGGCTTGGTCGAATCGCCTTCCATGGTCATCAGGTGGCCAATGTTGTAATGCACGCTGATCTTGTCCAGCACCTTGCCTTCGCAGTAGTTCCACTTGGCCACTTGCGAGTCGACGTAGAGCGAGGTGTAGGCGATACAGGGCTTGCTGTCGTACTGGGTATGCAAGGGGCCCAGGCCCAGCGATACCTGCGTGTGCAGCGCGTCCTTCATGCCGATCACCGGGATGCCGTAGGCGTCCTTGGATTCGAACTTGCCGGCCTTGATCGCGGCCATGATCTTGTCGAAGGAATAGACCGAGACGTGCGTATCGAGCTTGCCGGCGACGGTCAGCAGCTTGCCGTCGGGGGTCACATCGACGCCGTGCGGCGACTTGGGCTCAGGCACCAGGAACAGGATGCCTTCCTTGATCGACGTTTCCATCATCAGCACGTTGTGACCGTTGATCTTTTTCGCTTTGCCGGCGGCGACCAGTTCGGCGGCCTTCTTCCAGTTGATCACGTGCAGGTAGTCGGTGTCCTTGGCGGAACAGCCGGCTTCGTACGGCGGCCGGCCTTTCTCGATGCCGCCGACGTAACGCTCGGTGCAGAAGGAGTTGGTGAACGACCAGCCTTCCGAAGGGCCCTTGCCGAAGTCAGACAGGTCCTGCGAGTAGGGTGGCAGTTCGAGTGAGAACGACTTCTTGGTGTCGATGCGGCCTTCCTTGCGGTCGAACTTCCAGTAGGTGACGCCACCGCGATATTTCTCGTTGAACTCTTCGAGCGGGAAGAATTTCTTGTTCTCCAGCGGCGAGGCATACTGCGCGGCCTCGATCACGTACTCGGTGTTGGCACTGACGAAGGCGCCGCCATGCTCCGACTTGAAGATCGGATTGACGACGATCTGTTTGGTCTCGAAGTCGCGCAGGTCAACCACCGCCAGGCGCGGGTTGGCCTTGTCGTTGATGAAGAGGAACTGGCCGTCGTATTCGCCGTTGGTTTCGGAGATGGCCGGGTGGTGGGTGTCGCCCCAGGTGATGTCCTTGCCGTCGATCTTCCCGCCGGCCAGGACTTTCTTCGAGCTTTCGTCGAAGCCGTAGCCCTGCCAGGGTTCCGGCGTGAACACGCCGATGTACTTGAGGATGCGCATCGAGGGGATCGCATAGACGATCACCTGCCCCGATTGCCCGCCCGAGCTGAAGGCGACGAATTCGTCGCGCTTGCCGGTCGGTACGTAGGTCTTCGCCGCCGCCAGCAGGTCCTGCTGGCTCAAACCCCGCGCTTTCAGCACATCCTGCAGGCTGTCCGCCGACCACCCCGCGCTCGCCGCCAGCCCCAGCCCCGCCGCTATTAGCCACGAACTGGCTTGCTTGTTAAACTTTTTCATTATTTCGCTCCCATTCCGGTTGATACTTCTCAAATGCTGCAAATATTTCCCTTTTCCCGGACAGCGAATGCGACATCCAGCCGCTGCGGCAATATGCCGCACATTTAACGCCCGAACGAATGACCCTGACCTTGACATGGATCAATTCATTCCGGCCGCATGGATCAGTTCGCTGAATGACAACATAAACATTGCAGCAAACAACCCTCTTGAAGCTCAATAAATCCACCTGGCTCAGCCTGGCCATGATCGCCACCCTGATCGGGATCGCCGTTCTCGGTCAGCGGTTTTCGCCCCTGCTGCTGCCCAAGACCGATGCCACGGGCGTGGCGGAAGCCGGCTGCGACCTGCAGCGGCAGGCGTGCCCGGCCGCCTTGCCGGATGGATCGCGGCTGCAGCTTTCCATCACGCCGCGACCGATCGCGTTTCTGCAGCCCCTGCGCGTCGAAGTCGCGCTCGGCGGCACCGAGGCGCGCAAGGTCGAGGTGGACTTCGCCGGCGAGAGCATGAACATGGGCTACAACCGCAACCTATTGGCCGCTGCCGGCGGCGGCCTTCATGCCGGCGAAGCCTCGCTGCCGGTCTGCGTTTCCGGCAGCATGACCTGGGTCGCCACGGTGCTGATCGAGACCGACCGTCAGCGCATTGCCGTGCCCTACCGCTTCGTGGTTGGACGCTGACTCGCTACTTCTTACCCGCTACTTCTTCGCCGGACGTTTCAGCAGCTTGCGCTGCAAGGTGCGCCGATGCATGTTGAGCGCCCGCGCGGTGGCCGAGATGTTGCCCTTGTGTTCGCGCAACACGCGTTGGATGTGTTCCCACTCCATGCGCTCGACCGACATCGGCAGCGGCGAAATCGCGGCCGGTGCGTTGGCGGCAGGGGCGGCGGCATCACCCTCCAGGGTGTGGCCAAAAGCCCGCAGCAGGCTGTCCACGTCCACCGGTTTGGCCAGGTACTGCACGGCGCCCAGCTTGATTGCATCGACCGCCGTGCTGATGCTGGCGTAGCCGGTGAGGACCACGATGCGGCAGCCGGGATTGATTTCCATCAGGCGCGGTATCAGACCGAGGCCGGATTCGCCGCCGAGATTCAGGTCCAGCACCACCCGCGCCGGCAGCAGCACGCGCGCCAGTTCGACTGCCGCGGTCGCCGTCTGCGCCGCCTCGACGGCATGGCCGCGCCGTTTCAGCGCGCGCAGCAGGGTTGCGCTGAAGGTGTCGTCGTCTTCGATGATCAGCATGGTTTCATTCATGGCGCTTCCCGTCTGTGTCATGGTTCGGCGCTGCGCGCGACCGGCAGTTCGATGGTGGCCCGGCCGCCGCCCTGGTCCGGATTGTCCAGCACGATGCGTCCGCCCAGCCGCTCGATGGCAGAGAACGCCAGCAGCAGGCCGATGCCGGCGCCGCCGCTGCGCGCCGGCAGTGGCGCGCGACCGGCGCGGCGCAGCACCTCGGCGGGAAAGCCGGGGCCGCCGTCCGTGATCACTATGGTCAGTTTCGCCGGCTCGCGGATCAGCCTGATGTCGATCTCCGCGGCACTGGCGTCGGCTGCATTGTTGAGCAGGTTCACCACGGCCTGCTCCAGCGTGGCCTCGCTCGCGATCAAGGGCGCTGCCGCCCCCTCCACGGTCAGGCGACTGGCGGCGCGAGGCCGCATTGCGTGCCAGCGCGCGCGCACGCCTTCCAGCCAGGCTGCAGCCTCCTGCGCCTGGATCTGATCCGGCCGCAGCGCCCCGGTACGTGCCGCCATGCCGCTGATGATGCCCTTGCACAAGGCAATCTGTTCCCGCACCAGCGCCAGATCTTCGCGCGTCCCGGCATCGAGAGCGGCATCGCGCTCCAGTTCGCCGACCAGCACGGCAATCGTCGCCAGCGGCGTGCCGAGTTCATGCGCGGCGCCGGCAGCCAGCGCGCCCAGCGCCACCACGCGTTCGTCGCGCAGCGCCTGCTCGCGCGCTGCCGCCAGGCGGCTGTCGCGTTCGCGGATGGACGCCGTCATGCGCGCCACGAACCACGCGATCATCGCCGTGGACACCACGAAAGTCAGCCACATGCCGGCCAGATGCAGGCGCGCGGCGCGCTCGACGTCGGCCACCGCGAGCGGCAGGAAGTGCCACATCAACAGCGTATACAGCGCCACCGCCAGCACGGCGATGGCGGCGGTGAGGATGCCGGGCAAGGACAGCGCGGCGACGGCGACCGGCACCAGCAGGAAAGATATCAGCGGATTCACCGCCCCGCCCGACAGGTAGAGCAGGATCGCCAGCGCCACCAGGTCGACGCACAACTCGCCGAACAGCTCGCCGGTGCCCACCGTTTCCTGTCTGCGGGCGCGCCATTCGAGAAAGGCGTTGAAGCCCGCCATCAGCGTGACCACGGCGAACATCGCCAGGCGCGGCAAGCCGATGTCGAGCAAAGTTGGCGCTGACGCCACGGCGAGCGCCACGGCCGCCAGCAACCACCAGCGCAGGATCACCGCACGACGCTGGTTTAGGCGCAGGTTGCGCGCGTCTTCGACGGGACTGGAATGGGTCATTCGGCGATTATCCGATATAGATCAAGGAATGTTTCACCCGAGGCCTGCGACAATGTGCCGCATCACCATTTTCGTCGATCGACCGCTATGACATTGCGACACACACTGGTCTGGCTGATCATGCTTTTCGGCCTCGCCGCACAGGCCCAGAACCTGGAAAATGGCAAGGAAATCAACAGCACCTGCGCCGGTTGCCATGGAGAATCCGGCCAGGGCGGCTCGCGCGGCGAATACCCGCGGCTGGCCGGCCAGGGCGCGAAGTATCTCGAATCGCAGCTCAAGGCCTTCCGCGCCCGCACCCGCATCAACATTCCGATGTACCCCTACACCCAGGAACGCGAGCTGCCGGACGAGGACATCAAGGATATCGCCGCCTATCTGGCATCGATCGAATTGCCCACCAAGTGGCCGGTGTTCAAGGACAGCGACGACGCGCTGACGCGCCTGACCCTGACCGAACGCGTCATGATCATTCCTCGCGTGCCGGGCAAGCTCGCCAATGGCGAGGCGATCTATCAGAAGCAGTGCCATACCTGCCACGGCAAGACCGGCATGGGCCGCGGCATGTTCCCAATGCTGGTCGGCCAATACACGAGTTACCTGAAGCGGCAGATGGACAAATATCTCAAGGGCGATCGGCCGCACGACGAAGAAGCGGTCGGCGGCCTGCTCGACAAGCTCAGGGAAGAGGAGATGCAGGACATCCTGGCCTACATCACCAGCCTGCAGGAACAGCAGTAAGGGGTTCAGCCGGCAATCCGCAACCCGGTTTTTTTGAGGATGGCGGTGCTGTAGAGGATATCGTGGGCGCGGCAGGCGTCGCCCAGCAGGGCGGCGATCTCGGCCACGCGCGCGGCGACTTCCTCGCGATTCCGGCTATGCACCATGGCGAACAGGTTGTAGGGCCAGTCCGGCAGACGCCGCGGACGCCGGTAGCAATGGGTGACGAATTCAAGGGCGCCGACCCGGGCCCCCAGCTCGTCGATGCTAACGTCATCGACGTCCCACACCGACATGCCGTTGGCCGTGTAGCCGATCGCATAGTGGTTGGGCACCGCGCCGATGCGGCGGATCACGCCGCAGTCGAGCATGCGCTGCAGGCGGGCGATCACCTCGTCGCCGCCGATGCCAAGTTCGCCACCGATCGCGTCGTAGGGCCGCGACACGCGCGGCAGGCCGCCCTGGGTGGCGACGATCAGGCTCCGGTCGAGGGCGTCGAGTTCAGCTCGCGCCCGAGTTTCACGCATGAAGTTTCATCTCGACGAAGTATTCGCGTTCCTTGGGGAAAGGGAACACCGGCAGGCCGGTCGCCGCCTCGATCGCCGTGATGGTCTGAGCGATCCCCTGCGGCGTCGCCGTGGCCAGCACGAACCACATGTTGAGTGCATGTTCGCGCCGATAGTTGTGCGCCACTTCGGCAAAGGCATTGACCCGCGCCGCGACGCGCTCGAAGTCGGCTTCCGCTACCTTCATCGCCGCCAGGACGAAGGCGCCGCCGGCGCGTTCGATCTGGAACATGGGGCCGAAACGCGTCAGCACGCGCCGCTGCAGCAGCGAATCGAGACGTTGCAGCAATTCTGCCTCGGAGAGGCCCAGGGTTGCGGCGACCTGGCGGTAGGGTTCGGCCACCAGCGGGAAATCGCCCTGCAGGGCGTTGATCAGCTGCTTGTCGATCGCGTCCAGCGCCACCCCGGACATCAACCCGGACGCCGCGGCTTCAGGCATAGACCAGGCCGTCCATATGCACGGCACCGCGCGGCGTTTCGGCAAAATAGCGTGCGCCGCACTGCTTGAAGCGGCGCGTCGAAAACAGTGCCTGGACCGGCAGACCGGCCAGCCGGCTCAGGCGCTCGATCACCGGCTGGACTTCCGCGCGCGAACGGCCATG
>JAXMJU010000089.1:0-28528 GCA_034376265.1 Sulfuritalea sp.
CGCCAAGGCCGACCAGGACGACCCGGATACGACGGGCTCCAACGAAGCGACAACGGACGTGAGCGCGGACATGACCTTCCTCGGTCAGTTGCGCACCGCGCTGAATTCCGCGCTCAACACCTCCGGCAGGGCTTCGCTGGCGATTGCCGATACCGTCGCCACCGAGGCCATGTACACCACCGGAGACGGGGCGCGAGACCTGCGCGAAGGCACCAGCGTCAAGCTCGCGGCGGACTATGCAGGAGGCGGCGTTGCCGGCCGCGTATACCGCTACATTGGGGCCAATGCAGACAACGTCAACCTGGCCACGCAGAATTACGCGACGGCATCGAACTGGCTGCTGGTCGACAAGCTGAAGCTCTCCACGCTGGTGGAAGGCAAGACCTGGGCGCTGCTTTCACCGGATGGCACGTCGTATGTCCTGGAAGCGAGCGGCAGCACCCTCAAGGTTTCGAAGAATACGATCAACGTCGTTTCCGCGGCGGCGTCGCTGGCGGCGGGCTTCGGCGGATCCACGGGATTCGCATTCAGCGGCGCGGGCGCCGTGGCGCAGAACGTCGTCCTCACCAAGACCAATGCCTATGGCCAGAACAGCATCATCGACAGCGCCGGCGACGTCGCACTGAGCGCGGCCAGCACTTCCACGATTTCCTCTGCGGTGGTCGCCGCCTCGCTCGCCATAGGCGGCGGCGGATCGACGGGCGTCGGTGTGTCGATAGGCATCGCGGTCGCGCAGAACTTCATCGGCTGGACGCCGGGCGCGAGTACCTCGACCCCGGCCCAGGTACAGGCATATCTCAGGGACACGAGCGTTCAGGCCGACGGCAATCTTACGCAGACTGCCGTGGCTAGCCAGACCATCAATTCCGCGGTGCTGGCGGGATCGGCGGCGATCGCGGCCGGTGGCAGCGCTGGCGTCGGCGTCAGCGGTGCGGGCGTCTGGGCCGAGAACAAGATCGGCGTTGACGTGAAGGCCTACGTCGACGGCGATCGCAGCACGGTGACCACCGGCGTTTCCGCCGACAACATTAGCCTTTCTGCTGCGGATACGTCCACCATCAACGCCTTGGCCGGTGCTGCGTCGCTGGCGGCTTCGCTCGGCGGCACCGCGGGCGTATCGGTATCGGTCGGCGTCTCGCTGGCGCGCAACACCATCACCAGCAACGTCGAGGCCTACATCAAGAGCGCGGACGCTACTTCCGCCAGTACAACCGACTATGGCGTGACGGCGACTGCGGGCGGAATCAGCCTTTCGGCAACTGAAACAGCGACCATCAATTCGATTTCCGCGGCCGCGTCGCTTGCGGCCGGCATCGGCGGCACGGCCGGCATCGCAGTCAGCGGCGCGGGCGCCGACGCGGCCAACGTCATTCTGACCAAGACCAACGCCTACGTCCAGGACAGCGCGCTCTCCAGCACGGGCAACGTCGCCCTCAACGCCGCCAATACGGCGACCATCAACGCCGCGGTCGTCAGTGCATCCTTCTCGGCCGCCATCGGCGGTACGGCGGGTGTCGGCGCCTCCATCGGCGTCGCACTGGCGCGCAACTCCATTGGCAAGCAGCTGGATGGCACCAGCGCTCCCGCCGAGGTGCAGTCCTACATTTCGAATTCGAGCATCAATGCCGGGGGCAGTCTCGCGTTGACGGCGACCTCCAACCAGACCATCAGGACGAATGTGCTGGCCGGATCGGTCGCCCTTGCCGGTGGTGGCGTGTTCGGTGGCGCGCTCGCCGGCGCCGGCGCCAGCGCGACGAACGACATCGCGGTCAAGGTCAGGGCCTATGTCGACGGCGACGGGTCGATCGGAATCTCGGCTACGAGCGTCACCCTGAGCGCGCACGACACTTCGACGATCAGCTCGACCGTCGGCGCTGCGTCGATCGCGGCTTCGGTTGGCGGCGTCGCGGGCGTTTCCGCCGCCGTCGGAGTTGGTCTGGCGAAGAACACCATCGCCAACCAGGTCGAAGCCGCAATCAAGAACGCCGACACCGGTGTCACCACAAGCTCCGGCGCGATCACGCTTGACGCCCTCGAGACCGCGACCATCACCGCGACCTCTGCGGCGGCGGCGCTTGGCGCCGCGGTGGGTGGCGTGGCGGGCATCGCGATCAGCGGCGCGGGCGCCGAGGCGACCAACGTCATCCTCAACCAGACCAACGCGCATATCGATTCCAGCAATGTCACGAGCGCCGGCAACGTGGTGATCGGTGCGTCGGATAGCTCGACAATCCTGGCACAGGTGGTGGCTGCTTCGGCATCGATTGCGGTGGGCGGCACGGCCGGCATCGGCGCATCCATAGGCGCTTCGCGCGCGCGCAACCTGATTGGATGGAAGCTCGATGGCACCAAGCAGCAGGCGCAGGTCCAGGCCTATGTGCTGGACTCGAGCATCACCGCGGGCGGCGACCTGACGCAGACCGCGACAGCCAGCGCAACCATTACCGCCACGGTTTTGTCCGGGTCGGTCGCGGCTGCGGGCGGAACGGTCGGCGTAGCCGCGAGTGGCGCAGGCTCCAGCACCGAAAACAAGATATCCACCCTGGTCACAGCCTACATCGACGGCGATGGCGCCACCGGGATACTGGCCAACAACGTCAGTCTCAGGGCAGACGATACTTCCACCATTACCGCAACGGCGGGATCTGCGTCGATGGCAGCGGCGTTCGGTGCGGTTGGCGTGTCGGTATCGGTCGGACTGGGCTTGGCGAACAACGAAATCAGCAACGTCGTCGAGGCGTACATAAAGAATGCCGACGGCAGCGGCAGCCTGACAACCGATGCCGGCGTGACCACGCGTTCCGGTGGCGACATCACGATTGAGGCCGTCGAACGTGCCACCGTGACAGCTACGGCGGTGGCCGCCAGTGCAGCGCTGGGTGGGGGCATCGTCGGCCTGAGCTTCAGCGGGGCGGGCGCGGACGCAAAGAACGTCATCCTCACCAAGACCAACGCGTATGTGGAGGGCAGCGACCTGGCCAGTGGACAGCACACCAGCCTGCTGGCTTCCGATACTGCCGCCATTACGGCGCAGGTCCTGTCCCTTTCCGCGGCCGCCAGCGGTGGCCTGGTTGCGGGGGCCGTGTCGGTCGGTTCATCCACTGCCAGCAACCTGATCGGCTACACGCTCGCGGGTGTGCAGACGCCCGCCGAAGTGCAGGCCTATGTGAAGAATTCGCGCATCGTCGCCGGCGGTTCGCTGACCCAGACCGCGACCTCGAGCGCGACCGTGACAGCCAGTGTTGCCGCGGGCTCCGTGGCGATCGCCGGTGGCGCGGTTGCTGCTGCCGGTGCTGGCGCCGGTGCGGACGTGAGGAACAAGGTGAGCACAAAGGTGTATGCGTACATCGATGGCAACAGCGCGCGTGGCGGCGGTGTCTCGGCCGCCACAGGCGTCGCGCTTTCCGCGACGGATACATCGACGATTACGGCGAGTTCCACCGCCGCATCGGTGGCCGGCTCTGCCGGCCTGATCTCCGGATCGGTCGCCATCGGGGTGGGTCTGTCGAGCAACCTCATCGCAAATGATGTCGAAGCCTTCATCCGTTCGGCGACGGTATCGTCCAGCGCGGGCGGGGTGAACATCCAGGCGCTGGAGACCGCGACGATCTCGGCCACTGCGCAAGCGGCCGCCGTTGCCGCCAGCGTGAGCCTTGGCGTCTCGCTGGCGGGCGGGGGTGCGTCTGCCGATGCAACCGTGCTGACGACCACCAAGGCGTTCGTGGAAACCAGCACCCTGACGCTCAATGCCGATCTCGTCGTCAACGCGAGAGATGTGTCCACAGCCACCTCTCTGGTCAGCGCGACGTCCTCCAGCGTCGGTCTGATCGCGGCGGCCGCCTCGGGGTCGGTTGTTAGCGCCACCGTGAACCCGTCGGTGGACGCCCATGTCACGGGGGCCACTGTTACCGCGAACAACGTGACCGTCAGCGCGAGCGCGCAACCGAAGGCGGATGTCACGGCCACGGGCTTGACCGTCAGCACCGGAGTTTCGGTGGGCGTTTCCAGGGCGGACGTCACGCTTGCCCCCGTTGTGACCGCCACCGTTGGCGGCACGATGACCGCCAACAGCCTGAGCGTCTCGGCGAGTCATCTGCTGCCGACGAGCGGCAAATCCGCGAACGCATTTGCCGGGGCCAGCACCGGTGGATTGCTGATCGGCGTTTCCGCCACGATCGCCAGAGCGTCCAACAACGCCCAGGTGACGGCGGCGATCGCCGACAGCTCGAACCTGAACATCGCCGGCGACGTCAGCGTGGCGGCCAGCAACAACACGCGGCAGGACGCCGAGGCGACCGCTGCCGCGGGCGGCCTCCTCGCCGCCGGCGTCGCCGACTCGAAGTCCTCCTCTAACACGTCGAACCGCGCCACGCTGGGCACGAACGTGACGCTTACCGCGAGCAATCTGAGCATCGGCGCCATCGGGCGCGACGCCAATTATGCGACGACCACCGCCGGCAGCGGCGGCGTCGCCGCAGGGGCCTCGGCCAAGGCCGCCACCTCCGGCACGAGCGTCACGCTTGCTTCGATCGGCACCGGCAGCAACGTCAACCTTTCCTTGCGTGGGACAGGCGAGCTGAGCCTGTCGGCCGACCACACGGCGGCCCTCAACACACGGGAGATCACCAACGCTGGCGGCGTGATTGCGGGCGCCGGCGTGACAGTGGACAACGAAGTGATCGCCGCAGTGGACGCCACCATCGGGGCGTCCGCCACGGTCCTCGCGCGCGAGATAGGCCTCTCCGCGACGAACAACGTCGACAAGCCGCTGTTCCCGAGCGTCCCGAACCCGAATGCACTCTTGGCGCTTCTGATCCCAACTGTCTCCATGCCCAACGTCAAGGGCTCGACCGGGGGGCTCGCAAGCGGCGCGGGTATCTCGAGTGATTTCCGCATCACCCTCAATACCAACGTGACCGTCGGCGCGTCCGCCAGCGTGCAGACGGTGGGCGTGATCACCGACGCGTCGCTGATCAGGATGCGCGCGTACAACAACATCATCGCCCAGGACAACGTAACGTTCACGTCCGGCGGCGCGCTCGCGGGCGCCGGCGCCTACGCGAAGATCCGCACGCTCGCCGACGTCGCCCGCGTCACGATCGGCGACGGCGCGACGCTGGTCAGCAAGGGCGCGCTTGAGCTTTCGGCCCGCGGCACGGGCAACGTGGTGCAGAAGATCAATGTAGACGTGTTCGGCGCAGGCACGCTCACTGTCGGCGAGTCGCGCATCGACGTCAATCCGCTGAACGAAGTGACGATCGGCAGCGCCGCGATCACCGCCTACGGCGACCTGAAGATCTCCGCCGGCCGCGACACAGACTTCAATTCCGACCGCTACACGCTCGAGGCCCGCTACGACGGCATGGCGGGCAGCCTGGTGCCGATCGACAGCGTCGACGCCAAGGCCTTCCTGATCCAGGAGAACCGGATCAACATCGGCCTGAACGCCCACCTGAAGACCGCGGGCCAGGCGAAGCTGCACGCCGAGCGTGACAGCATCAACGATCTCACGGCCAAGGCGAAGATCACGAGCTGGACCAGTGCGATCGGCGACGGACTGCTGGCGCTCACCGGCGGCGGCGCCGACCAGTACAACGGCCACCTGCTGCAGGAGGCGCATGGCACGGTCACCAACAACGGCCTGGTGGAAACGGGCCTCACGCGCAATGTGTCTCTGTCGCTGAATTCCTGGAATGCGCAGGCTGGCACCGTGAGCGGTGTGGGCAGTGACGGCGTCACCTTTACGACATCCCAGGAGATCCAGAGCAGCACGCTCGGCATCGATCTGAGAAATGCGAAAGATCTGCTCGCCAGATACGGTTCGATCGACGCGAAGCTGCAGGCGTTCTACTCGGGCGAGGTGACCCGCATCCAGCAGGAGATGCTCGACAAGAACCTGGGCTATTTCGAGAGCGACGGCGTCACCTTCACGCCGGTCACGAGCTACGTCATGACCGTGACGGTGGACCCGATCCGGGCGCAGGCCGGGCGCATCGACGTGCGTGGCGACCAATTGCAGGGTGGCGGCCGCTGGATCGCGCCGACCGACGCGAGCGTGACAATCACCAACAACACGCCGGCGTTCGTGAACCTGAAGGGCATCACGATCCCGGACGAGGTCGGCCGCCTGTTCTTCAACGGCGGGCTGGTCGGCACCAATACCGCGATCACCGCGGAAAACACGCGCAACGTAAACGACGACAACTCGCGCACTTCCGCCTACGCGGACACTACCGCGCAGACCCTTGCAACACCGACGTTCACCCTGCTGCCGACCGACGCCACGAGCGGGTTCGCCGAGCCGACCATCACGGTGACGAACGCGCTCGACGTGGACGACGTAACCGACGGCAACACCTACGTCCCGCCCAACATCACGGTGCTTGGCCCGAGCCAGGACGGCGTCGGCATCAGCAACCTGAGCGGCAAGGTGTTCATCAATTTCGGCAGCGGGGCCTTCGTCGCCCAGGGGCCTGTCACGGCCAAGAACCTGACTGTTACCGGCACCGGCAACGTCTACATCGACGGCGTGGCGCAATTCGCGCAGGGCGAACCGGCGTCGGTCTGGGGCGGCGTGACCCACGGCACCACATCCGACGGCATCACCGCGAACGGCGTCATATCGGCAGAGACCGGCGACCCGACCAAGATCAACAACCTGCTCGCCCAGGGGCCGACCGCGACCGGCAGCATGATTGCGCGGCAAATCTTCATCCGCGCCAACATCATCAACATCAACGGCCTGATCCAGAGCGGCAAGGACAACTACACGCTCAATTTGGACTCCACCGCGGCCGACGAGGTGCGCACCAAGATCAACCAGGGCTTCGGCGGGACCTTCAAGCTCAACCAGGTCTCGGCTGCGACCGGCGGCGACTTCAACGTCTGGTTCAACACGGCCACGCAGAGCTTCGAGGTGCGGGACGTGACGGTCGCCGGCGGCAACGTGCAGCTCGAGGGCAAGATCGTCAACACCGGCAACGGCAAGATCCGCGTCCTGTCCGGGTACGGCCAGATCAACGTCCTCAACACCACGTCCTACGGCGTGGAGGTCAGGAAGCTCGATGCATCGCAGCGCGGCGCCGGCACGCTCGTGATCATCGACAAGGCGAAGATGTCGGGCGGCAACCCGACCTCGACGCTATGGACGCGGGCGCTCGACGAGAACAACAATCCGATCGGCCTGGACCCTACGGGCAACCATACCTACTCGCCGTCTGCCGAGATGCGCTATGGCTGGGCGGTATCCTGGGGCACGCGGACCGTCGAGAAGCTCCACAAAGAGAGCAGCAACTGGCTCGGCCTTATCAACCTCGGCGAGTTCGACGAGTCCGGCAAGACGGTGGAAAACATCGGCGCGCCGACGCTGGAAGGCGGCGCGGGCTTCTACTTCAACGAAACGAACTCGTCGCTGCAGAATGACCCCTACAACTACAGCCTGACCTCGGTCCAGACCAACACCACCGATCCCGAGGCGCAGTGGCGCGAGACGTACCACGAGGTCCGTTCCTCCTGGTACGGCAAGAAGACCTACATCACCGACTACGCAAAGCGGGTCGACACCAAGAACGTCGCGCACCACGACATCAGCGCGCACCGCGACATCGCGATCGAGTTCTTCGGCGGCGCCGAGGCGAGCGTCAACGTCTCCTCCACCAGCAGCGGCGACGTGGTGATCGGCAATATCCTGAACACCAGCGGCACGACCACCATCACTTCGGGTGGCGCCATCCGCATGGCCGGTACGGACGGCGCGATCGGCGGCCGCCGCGTCGTGCTTACGGCCGCGAACGGCATCGGCACGGACCAGCGCGCGGTAATTACCAACGTCACCGATACCGGCAGCTCGAGCCTGTACGCGGTCACGACGAACGGCAACGTGAACATCGTCGAGCGCTCGGGCGACCTCTCGGTCGACCAGATCAAGGCGACCGCCGGCGGCAACGTCAGCATCGTCGTGCCGCAGAACCTGTTTGCTGCCGCGACCTACGAAGGCCTGGTGCAAGGCAGCCGCATCAACATCGATACCTCGGGCGGTACCACCAGCCAGGGCGGCGGCGTGGGCAACAGCACGGCCGCGCCAATCGTGGTCGAGTCTGGCAATCTGCTGAAAGACACGGTTACCGTCAATGCCAACGGCAACGTGTTCCTGAAAGAGCTGACGGGTGACCTGCACCTCGAGCAGATCAACGCCAGCGGCGGTACGGTGTGGGTGAACGTCACCGCGGGCGGCCTGATCGACGCCAACAATTCGCAGACCGTAGACGAGCGCATTCGCTCCCAGTTGGAGGGCGGCCTCTGGAGCGACCTCGGCCTGACCGCCGATACCGGCGCCAACCAGAAGGTACTGGACGCGATCGCGGGCTTCAAGACGACCAAGGAGCAGGAGTACCGGAGCTACTGGAAATACCGCAACACGCAGACGGATCCGTCGACCTACCAGTCCAACTTCGTGGTGCAGCTCCCCGCCGACGACGAGGCCTACTACCGCGTCGTATACGCTAACGACCCAGACGTCGACGCTGCCATCACCACGCTCGTCAACAAGCTGACCCAGGAGTATCACGAGCTGCATACGCGCTACGGCAGTTACGGCGACACGTATAACGCAGCGTTCAGCTATACGCTGACGACGGCCGAGGACACTGCGCTGCGCGGCAGCATCAAGATCTGGACGCCGGAGGAGCTGTTGTTCTCGATGAGTGGCGGCGTACTCAAGGCGACAGCGGACACAGTCTCGGTTCTTGAGGATCCGAATATCAAGGGCACAGACGTCACGATCATCACCAACGGGGGTATCGGCAACACGACCGGCAAGGTGGTGATCGACATCGCGCACGTGAAGGCCATCGATCCGTCGACCGGCAAGCCCTACGGCCTGAGTTCCGACGAGCGCATCGCCTTCTCCGCCGCCGATCGTCCGGACATCACCTACATCGTCGGCAACATCGTGGGCAGCAGCGTTTCCCCGGTAACCTTCAACTTCACGCAGGGAACCACCTCGGACACCATCACCCGGCTCGACGGTGGCAGCTTCATCACCGACGGCTTCTCGGTCGGGCGTAAGGTCTATGTCGAAGGCGTCTCGCTCAATGCCACGGCGAAGGGCGTTTTCTACGAGGTGGCTTCGGTCACTGCGGGCACGATCACCCTGACGTCCGCCGTGCGGCTGGCGGCCACCGAGGCCTCGATGGTCGCGGTCCTCTCCCCGGTGATCGCCGATCCGACTGGCCAGTTCGCGAGCATCCTGAAGATCGGCATCGACCAGCGCGATGACGTCAACGCCGACGTCTCCGGCAATCTCAATGTCACGGCGGGCGCCAACATCTACCTGGGTACGCTTGGCGGCTTCAACATCCAGGCCGTCACAGCGGTCGACGCGGTGCGCATCAAGGCGAAGAATGACATCCTCAACGCCGCATCCTCGGGTGCCAACATCACCAGCAGCGACCTGATTCTGGAGTCCGGCCAAGGCGGCATCGGCACTTCGGCGAAGAATTTCAGTGTCCTGCTCTCTGCCTCGGGCGGCCTGCAGGGCACGCTCACCGCGCGTGCGCTCAACGATGTCTACATCTCGAGCAGCGGCACGCTGAAGATTGCCGGCGTGCAGTCGCAGAACGCGGGCGTGCACCTGACGGCGACCGGCTCGATCCTCGATGGACTGGACAGCGACGCAGCGAAGCTGGCCGGCAACGTGATCGATCTCACGGCCGGTGCGGCCATCGGTTCCGCGACCAACTGGCTGGAGTCCGACCACACCATCGCCGGCACGCTGCATGCGACCGCTGCCGGCAGCATCTGGCTGCGCGAGGTCGACGGCAACATGAACGTCGATCGCATCACGTCGACCGGCGGCGACGTCAACTTGCGCTCTCACCTGTCGGTGGTCGACGCGTCGACCGCGACCGGCGAATCGACCGCCAAGCCGGGCGCCGACATCCTCGCCAACAACAACGTTACGCTGACCGCCGACGTCGGCGCGATCGGCATCTCGGGCAACGACATCGACATCGACAGCGCACGCGGCGGCTCGGGCAACCTGTCCATCACCAGCTTCCTCGGCGCCAACATCATCGAGGTCGCGGGCGACCTCAGCATCGACCGTATTACGGCCGGCTCGGCTTATACGGCGTTCATCGCCGCGCCGGATGGCCGCATCCTGAACGGCCGCTCCAGCGGCAGCAACGTGCTCTCGGGCAAAGCCTACCTGTTCGCCAAGAACGACATCGGCACCTCGAGCAAGGCCTTCTTCACCGAGGTCGGCAACATCGAGGGCCAGTCGACCAACGGCAACGCCTACATCACCAACACCGGCGCGATGACCGTCGGTGGCGTCACCGGCGCAGCGGTCGGCATCGACGTCAATGGCTCGGTGAACATCACCACCATGAGCCCGCTCAAGGTCAAGACGAAGATCAAGGCCCAGGGCGACGTCAACCTGACGTCGAATGACGGCTCCGGCGCCAGCGACACGCTCGATATCGGTTACGACGATTCGGGCAACCAGATCCCGGCAGTGCCAGCAGTGCTTACCGGGACCAATACGCCCACTTCCCTGTCCGGAACGGGGAGCCTGACCGTCACTCTCGGCTCGCTGGCCGTGCAGACCCTGAGTATCGGAGCTGCCGCCGATGCCGCGGCCATCGTCAGCACGCTGAACACGGCCATCACCGGAAACTCGAACCTCACGGGCAAGCTGACCGCGAGCAAGGATTCCGGTGACCACATCATTCTGACCGCGACGACGGC
The DNA here is from genome assembly GCA_034376265.1 of Sulfuritalea sp. Lineage (GTDB taxonomy): Bacteria > Pseudomonadota > Gammaproteobacteria > Burkholderiales > Rhodocyclaceae > Sulfuritalea. The sequence goes on from JAXMJU010000089.1 coordinate 10,750, forward strand.
TGGCGAGGATCTGGTCGTCGGCGGTACGCGGGCCGCGGAAATCTTCGGCACCGCGACGACTGCCACCAGCGTAAGAGTGGAGATCGAGTCGGTGCTGGGCCGTGTGCTGCTGCACGCGGGCGACGGCTTCCGCCTGAGCAACTCGGCGCTGCTGCGCGGCACCAGCGTCGAGATCCACACCGACGACAGTGGTTCTAGCGGCGGCGATACAGGCGGTTCGGTCGAGATTTACGGTTCGATCGACGCCAGTCAGGTCGACCTCTACGGCGGCGCGGGCGACGACATCTTCGTCCTCACGGTGTCGGCCAGCAAGGCAGGCAGCACGATGTCTATACACGCCGGCGACGGCGCCGACAGGGTCTATGTCGGCAGCAACGCGACGACGGCGGGCAACACCGGCGGCAATGCGAACGGCATCACCCAGAAACTGATAATCGACGGCGAAGCCGGCACCGACCAGGTGATCGTCGACGAGACGGCGGAAACCGCGGTCACGAGCCTGGTGTCCGACCGCGAGACCGTAGCCACGGTCAGCTACGGGCGCCTCACGGGACTTGCCGCGGGCAACATCCTGTACCGCAACCTGGAGACGCTGGACGTCAATCTCGGCGGCGCCGGCAACACCGCGCAGATCAAGAGCACCGAATCCGGCACCACGATGAATCTGCTCACCGGCAGCGGGGACGACACCGTGACCGCCGGCAGCACCACCAGTGACACCACGAGCACGGTCAACGACCTGTCGGGCGCCCTGGTGGTCGACGTGCAGGCTGGCAGCGCCGACGTGCTTCGGGTCAACGACTCGGGCGACACCACGGCCAACAGCGGGACGCTGACGGCGACCCTGGTGAGCGGGCTGGGCACCGCCGGCATCACCTACGGCAATGTCGAGACGCTGAACTTCGACCTGGGCGGCGGCGTGGACGGCTTCACGATCGCGAGTACCCACGCGAACCGCACCAACCTGCGCTCGCAGGACGGCGCCGACAACATCCTGGTCCAGACGGTGGCGGGGCGTACGACGATTGATGCCGGCCTTGCCGGCGATTCCATCACGGTCGGCGACGCGACGCATACCCTCGTCGGCATCGTCGAACAGCTCGACATCACCGGTGGCACGGAAGCGGGCGACACTCTGACTATCGACGACCGTGCGGCTACGGCAGGCCTCACCGGGCGGATTTACACCGCCGGGCTGGCCGCCGACGTAGCGGGCGTGTCCGGGCTGGGCATGACGATCGGCCTCAACTACACGGGCATCGACAACTTCAACCTGATCCTGGGCCAGGGCGCGGATGACCTGTTCATCGAGGGCACGAACACCGCGACCAATGTCATCGACGGTTACCTTGGCAGCGACGTCATCAACATCGGTTCGATCTCGGGCGTGACCTCGGCCTACGGCGACCGGATATCCGATACCAGCCCCTTGTCGGAAAAAGGCCTCGGTGGCGAGGACATCATCCGCGTCAACTACGGCCAAGACGGCAGGCAGACCTTCGACAACGGCATTGCGGCACTCCTCACCATCGGTGGCGGCGAGGACGATGATCTCCTCGAGATCGGGCTCTCGGGCAAGCTTTCCAATCCAACCACCAACCCGCCGCAATCGCGGATCAAGGTGGACAGCGCCTCCGCGTACCCGACCGACCTCGGGTCGGATCGGATGAACGTGTACGGCACGAACCAGAACGATCTGTTCCTGTTCCGGCCGCATGCAATCATCGCCCTGCAGACCGACGCCGACGGCAATCGGGTCGCGGGCGGCGGTGTGGAACGCATCGACTACACCACGGTGAGCGGCGGCATCACGGTGTTCGGACGCGACGGAGACGATGTTTTCGCGCTGGACGACACGAGTTCCGCGCTGACCATCTACGGTGACGCCGGCGCCGACACCTTCCAGGTCGGACAGATATTCAAGGCGCCGCGCGACGCCAATGCCGGGCTCGCGGCGGAAGACCAGTTCCCGACCACGCTGACCACGCGCGGTTACCTCAGCAACGGCGTCAACTTCGACGCCTTCATGCACGGCGGCGCGGGCAACGACACATTTACGATCTACCACAACAAGGCCAATGTCTTCCTCTACGGCGAGGAAGATGACGACACCTTTACGGTGCGCGCCTTCGTCGCGGTGGACCCGAACGACCCGCTCAAGCCGATTACCAACATCAACGGCGGCAAGGGCAAGGACCTGATCACCTACACGGTGAACGCGCCCGTGCATATCGACGGCGGCGACGGCTCCGACACGCTGATCGTGGTGGGTACGGAATTCGCCGACAAGTTCGTGGTGACCGACACCGGCGTGTACGGGGCAGGACTGTTCGTGACCTATGCCTCGATCGAGAACATCGTGGTCGACGCCCTGGAGGGTAACGACCAGTTCTTCATCGCCAGCACGCCCGAGGGGGCGACGGTCAGCACCATCGGCGGCAAGGGCAGCGACACGTTCAACGTCGCGGGCAACCTGACGAGCGAGCCGATCGACGTGGTGAGCAACGACCTGCTCGGCCACAGCGGGATGATCGACCTGAGCATCCCGACGGCGAATTCGACCGACACCAGCTACCAAAACATATTTGTCCCGGATATTTCTGCCAGCGTCATGGACAACGAGTCCGCCGGCATCGCACTGACGATGCTGGGAGGGCTGTTGCGCGTGTTCGAAGGCAACACCACCAACACCCTGGTGCGGTCGCAGTACTCGGTGGTGCTTACGCGCTCGCCGCGGGAGGACGTCCGCGTCACCGCCTCGCCGAGCGCAATCAAGCAGTCCGAGTCTCTGGCGGGCGGCAAGGGCATCGCGCTGAACGGCAGCGAAGCCGGCACCACGCTGCTTTTCGACCGGACCAACTGGTTCATTCCGCAGATCATCACGGTCACGGCACCCGCCGACGTCCTCGCCGAAGGCCGCCGCGTGATCAACATCCAGCACACGGTGGTGCAGGGCGCCGACATCTCCGATGGCGGCGAGTACGATGCACTGGCGGTACCATCCCCGGTAGTCGAGGTGTTCGACGACGACGCGGCGGGCGTAGTGATCACCCCGGCGCTGAATGGCGAAGTGATCGTCAATCAGGATGGCCTGGTGACACTCGGGGCGAACGCCGATTCGTATTACCTCACCCTGACGCGCGAGCCCACCTCGGACATCGTCCTCGAACTCGACGTCCAGCCCGACGACAACGGTATCGATCAGGTGATTACGCAGGATTCGGGCGGCACGCCGATTTCCTCGCTGACCTTCACCACCGGCAACTCAGCCGATGCGACTTACTGGTCCAAGCCCCGGCTGGTGAAGGTGGTTGCCGCCGATACCGGCGCCGCGCTCCAGGGCACCCAGTTCGCGCGCATCCTGCACAAGGTGGCCGATGCCAGCGTCGACGCATACTATGGCCTCGATACCGACGACGTGGCGAGCGGCCTCGGCGCCAAGGTGGCGGGCGACCTGACCGGCCAGTACACGGCAAGCGTCACCGGCTCGACGATCACGATTACCGGCAAGGCAGCATTCACGGCGACCAGCCCGGATGGCAGCATCACGTCTATCTCCGACGCGGAATCCGCCTACAAGATTGCGGACGTCACGCCGACCGGCACGGTCACCGCGGGCGACACCTACACGCTGTCGGTAAATGGCAAGCTGGCCAGCTACGTGGCCGGCTCCAATAGCGATGCGCTAACCCTTGCCGCCGTCGTGAATGGCCTCAAGAGTGCCTACGACGCCAATGCCGTTTCCGGCGTGACGGCGGCCGCCGACGTCACCGGTACGCCATTCCTCCGGCTTACCGGCGACGCCACGGTTACGGCGTTTACCGCGCGTCTTGCGCAGTCCAATGCGTCGCTGGCGACGATCGCCGGTACCACGGTGTCAGGCAGCTTCGGCAAGGTGACCGTGCAGATCCCCGCGGGTGCTGTGGGCGCGGGCGACACCTGGACGCTCAACCTCGGTGGGTCGACCTTCAAGTATGTCGCCGGCAAGAACGGCGAGATGACGGCACTGCCGTCAATGGATGTCACCGTGACCGACAAGGACGCACCGGGCGTCCTCGTGACCCAGTCGGGAGGCGACACCCGCGTCACTGAGCCAACCGACCTGGTCTTCCTGGGCGGCGGCGAAGTCACCAGCACCGCCGGCTCGGGCCTTGCACTGCAGATTACCACTCCCACCGATGCCGTAACGCTGGAGTTCTCGATTGCCGAGAGCCCTTCCGCCCTGACTGTATCGGCGGGCAAGGGAACCGTCAGCGGTACCCAGGTCTGGACCCAGGCCGATGTTCGTTTGAGCGGGACTGTCCTGGCAGGGAGCATCTGGACACTGCGGGTGGAAGGCACCAACATCTCGTATACCGCAGTCGCCAACGACGGCCTCTCCCACGTCGCTGCCGGCCTGAAGACGGCGCTCACGACGCAACTGGGCCCCGACTACATGGTTTCCGACCCGACTTCCGGTAACGGAGTCACGGTCGCGAAGAGCAGCGGCTTTACCGCCAAGATGATCAGCGGCACCGCCGAGATCAGCGGCGCCTCCGCCTGGCGCAATCCGACCGTTGCCTTCGGCGGCACGGTGGGCAGCAGCGAAGTCTGGACGATCCGGCTGAACGACACGAATTACAGCTACACGACGGCATCGAACGGTTCGGACACGCTGCAGACGGTGGCAGACGCACTGGCCGCCAAGCTGATTACCAGCGGCGGAGGGCCGTTGGCGGCATCCAATGTCGCCGTCGCCACGTTGACCCAGTTCGTCGCCAACTTCGGCGCCTCCGAGCTGAATGAAGCGGCCGGTACGCACGATTCCGTCTACACCGCGCAGTCGATCGAGATCGACACCTGGAATATGCAGGACAACGCCGATATTCTTGCGGCGACCACGCAGCCGCACATCACGATCCATGGCACCGGCAACGGGCAGACGGACGTCTACAAGTTCAGCGTCACTTCCGACATGCTGACGGCGGGCGGCGGCGGCGTCGATGCGACCTTCGACATCGACCATGGCTTCGATTACTACGACAGCATCTTCTGGGCGAGCCAGTTCAACCTGTACAAGGGCGACGGCTCGCTGATCGCACGCGGCCAGGGCTACTCGAATCCGTACGATCCGCTGATGGGCGCCGGCGGCAGCACGACCTGGCTGGACGATTTCCTCGCTTACACCTTTACCGTGGCAGGAGACTACTACGTCGAGGTGACCAACTGGATCCCGCTGGCAGGCAATTCGAACGGTCTGCCGAACGGGGTGGACTATGACCTGCAGGTTTCGATCGAGGGCCACAAGACCGCGAACTTCGTCCTCGAAACGAAGCCGGTCCTCAAGCTTGGCGACGGCGTCCAGAATGTCGATGCGGCCAGCAACTGGTACACATTCTTCGATCCGAAGGTCGGCAATGGCGTCGATATCCAATCGAGCACGCCGTACGTGAAGATCAGCGGTTCCGGCGACGGCAGCACCGACAGCTACTCGTTCACGGTTACCGCGGCCATGCTGACGCAGCCGGGTGGGACGACTGGGACCACACAGGCGGAATCGCCGGGCCACACCTATTACACGAGTGCCGACATCCAGCTGTCGGGCCGGGTGCAGGCGGGCGACGTCTGGACCCTGACTCTCGACGGCCTGGACTACGCCTATACGGTGAGCGCCACAGACGCTACCGCCGAAGCGGGGACGGCGGGCGCCGGCCTGGCGAACATTGCCTCGGGCCTCGTCGGCAAGATCACCAGCCGGACAACCACCGACAGCAACGACATCACCATCGGAGCGACCTACACGGGCGCCGTCTCGTCCACTGATCCGACGACGATCCAGCTTTCCGACGCCAACGGCTTCTGGTTCGATATCAGCCATCGCATGACTGACGCAGCCGTGGTGCTGCGCGAGGGTGCTGTGCAGGGCAGCGGCGTGTTGCCGCTGACCAGCGCCGACCTGGTGCTTTCGGGCACCGTGACGGTCGGCGATGTGTGGACCGTTACGGTAAGCGGCAAGGACTACAGCTTTACCGCCGCCTCGACCAGTGTCGATGCGGTGGCGGCGGGATTGACGGCTGCTATTCCTGCCGTGGGCACATCCGGCGTCACGGCCACGCATACGCCCTCGTCGAATACGGTGAACCTCGTCGCCGCAAGCGGCTCGACCTTCACCGTCGCAGTCAAGGAAAGCGGCGAAACTGCCGACGGCAAGGCGCGGATCACCAACGCCGTGGTGCGCTCGGCGTACCAGCAGGCCGATGTCAGCCTTGGCGGCACGGTAGCCATCAGCGACGTGTGGACGCTCACGCTCAAGGATCAGGGCGGCGTATCGACGGCCTATGCCTTCACGGCGACGACCACCAACCTCGCCGATGTGGCGGCGGGTCTCGTGGCCAAGATCAATGCTACCAAGCCCGTATCCGCCGGCTACACAGCCACGCAGTATGGCCAGGTGGTGCGCATCGCCGACAGCGGCACGAACAACTATTTCACCGCCGTCATTGGCAGCAGCGGCAGCGGCACCGGCACGGTCAGCGGCATCGCGCTGCAGGCCGATACCACCGCGCTTTACCAGCAGGCCGATGTCAGCCTTGGCGGTACGGTGGCCAGCAGCGATGTCTGGACACTCACCCTCAGGGATCAGGGCGGAGTATCGACGGCCTACGCCTTCACGGCGACCACTACAGACCTCGCCGATGTGGCGACGGGTCTGGCGAACAAGGTCAATACCACCAAGCCCGCATCCGCCGGCTACACGGCCACCGTGGTCGGCACTTCGGTGCACGTCGCCGACAGCGGCACGAACCACTATTTCACCGTCGCCATCGGCAGCAGCGGCAGCGGCAGCGGTACGGTCACCGGCACCCAGGTGCAGGACGACTCCTCCAAGGTCAAGTGGGCGAGCGCCACCCTTGCGCTGACCGGCACCTACAAGGCCGGCGAGACCTACGTCGTGACCGTCAACGCCGGCACGGCATCGGCGTACACCGCGACCTACGTGGCGGGCGCCGCAGGAACGACCGGCACCACAGGTACGACAACAGCATACGCCTCGACCCTCAGCGAAGTGGCGGAGGCGTTGATGGACGCGATCAACAACAAGGCGCCCGCCGGCAATACCTACACGGCAACTCGCAGCGGCGCCACGCTGACCATCGCCGACACGAACGGCGTCACCATTTCCTACGGCGTGAGCGGCACATCGGCGGGCACCAACGCGGACGCCTCGGCCTGGACCAAGTCGCTTGCCTTCGGCTATACGCCGACTGCCGGCCAGGTCTACACGGTGACGCTGGATCGTTTCGCCGAGCTTGCCGGAACGATTACGGCGCCCGCGGCGCTGTCGGGCTCCACAGTTTCCGACCGGACGCTGACGGTCACGTTGGGGTCGAATGCGGCGCAGAACCTGACGATCAGCAACGGGACCGCCTACACGACGGCGACCTTGGTCGCCGAGCTGAACACCAGGATCGCCGCCAACAGCACACTCAACGGCAAGCTGGTGGCCAGCGATGACGGCGCCAATCACATCGTCCTTACGGCTACCACGGCGGGCGACGACCTCAGCCTCAGCGGCACGCGCGCTGCGCAGATTTTCGGCACGGCGACCAGCGCAACGGCCGGCTACGCCTACTTCAACGCCACAGCCGACGCGGTTCCGACCATCACCGAAGTGCTCACGGCGCTCGAAACCGCGATCGATGCGGATACCCAGTACGAAGCCTCGTTCAACGCCGACGCGACGCGCGCCAACGGTCTGCTGACGATCGCGACCAAGTACGAATCCGCCTTCAGCGCCCAACTTGCACAGGGTAGCGTGGTGGCAGCGTCGGCCACCGGGAATGCTACGGTACGCATCGCCGGGCCGGTGACAGCAGACCAGGTGTTCACCTTGACCGTCAAGGAGACGACGAGTGGAACGATCAAGTCGTTCACCTACCACTCGGCGACGACCAGTGCGAGCGACGTGGTAACGGGCCTTGCGGCCGCGGTCAACGCCGGCGCCGACTATGACGCGCTTGTCAGCGCGGACGTGACCGACACGATCGTCCTCCTCAACAATGCGGGCAATGCATTCACGGTGGCAACCACGCGCGGCAGTTCCAGCGTCGTATCCGGGACTTCTGCACACACCTATCAGATGGCCGGCACGGTGAGCGCAGGCGAGGTGTACTCGGTGACGCTGGTCCCGGCGACGGGGGCGGCCAAGGTCTTTGGCTTCGAGGCGACGACCGCGCTGGTCGATGATGTTCTCGACGGCCTGGCGGCCGCCATCAACGTCACGGGCAGCGGCTACGCCGTCACGGTCAACGCCGCCCGCGACACGCTGACGGTGGTCAGCGATGCCGGTACCAGCTTCACGGTTAGCACGACGCGGGGCACGGCAGCTTCGGTGTCCGGCGCCAGCGGTATCGCGGCCACCTCCAAGCTCTCGGGCGCCGTGGCCGTCGGCGACGTGTTCACGGTGGCGCTGAAGCGGGGCGCGTTGGCCACCGACTACTACTCGTTCGTGGCGACCACTACCGCTGTGGATGATGTGCTGACCGGCCTTGCCGGTGCGATCGGTACGGCGAACTATGCGGCCACCGCGGATGTGGCGAGCGACACGCTCACGGTGGTCAATACGGGCACCGGCGCGCTGACGATGAGCCTCGACCGAGGCACGGCGAAGGACATCGCCGAATGGTCGAACACGGTCACCGTCGGCGGCACGATCGCAGATGGGAACGACTGGACCGTGACGGTCAATTACGGCACCGCGTCGACCAAGATCTACACCGCGACCGCCCTCACAATCGGCGGGGCGAACACCGCGACGAACGCCGCTGCCGAACTGGAGGCGATCATCAATGCGGACATCGACGCCCTGTTCTTCGCCAAGGCCAACGGGGCGGAACTGACGCTGTTCAGCGCGGACAACTCCGTCGCGACCACCAAGATCACTGCCGTCACCGTCGCCTCGACGGGCAGCGCCACGAGCGCCGCGCTGACCAATGCGGCCGGCTACGTGGAACTCTCGGGTACCGTTGCAGCGGGCAAGGTCTGGACCATCGGCCTGCCGAATGGCGCAGCGATGAATTTCTACAGCTTCGTCGCCGACGCAACGACAGCAAATCTGTCGGCCGTGCTGTCCGCGCTGAAGACCGCGATCAACGCCGACACCGTCACTACCGGTTTCTCCGCGGTGGATGCGTCGTACGACAAGGACCAGACCGCGGCAACCAATCTCGTTTCCGCGCTGGTCATCAAGCGCAATACTGCGACAGCCTTCACGCCGACGGTACAGAATCCGATTGCTGCGTTCGCGGACGCAAGCGGCTGGGTGGAAACCGTCAAGTTGTCCGGAACGGTGGCCACGAACAAGGCCTGGGCTCTGTCCGCAAAGAGCGGTTCGGCCTACGAGACATTCGGCTATGCGGCGGCCAGCACGGATACCACGCTGGCCCTGAACGCAACGGGCCTGGCCGGCGCGGTCACCGGTACTAACTACCGCGCGGTGGCGACCGGTAACGACACCGTCACGCTGTTCCGCATCGATGCCTCGGCGACAACGGTCTCGACGACGGCGCCGGTGGCCACGCTGTCGAACGCCTCAACCTGGACCGAGACGATCAAGGTTGCAGGCACGGCGGCGGCAGGTACGGTCTGGGCCGCAGGCCTCAAAGGAGGCACGATCTACGAAACCTTTGGCGTCGTCGCGACCGGCACGGATACGCTCGCCACCGTGACGACGGCACTCCAGTTGGCGCTCGACGGCTCGGCCGACTACATCGCCATCGAGTCTGGCAACGACACCATCACGATCCTGCGCGCCTCGGGCACCAGCAGCTTCAGTGCGCTCACCACGCTCGGCGCGAACCCGTCCGACGCCGCTGCCTGGTCCGAGGCCATACAGGTGTCCGGCACGGTAGCCGCGGGCAAGACCTACACGGTATCGCTGACCACGGCCTCGGGCTCGCCGGTCTACTTCAACTACACGGCGACGACGGCCGACGTCGCCACCGGCACCAACAACGACTGGCTCGACAATGTAGCCACCGGCCTCTCGACCGCCATCGACGCGAGTGGCGGCTATGCGACGGTAATCACGGGCGCCACGGGCAGCAAGGTGATCCATGTCCTGCAGCAGGGCGCAACGACGGGCATCACGTCGAATATGACGCTGGCGACGGCAGCCAGCGTGGTGACCGCCTACACCGAAGCGATCGAGATCGGCGGCACCGTCGCGGCGCGCGAAACCTGGAACGTCACGCTGACGCCGACTACCGGATCCGCAGTCACGTTCAGCTACGTCGCCGGTACGGGCGCGGATGCCGTCAATGCACAAACCGTTGCCCAGAGGCTGGCGGCGCTGATTGACAGCAATAGTGCCTACCACGCCACGGCAATGCAGGCCGCGACCGGAACCTGGGTTATCGCCGTCACGGGCGAGGGTGCAACGTCGGGCTTCACGGCGACCGGAAGCATCACCGCTGCCGCGCCACTGGTTCGCCCGGTGCTGGGCGGCGAAGCGAAGGTAGGCTGGAAGCAGGAAGTCACGCTGGACAGCGGTTCGAACGAGGGCGATACCTGGATCATCCTGCTGGATGGCACGAACGGGCTGACCAACTACAACGTCTCGGGCAGCATCGCCGACAGTGCCACGGTAGCCGCTGCGCTGGCGGGCTCCGCGGGTTACGTCAACGACGGCACGACTACCAACGTCGCGAAGTTCCACGATACGAACTACGACTTCGTCACGATCTCCCAAAGAACCTGGATCGACCGGATTGCCGCGCAGTCGACGACCGCTCCCGCGGTTGGCAGCCTTGCCGCCTCCGAGCGCCTGACCGAGTACAACTTCACCCTGGCGGGTACGGTAACGCCGAACGACATCTGGTCGGTGAAGCTTAATGGCATCACCTACAACGCGACGGTCGGTGCCACCGACAACATCAACGGCGTGGCTACCAAGATGCGCACGGCGATCAACGCCAGCGGGATCTATACCGCGACGGGCACCGGTGCGGACATCAGGGTCGTGATCAAGGCAGACGCATGGTTCACCGGCTTCACGCAGGACCGCTCGCAGGGCGGCGGCCGGGTAAAGGCGGTGCTCGACATTGATCAGGGCAAGGTCATGAACGGCATCGCCAGCTACGATACCGTGATCGACGTTCCGGTCTACTACTACGATCCGTTCGTTGGACCCGTGCTGTGGTACACCTATCAGACGACCGTTGTCGAGAACTACGCCTACGTCGACACCCCGGTGCTGACGCTGCGCGATTCGAACGGTGTCGTGGTCAACCTCTTGGCGGCGAATCCGGCGGCACCGGTGCCGGACGCCGGCAGCACGCTCGCGACCGACCCGATCCATACCTATGAACTGAGCACTGTCGGCACCTATACGGTCGAAGTCGGTGCGCAGCGGCATTACCTGCAACCGAATCCTTTCGCCAGCGATGGCTACGTGGGCTTCGGTGCGGGTCAATCCTACAATCTCAACCTCTCGCTGCAGCGGCACGATACCAACAAGGACGCGATCAGCCTGGTCGGCAAGCAGGTCACGCTGACCAGCGGGGCGAACAAGGGTTCGAGCGCGCGCATCCTCGCCTACGACGCGGCGACGAAGACCTACACGCTCGACAAGACGCTTACCGGGGCGGTCGGGGCGACCGACAGGTTCAACATCGAGTACAACCTTGACGCCGAATTCCCGAACTACACCTCGAACTCGGATACCTTCCAGGTCGTCCTCAGCAAGGCGCCGACGGACACTGTCACGCTGGACGTCGTGCCCCAGGTAACCGCCACCTACAACTCGAACCTGGCGTTCTCGGCGCGCGACAACTACGGCCAGACCGAGTCGATCCAGGTGGATACGGCGACGCCGCAGGCGAAGGTCGAGCTTAGCGGCACGGCGGTGATCGGCCAAGTTTGGCGCCTTACCCTGAATGACGTGAACTACAACTTTACTGCGGCGAGTACTTCCCTTTCGGATATCGCCGTCGGTCTGAAGGGCGTCATCGACACGGCGAACGTGGGCTACACCGTGACTACAAGCGGCAGCACGCTGACGGTGAGCCGCTATGCGGGTGATCACACTTCCTTTACAGCGCTGCTCTCCGTCCTGCCCTACTCGGACGGCAGCGCGAAGATCTCGCAACTCACGACATCGAAAGTCGAGCTCGACTTCTCGGGCCAGGTAGCCCAGGGCGAGCGCTGGACGATCACGCTGAACGGCGCCGATTACTTCTACGACGTCCAGTATGGCGATGATTTGGGAGCCGTCACGCTGGGTCTGTACAACCAGTTGCGGCCGCTTACCACCCTCCGCACCTCGCTTACCGGCCTCGTCCTGACGGTGGCCAATGCCGACCAGAGCGCCATGACGGCGAGCTACACGGTCCTGGCCGCGGGTGCGCCGGCCGTGATGCTGCCTGCGTCGACAGCGGGCGGAAAGATCACCTCGCAGCTGGTGTTCTCGCAGAACGCGGCCGACTGGAATGGCTGGAACAGGCAGCAGACGGTGACGGTGACGGCGCGCGACGACCAGATCCTCGAAGGCCACGACCTCAAGGTCTTCCCGGCGATGGGCGAGCGGATCAATACCATCCGCGGCCCGCTGATCATCGACGGCGGGGCGCAGTACTCCGACGTGGGCGCGCTCAACGAGCCGTTCATGACGGCCGGCGAAACCAACTGGGTGCTGCCGAACAGCACGATCACCAGCTTCGGCACGACGACCGCCACGGTTCAGGGTCAGTCCGTCCAGGTCGGTACGCTGACCGATACGCATATCACGCACGTCGATTCTGCGCGCGGCGAGATGCCAGGCCTCGATCCGCGCATGAACGACTTCGCCTACCAGATCACGGTGATCAACTCGCCGGGCGTGGGCACGCCGATGGACCTGCTGCTGGGCGGCCTCAAAGGCGATACCCTGGCGATCAAGGCCGAGGATGGCACCAGCACGGTGCAGGTCACCGGTCTCACGGTGGGCGGCGTGTCGCAAACCGCTGGAACGGGTTACAGCGTTCGCGGCAAGGGCGACGCCAGCACGCTCTACTCCAGCGCAGACGTCGTGCTGAAGGGCGACGTCTTCAATGGTAGCGTCTGGGAGATCAATGCCAACGGCACTCTCTACACCTACACTGCCGGCAGCAGGCCCGCGGGCGCCACGGCCGATGACGCACTGACGCTCGACAAGGTGGCGGAACGCCTGACCGAGAAACTCGTCACTGGCGGCTACAGCGTGACCCGTACCGGCCACCTGATGGAAATCACCCGGGGCTCGGCCTTCACATTCGGTTTCACGACCGGCAAGGGCAACGGCAACGTCACCGGTACGCCGGCGAGCACCACCAGCGACGACTGGTCGCTGGCCGAAATCAAGTTCGCCTCGACCGTGGCCGTCACGACGGGCCAGAGCTGGACCATTTCGCTCCAGAAGTCAGGCGAGGGCTCCGCAACCGACTACACCTATGTCGTAAGGACCGGCGACACGCTGAAGGAGGTCATTCTCGGCCTGGCCGACCAGATCGACGTCGGCACCAAGTACCATTCGGACATCAAGTACGAGACGGCAACCTTCACCACGGACTGGCCGATCACCGCGGGGCACCTGACTCAGGACGACATGGGCTACTTCATCACCCCGGTCAACCGCAACTTCCTCGTCATCGAGGAAGACCAGGTCGACGTGCTCAATGCCTTCAACCGCAGCAGCGTGTCCGATGACGCCGGCGTGCTGACCGATAGCCGCCTCACCGGCTTCGGCATGGGCGGCGACACCATTGTCGCCGGGAAGGCAGTGAAGGGCGGCATCAGCTACCAGGGCCTGGAGCAGTTCAACCTGATGCTGGGTTCCGGCAATGATCGCCTGACGATCGAGTCCACCCACCTGGGTTCGACCACGGTCACCGGCGGCGTCGGCAACGACACGATCACGCTCAAGACCATCGGCGGCCACACCTTCGTCGACACCGGCACGGGTGCGGACATCGTCAATGTCGGCAGCGACCTGAACGTCGTCGACCAGATCACCGGCCTGCTGGCGATTGACCAGGGCGGCAATACGGGCGATGTGCTGAACGTAATCGATTCCGGCGACGCCAAGGCCAACACGGCGACGCTGACGGCCAGCACCCTGACCGGCCTCGACATGCCCACCGTGGCGGAAGTGCAGACCATCCGCGTGCAGGCGAAGTCGGGGACCTTCCGCCTCGGCCTCGACCCGACGCTGTATGTCAGCGGCGCGCCCTACGGCGCGACGCAGACAGTGTCCTACGATGCGGTGGGTACGACGGCTGGCGTGACCGACATCCAGACTGCGCTGCAAACGCTATACGGGACGACCGAACTGATCGTCTCGGAGGTGAGCCGCGATATCCCGGCGGGCGAAACCCAGGCGCACGCAATCACCTATGCGATGACCTTCACCGGCACCATGGCGGGCAAGGACATGCCCAAGCTGGTGTGGATGGAGACGCGCAACGCCAGCGACGTCACCACGGAGATTCCGCTGACCAGCCTGGTTGCCTACGACAACGAGTCGGTGGACCTGAAAGTCACCACCAAGCATGAGGGTTCCCTTGCACCGGTGGTGAACAACGTCCAGACCTTCGCGGTGAACGCCGACGGCGGCAGCTTCAAGCTCACCGTCAATGTGCCGCAGCCGGGCAGCACGACCGTGCTCAGCCAGACGACGGCCGCCATCGACCACGATGCGACCGCGGCGGAGATCCGCACTGCGCTCGACCCGATCCTGAACCCGAACGGCTCGATCCTCGATCCGTTCAACCCGCGCAACGACAATTCCAGGCCTTACACGAACAACGTGACGGTGACACGGGTTGGCAACGTGGTCACGATCGCCTTCCAGGGCGAACACCGCGGCAAGGCGGTGACTGCAGTCGACACCTCGTCGCTGACGAACACTGCCGGCACCGCATCGGTCGACGTGGCCACCCGCCACAACGGCATCAACTACTACGGGGTCGAGACGCTGAACGTCACCCTGGGTTCCGGCAACGACATCTTCAACGTACAGGGCACGAGCTCCGTCACGAATCTGAATACTGCGGCCGGCAACGACCGGGTCATTGTGTCGTCGAACGCGAACGTGAACACGGGCAATCTGGTCACCCTACGCAGCGGCGAGACGGCCGACCTCGGGTTCAGGGTGTCCGAGGCAGCGGCTTCGGTCAGCATCGACGTTAAAGACTCGAGCGGCACGATCGTCAGGACCTTCGCACTGGGTGCAACCGCGGCGGGCGACTATTCCCAGGCATGGGACGGGAAAGACACGGCCGGGAACCTGGTTTCGGCGGGGACCTACACCTACACCGTGACCGGTAAGCGCACCGTGAGTTCGTTCGTGATGAACAGTGGAGATACGCCGACCCTTGCGTTCAGCCTGGCAGAGGCAGCCACCGCAGTCACGATCGATGTGACGGATACGAGCGGTACGCTGGTCAAGACGATCTCGCTTGGCGCGACTGCCGCAGGTGCGGGCTCCACGACCTGGAACGGCACGAATACGTCCGGCGCGCTGGTTGCGGCGGGCGCCTACAACTTTACCGCGACCGGCACGCGTGCCGACACGACGACGTTTGCCGGAATCGTTTCGACGTTCAGCGCCGTTGGCACGGTCGCCAACGTGAGTGGCTTCCTCGCCGGCAACGTAGTGAACTTCAGCGGCGACGACCAGCCGGCGCTGCAGTTTGAACTCGCCGAGGCAGCGACGTCGGTCAGCGTCGACATCCGCGACGCGGCCGGCAGCGTCGTGCGGACGCTGACGCTGGGTGCAACGGCGGCGGGCGCCTATGCGCCGGCCTGGGATGGCAAGGATACCGCGGGTGCGGTGACGGCGGCTGGCGCCTACAGCTACACGGTGACCGCAACGCGTGCTGACACGACGACTTTCGCCGGCACCATGGCGATGCGCGGCACGCTCGACGGCGTACGCGGCCTGCTCAACATCGACGCCGGCGCGGGTACCAATGCGCTGATGGTGAGCGATGCGGGTTCACGTGTGGCCGATTTAGGGGTGGTGGTGACGAAGAATCAGGTCCATGGCCTGGCACCCGTCGACATCAATTACACAACGACGGGCCTGGACACGCTCGGCAACGGCGGCACCTATGCCGGCGGCGTCTCGATCTGGAGCGGCTATGCCGACGACGTGATATCCGTTACCAGCACGCGCAAAGACACCGGCCCGCAGGTCGGCGGGCTCGACGTGCGCACCCTCACGTCCCTCAACACCGGCCTCGGCAACGACGCGGTGACCGTGACACTCAGTTCCGTCACCGACGAGTTCTTCGCCGTCAACACGCAGGGACCGCACGACCACGACTACACCGGAGCGGCATGGACCGACGACGACACCGTCAATGCTTCGGCTTCCTCGCTGCCGTTGGTGATCTTCGGCGGCCAGGGCAAGGACGACATCAAGGGCGGCAGCAACAACGACATCATCTTCGGCGATCGCGGACGTGTCGAGTACCAGGATGCCACCGGCAATGTGGTCCAGGTGCTCGGCTGGGGCGGCCTGGGTGACAAGACCGACGGACTGGCGCACCTGATCGGAACGATTCGCACCGTGGACATCGCGGTTGGCAGCAACGACTTCGTCGACGCGGGCGAAGGCCGCAACATCGTCTTCGGTGGCGCCAATGGCGGCGGCGCGCTTGCCAACCCGACAGCGGGCGGCTTCGACGGCGATTACATCGTGGTCGGGACGGGCAACGACATCCTCTTCGGCGACAACGGACTGCTGAACGTCAACGCCACGGGCGCCGTGACCCGCTACGAGACGACCGACATTCTTGCCTCGACCGGCGGCAACGACATGCTGCTCGCGGGGGATGGCAACAACACGGTGGTCGGCGGCATGGGCGCGGACGGCATCACGGTCGGCAACGGTCGGCAGACCCTGCTGGGCGACAACGGCCTGGTGCAGATGGACGCCGATGGCGGGCAGTACGCCAGCTTTGAGAGCACGCAGACCGGCCTGGGCGGCGACGACAGCATCACCGGCGGCAGTGGCGACATGGTCATCGTCGGCGGCTGGGGCAAGGACACGATCATTGCAGGAGTTGGCGCTGGCGTGACGGCGAACCACGTCGTGCTGGGCGACAATGCCAAGGTGACCTACGTCGTCGATGCTGGCACCGGGCTGGGCAGTGGCGCCGTGCTGCGCTACGAAACCACCGACACGGTGGCCGCCACCGGCGACGACGACCACATCACGCTGGGGCAGGGCAACCAGATCGTCGTCGGCGGCATGGGTGTCGACACCATCGTCATTGGCGACACCGCGACGGCCGGACGCAGCACCGTATTGGGCGACAACGGCATCGTGCAGATGGATGCCGACGGCAGCGACTTCCTGAGCATCACCAGCACGCAGATCGACCTGGGCGGCAACGACAGCATCACCGGCGGCGCCGGGGAAATGGTGCTGATCGGCGGCTGGGGCGCGGACCTGTTGCGGGCCGGCGTCGATTCCGTCGGCGTGAGCCTCGCGACCTCGAACCATCTGGTGATGGGCGACAACATCGCCATCCAGTTTGTCGAGACGACGACCGGCGTCAGCAACGGCAAGCTGCTGCGCTACGAGAGCACCGACATCGTCGCCACCACGGGCGGCAACGACAGCATCACCCTGGGCAATGGCGACAACACCGTCGTCGGCGGCATGGGCGCGGACGGCATCACGGTCGGCAACGGTCGGCAGACCCTGCTGGGCGACAACGGCCTGGTGCAGATGGACGCCGATGGCGGGCAGTACGCCAGCTTTGAGAGCACGCAG
>JAXMJU010000090.1:0-7468 GCA_034376265.1 Sulfuritalea sp.
TGCCGATGACGATGGCCCCCGCCTTGCGCAGTTTGGCGACGACCGGCGCGTCGGCCCTGGGCACGAAGTTCTTCAGCGCCGGCGTGCCCGCGCTCGCCGGCAGGCCGGCCACCTCGATGTTGTCCTTGACCACCAGCGGCACGCCGCCCAGCGGCAGGCAGGCCTTGCCCTTGCCGCGCGCGGCATCTGCCGCCCGGGCCGCCTCGAGGGCGCCGGCCGCATCGAGGGTGATGAAGGCGTTCAGGTCCGCGCGCGAGCGGGCGCGCTCCAGCGCCGCCGACACCAGCGCCTCGCTGGTGTATTTCCCGGCGCACAGGTCGGCGGCGGCCTGGGTCGCCGTCAGCGCATCGAGATCGGGTTGCGCCGCCGCCGGCGTGGTCGCCGCACAAGCGACGGTGGCGAGAATGCTCGCGGTCAGGCGTGAAATGCGGGGCTTCGTCATGCTGTGTCCTCCTGTCGTGGATGGTCGTCGGGCCCGGTACGGATGCCGGACCTGTCGCCGATTCTCGGCCGGAAGAGGAAGCCTGTATGTCCCCATTTCGGGGGACAGCGGAGCGGCGCAGCAAAGGGAATTCAGGCCGGCATGGCGTCCGCGCGGGAGTCGAACGCCGTGGCGCCAGCGCCAACTATCGACACTTGCTCAAACGTATTTCGAACCCGACCTCATCTGGCTGCGAACCCTTTTCGTTGCGAATCCGCCGCCTTTCGCCATGTGATTGCATTGCAATCACCGCCTTGCTACACTGCTATCAATGATTACAAGCAAGGAGGCAAGCATGGCTACCAATCTCGTGGTTCGCAATGTCGATGAAGACGTCGCCCTGGCGCTCAAGCAGATGGCCGCCGCACACGGTCGAAGCGCCGAGGCAGAACACCGCGAAATCCTGCGGACCGTTCTGCAGCGTCCGAAGCGGCGCTCGGTCGCCGAGGTGCTGGCGAGTATGCCGAACGTCGGCGAGGACGCCGACTTCGACTTCCGCAACGCCTAGGACCCGGCGTGTATCTGGTCGACACCAATGTCATCAGCGAAGCGCGCAAGGGAAGCAAGGCGAATCCCGGCGTCCGCAAGTTCTTTCGGGACAGCGATCCCGGCCAGCTCTACCTCGCCGTGCAAACGCTGGGAGAGATCAGGCGCGGGCTCGAAAACATCCGGCGACGAGGCGATCTGCCGCAAACCCGGCGGCTGGAGAAATGGCTCGACCTGATCGTGAACGACTACGCCGACCGCATACTGAATTTCGACGCAGCCTGCGCGCAGGTGTGGGGGCGATCGATGTCGCCACACCATGAACATCCGATAGACAAACAAATCGCCGCGATCGCCCTGATCCACGATCTGACCGTGGTGAGCCGCAACGTCCAGGATTTTCGTGGAACGGGCGTGCCGGTGCTCAACCCGTTCGAGTAAGCACCGCGCAGGGCCGCGAGGAATCGACCGCGGGTGCCTGCCGCCGGGCGCTCCGCCAATTGCACCCGAGTCGCCGTACCGCCAGCGCCAAGCCCCGGCACCTGCTCCTCAGTCCGCGTTGTCGTTCCCGCCCCAATAGCCCGCTGCGCGCCGATGGCGAATCGCGAGATTCAGCGCGAAGTCATGCGTTTGCTCGGAGCTGCAGGGCGCGACATGAGCAGTGCGCCCGCGGGACTGCCAACACACGCGCCGCTAGGCCTTCAAGCGCTCCACGATATCGCTTACCATCGCTTCGGGATGCAGTCCAACGCCAAGGACCGTATTGCAGTGCGGACACAGGTATAAACCGCCCAAGGCAATGTTCTGGGCGTGTTCGGAAATATCGACCACTTCGAATTTGATGAAAGAAATGGTCGCTTCGCATTTTGGGCATTTCGCGTTGTGATTCATGAGGCTCTCCCGGTCGAAGAACTGATTGGATTGTTTTCCCGAATCCCATGGCAGTCAAGAACTTCACCACAATTTGTCCGGCTTCCGGGGGACAACGCACAGGAAGTTCGCGACGACGGATCGATCGTCGAGATTCGCATGGCGTTGGCTCAGGCCGCCTGAACATATTGGAGCCCAGACATTCATCGGTGGATGGTTCAAGAGTTGGCGCAGGCGAGACGGCGATTCGATACCTCAATGAAGAAAATCAAGCTGACCGACCCCATATCGCCAGTCTCGACCGCCGGCTATTCGGCCGGGAAGCGACATTCCGGTAATCGATCATTCGGCACTCATGAATTCACGCGCACGCAAATCTTGCCGCTGACCTTGCCCTCTCCTGCATCCGGCGCTGAGCGGACTCGACCCGGCCCAACTCCACGATTTCGCTGATGCGCGGAACGATTACCTTATTGGCAGCCAGTGTCGCCAGTCGCCCAAGCAGTTCGGCATCGGTCTTCAGCAGAAAGGGTACGCAGCGTTGCCGGGATGCAAGCCGTGCGACGAGCGCCGCCAGGTACAGACCCGGTGCTGGCATGGTGTTGATATAGATACCCGCGGCAGTCAGGCGCCCACTTGAACTTGAAAATGTTGCGCTGGTGGCGGCATCGAAGATCACATCGAAGCGATCGCCGCAACGCTGCCGATCGTCGGTCTTGTAGTCGATGACGCGTTCGCCTCACCCAAACCGCCGCCAAAGTCGCCGAGGCGAGTTTTGCGGCAGTGTGGAACAACGACGAAGACGCCGCCTACGATCGGACGTAACGATGGCGCATTCTTTCGGCGACGTGGTGTTGGTGCCGTTCCCCTTCACGGACCAATCGGGCGCGAAGAAGCGGCCCGCCGTCATAGTGTCCAGCAGCGGCTACAACGCCGGCCGGCGCGATCTGATCATCATGGCGACACCAGCCAGGTGCACACACCGCTCGGGTTCGGAGAGGCGCTCGTCGCCGACTGGCAGGCCGCCGGCCTCATCAAGCCGTCCGTGCTGAAACCCGTGGTCACGACCATCGAGCAAGGGCTTGTTGTCCGCACCATGGGCGCGTTTTCGACCGCCGATTTGCGCAGCTTGCGAGAAACCATCGCCCACGTTATCGGCTGAACCAGTCGCACGATTTAAGTCGAGCACAACTCCTTTATCCAATGCGCAAAACAAAGTCGAACATTCTTGAAGTCGTCCACGACGCGGCCAAGGCGCTGCAAAAGGCCGGCGTGATGGATCAGCTCACGCTGCGGGAGTTCGACTGCCTTTGCCTGCCGCCGCTCATGACGTCGGCGCATCCGGATCGGGATCGAACATCGCGTCGATGTCGCGCGCCGAGTGCAACTCGACCCAGGCATCCGCCTGCAAGACGCTATCCTCGGCGATGTAATCCCATATCTCGGCAATGTCGGCGCCGGCGAGCGGCCGGCGCAGAATGCGCGCCATCCTATGACTTGGTCGCGCCGGCCTTCACTTGGCGCCGGGCGCGTCCCTCGCGCTTGACGCTCTCGGCATCAAATGCCGTTGCCGGACCGCTGTCCTGGCCGGCGCGAATATCCTGGCGCAACTGCGCCAGCCTTGCCTCACGCAGATGGTCCTGTTCATCCATGAGGCGCAAGGCCTCGCGCACCACCTCGCTGGCCGAGGTGTAAAGCCCCGAGCTGACCTTCTGCCGCACCATTTCTTCAAGATGCGGAGTGAGATTGACGTTCATGCCCATGGTTGGCTCCTCGCTGTGCCGGTCGCCTGGCGGCGACCACTCGCGGCAATCCTATCAAATATTGTCAAAGATTGACATAAATTCCCGATGCTGCACGCCGTCAGCAATCGAAAGAAGAACTACGGCCCGCACCGTCCGGGACGTTGTCTGCCGCCGTCCGACGAATGCTTTGTGTGCGCTACGACAACGAACGCGGCAAGGGCGATCATCGGCACGCCGGCGGCGTCGTGCTACGAGTTCACGGACCTCGATACGCTGCTGGCATTGGCTCAGGCCGCTTGAAAATATTGGAGCCCAGCCATTTATCGGTGGATCGTTCAAGAGTCGGCGCTGATGAAGCCCCTGCGCTACAAGGATGTCACAAGGAAATCGCGGCTATGTCCGGCTGAATTCTCACACCAGAATGTAATTTCTCGCTGCCTGAACGAATCAATATTCGCCGATTACCTTGTCTATGGCCGGCTTGATCCTGGCCCGGTCAGCCAGACTCAACATGCCTACGGGAACCTTGAGTCGAGTCGTATCGATAGCGAAAATTTCGTCCGTGGACAGCACGAACATCCCTTGGCCGGGAACGTCGATCAGGGGTGCCATGATTTCCACCGGCTGGGCATTGGCACGCAATGGAATCACGACCGTCGCCCCGGTTCGACTCGTGATGTGGTCGTTTTGCACGGCAACGAGATACGGAATTTCGGCTTTTTTGGTGCCGGGATTTGGGTAGATGTCAAACTGCGCCAAGGCGTCAGATCCGTTCGAATTCGGCGCCTGCCAACCCGGTCTCGGCGATATCCCGGCCATGCGCCGTCAGTGCTTCGGCATTTCGATCTGCCCAGGCACGACTCTCCAGTTCTTCCAGCATGCGCGCGAACAACTGCTCGGCCTGTGCCGAGAGATTAATCTGCTGCTTGTAGGGTTCCAGGCGATCCAGCAGGTCCTGATTGATGGACAGCGACAGTCGGCCTTTCCGGGCGGCGGGGTCGTAATGTGTTTGCATGAAGTAGCTCCTGCGGACTATCGATGCGTATGATCATACGCATGAATTGGGGGTGGATGCAAGGACTTAAATGCCCGATGCTGCACGCCGTCAGCAATCGAAAGAAGAGCTACGGCCCGCACCGTCCGGGACGTAGTCTGCCGCCGTCCGGCGAATGCTTCGTGCGCTACGACACGAACGCGGCAAGGGCGATCATCGGCACGCCGGCGGCGTCGAGACGCGCTACGAGTTCACGGACCTCGACGCGCTGCTGGCCGACTTCGAACACACCGAAGACGATAGGGTGACCGTTCCCTTCGATGCCGTCGAGATTCGCATGGCATTGGCTCAGGCGGCCTGAAAATATCGGAGCCTAAGCTTTTATCGGTGGATGGTTCCAGAGTCGGCGCTTGCCGGCTCGCGAAGCGACGTCCCCGGCAGACAGAGTCCGAGACGGCGATTCGAGCGTCAGAGAAGCAAATCACTCTGATTGACGCAGAGCCGGAAAGGCCGCAGCAAATCAAGATTAGCGTGCACACGCTATAGCACTTGGTGCTACACTTCACAGCAAGGAGACAGGGCATGGCAATCTACACGACCCGATGGTTCGACCGTTGGGCGCGGAATCAAGGACTCACCGCGGCAAGCCTTTGTGCCGCCGTTCGCGAAATGGCGAACGGACTGTATGACGCCGACCTCGGCGGCAATCTCTACAAGAAACGGATTGCGCGGCACGGGGCAAGGCAAGAGTGGCGGCTTTCGCACGCTGGTCGCCACCAACAAGGGAAACCGCTGGATTTTCGTATTCGGTTTTCCAAAGAACGAACGCAGCAACATCGACAAGGATGAGGAAGAAGCCTTGAAGAAACTGGCGGCGCACCTGCTGTCGCTGACGGCGCCGTTCCTGTCGAAGGCTCAGCGTGCCGGTGAATTGATGGAGGTAAATTGCGATGCGCAAGACTAAATCAGCGATTCTTGAGGCCGTCCACGACACGGCCAAGGGCCTGCACAAGGCCGGCGCGATGGACATGATGACGCTGCGCGAATTCGACCGCCTCTGCCTGCCCCCGGTCGAACCGCTGGAGCCCGAGCAGATCAAGCAAATCCGCGAGGCTTCGCGCGTCAGCCAGGCGGTATTTGCCCGCCTGCTGAACACCAGCCTATCGACGGTGCAGAAGTGGGAAATCGGCCAGAAAAAGCCGACGGGCACCGCGCTGAAACTGCTTCATCTGGTGCAGAAGCGCGGGCTGGAAGTTGTTGCCTGACCGGGCGGCGCGTCGGTCGCCGTCCCGGACCCTGTCTGCCGAGAACGCCCCTTCGGGGGCCGGCAAGCGCCGACTATTGGCGCTCGCTCAAAACACTATCGAACCCGACGCCATTTTTATGGCAGTCCATTCTCAGTTCGCGTCGGGTTCGTGCATCCACGACGGGATGTCACGCTGGCCATGCAGTACCCGCCAGACGTCGACGTGATCGGCATGCTCGATGTAGAAGATCAAGTGTGGAAAGCGGCTTAGCGGCCAAAAACGCAAGCCGGGCAACTGCAACTCGTGCGCATAGCGGGGTGATCCGGTCGCCGGATGACGGCCAATGTGTGTGTAGGCCCGCTCCAGCGCATCAATGAAGCTCAGAGCGGCTTGATCCGCCCCCTCGCCCAGGTAGTAACCGATGGCCTCATCGACATCTCGATTGGCCAATTCACGCGGGATTACCGGCTTTGATTTCACCCGCGAGCGCGTTGGCGGACACGTCCGCGCAGCGTCGCGAAATAGGCAGCATCGGCAGGAGCCGCCACCGCCGATTCTGCCCCGGCCAGGAGGATATTTCGCAGGCGCAGCCGATCCTGATCGCGGCGGATCAGTTCCCGCACATATTCGCTGCTGGTGCCGTAGCCGCGCTGATCGACTTGCTCGTCGACAAAGGACTTGAGCGAATCAGGCAAGGAGATGTTCATCGTGCTCATGGGGCAAGCCTAGAATATTTGGCAAAATTTGGCAAGCACTGGCATTCCCGGATCTGCGTCGAGATGAGCTACGAGCTCACGGACCTCGATGCGCTGCTGGCCCACTTCGAACGCGACGCGACGAAAGGATGGACGAGCAACCCAAGTCCTTATCGGTGAATGGTTCAAGAGTTGGCGCTGGCGGGACGGCGGATCGAGCTTTCACGGAAGCAAATCAAGCTGCCCCCAATCACTCGCCAATCACTCAGCATTAGTTCTTCCCCCAATGATGGTCATCATGTCGCCACTTCACGGAATCGATATGTTGCCGCCGCGTTGCCCATGTCGTCGGCAATCTGCCGGTCTGAATGGCGCCCTTGATCTGAAGCACTTCGGAGTCTGAAAACAAGACTGCTGTCTTGCTCATGATGTAGCCGGTATATCCGGTGTTCAACACGTTGCCGGGCATCAAGGTCTTGAATGTGCACTCGCCCCAGAACATCACTATCGAGTGGAACAATCCATGGTCGATGCCAAGAAATTCGGACAGCACCTTGGTGTGGCGGTAATTCTGGCGCAGCGGATTCTGGAATCGAAACTTGCGGCCACCCGGAAGTGACTGAGTCCATTGGGCATCCTTCTCGTTGCCGAAGATCCAGCCCTTCATGTTCTTTGCTTCGATCACGAAGATGCCATGCCTGGATACGATGACATGATCGATCTGGGTAGTCGAACCATCGGCAGCCATGATGGTGACGTTGTTCAGCCCCGACTTTGACACCGCCAAGTAACACGCCGCTCGGAAAGCGGCATGACGCAAGGCATTCGGCGAGGTAGCCGAAATCGGTGTGTATCTAGGCGGGAAACGCGCTCAATCCAGATTCAGGATGGGCTTCGGCGGCTTGATGTTCAATGCCTTCAATCGCTTAGCGGCATCCGACGCAGGGTCG
>JAXMJU010000091.1:0-5764 GCA_034376265.1 Sulfuritalea sp.
ACTTCGTCACCGGCCGCGCTGCTCGATCTGGCGTTGGGACCAACCAGAAGCGAATCACATCGTTGCGATCGTTCCTACGGTTCCTGACCGCTTCGGGAGAGTCCTGCATCGACCTCGCGGATGCCGTTCCCGCTATCGCCAGTTGGCGCCTTGCCCGACTGCCGCGTTGCCTCACTGAAGACGATGTGTCTCGCCTCATCGCCACATGCGAGGGCACCGCTCCCGGCTGGGTACGCGACCGCGCAATACTGCTGCTGTTGGTGCGACTGGGGTTGCGTGCCGGTGACGTGGCCCAGCTTTGCCTCGGTGACATCGACTGGAGAGGCGGCGCGCTACTCGTCGCGGGCAAGGGACGCTATCAAGTGCGCCTGCCGCTGCCTCAGGACGTCGGCGATGCGCTGCTGGCGTACTTGGATCACCGGCCGAAGACCGAGTGTTCGGATCGGGTGTTCCTGCGCAGCATCGCCCCAGGCGGGCCTTTCAAGTCGGGCGACGGCGTGTCATCCGTGGTGAAGCACGCGTTAAAGCGCGCGGGCATCGAGTCACCCGCCAAGGGAGCGCATCTGCTGCGCCACACCGCGGCGACGCAGATGCTGCGCCACGGTGTCCCGCTCCATCAGATCGGCTTGGTCCTGCGGCATCGAAGCCTGGACATGACAGCCTACTACGCCAAGGTCGATACCTCGCTGCTTCGGGGCATCGCACAGCCGTGGCCGGAGGTGCACTCATGATGACCGCTGTCGAAGCCTATCTCGCCCTGCGTCGCACGGCCGGATTTGCGATGTGCAATGTGGAGTACCTGCTGCGCAGCTTCGCCCGATTTGCTGCCGCCCGCGGAGAGCAACATGTCCGAGCGACGACGCTCATCGACTGGGCCAGCCAGGGCCGGTCGCTCGCACAACGGCACGCCCGCTATCAGGCGGTCTGCAAGTTTGCCAGCCAACTGCGGCTTGAAGACCCCAGTCATGAATTGCTGCCGCCAAACTACTTCGGCTACAAGAAGACTCGCCGCATCCCGCACATTTACTCACCTGCCGAGGTCGACCGGCTGATGCTGGCCGCCAGCCGACTCACTCCACGAGGCTCGTTGCGGCCACAGACCTATGCCACCCTGATCGGCTTGCTGGCCAGCACCGGCATGCGGGTGTCCGAGGCTTTGGGCCTGCGCGTGGGGGATGTCACTTCGGAGGGTTTGCTCATTCGCAAGACCAAGTTCCAGAAGACGCGCATGGTCCCGCTGCACGACACCTCCGTGGCCGCCCTGGGGAGTTACCTGGAGCGGCGTCTGAGCATGCATCCGGGAGGCGACCACGTCTTCGTCGGAAGCAACGGTCAGCCGTTGACGTACACCGCGGTGTACCCGGTCTTCGGAAGATTGCTGAAGGCCGCGGATGTGCCGGGGTCGCAGGGGCACCGACCGAGGCTGCACGAGCTGA
This sequence comes from Sulfuritalea sp., assembly GCA_034376265.1. Taxonomy (GTDB): domain Bacteria; phylum Pseudomonadota; class Gammaproteobacteria; order Burkholderiales; family Rhodocyclaceae; genus Sulfuritalea. The sequence continues at coordinate 1,437 of JAXMJU010000091.1, forward strand.
GGCACACGTTCGCCGTCAGAGCGTTGGAGTCAGCGCCAGCGGGTCGTCAACGCATCGGACAGCACATGGTGGCGTTGGCGACCTATCTCGGACACGTGAACATCGATGCGACGTACTGGTACTTGCAGACGACTGCCGAGTTGCTCGTGGATATTGCTGCCGCCGGTGAGAGGTTCTTGACGGGGGAGCAGCCATGAGCTCGATCGCACCGCACATCGAAGCCTTCCTGCGCGATCACCTGAGTCAGCAGCGCGGCGCGAGCGACCACACCTGTGACTCCTACGCCTACAGTTTCCAGGCGTTGTTCGAGTTTGCCGCGTCCAAGCTCAAGGTCGCGCCGTCGGCCCTTCGGCTGGACCAACTGGACGCGGCATTGATCGCAGCCTTTTTGCGACACCTGGAGGTCGACCGGGGCAACACGGCGCAGACGCGCAACGTCCGCTTGGCGGCCATTCGATCATTCTTCCGCTTCCTCCAACATCGCGAACCGGCAGCGCTCGAACAAGTCCGCCGCGTCCTTGCGATACCGTTCAAGCGGACCGATACACGGCTGGTTGCGCATTTCGACAAAGAGGAGGTTCAGGCCTTGCTCGATGCACCTGACCCGACTACCCGCGACGGAGTGCGGGATCGGGCAATGCTGCATCTGGCGGTGTGTGCTGGCCTGCGGGTGTCAGAGTTGACGGGCCTGCGCATTGCCGATGTGGGCGCGCAGTCGGCTAGCGTCCGTGTGCTTGGCAAGGGCCGTCGAGAGCGAGCATTGCCGTTATGGAAACCAGCCGCAGCCGCACTACGGGCATGGTTGGCGGTGCGAGGTGCCCTCTCAACGCCGGAGGTGTTCGTCAACGCCCGCGGCAATCCCTTGAGTCGATGGGGCGTGGCATACATTCTTCGACGTCATGCCCTCGCTGCCAGTCAGCAATGTGCGTCGTTGGCCAGCAAGCAGGCGTCTCCACATGTGTTGCGGCACACCTGCGCAATGATGGTTCTGCAGGCCACCCAGGACATCCGCAAGGTATCGCTCTGGCTTGGACATGCCAGCCTGGCCACGACCGAGGTCTACGTTCGCGCCGACCCCAGTCAGAAGTTGGAGGCAATTGAGGCGATGGTGCCGCCAAACCTTCGCAAGGGCAAATTCCGCCCGCCAGACCGGCTGATCGCATTGCTGAAGACCAAGATGTAATGGGGAGCTCCACGCGCGCGGGGCTCAGCTTTCGGGCCCCTTCTGCGCCCGTGGTCCCCACAACGGATCGGTCACCATAAGGCAGGTAATGGAGCGCAACCCATTACCTGCCGCAACCGGCATTGCCCCCTGTGCCAGACCCGCGCCAAGGAGGCCTGGCTCGTTCAACGACGACGCGAATTGTTGCCGGTGCCTTACTTTCACCTGGTGTTCACCCTGCCGCACGATCTGAACGGCCTGATCGGCATCGCCCCGCGGGTGATCTACGAGACGCTGTTTGGTGCCGTATCGGCGACCCTGACCGAGTTCGCCGCCAATCCGCGCTGGCTGGGCGGGACAGCGGCTTTCTCGCTGGTGCTGCACACCTGGAAGCAGGATCTGGGGCGGCATGTGCATGTCCATGCCCTGGTGGCCGGTGGGGCGCTGACGGCGGCGGGAGATTGGGTGGCGGCCAAACGCGGCTTCCTGTTTCCGGTGAAGGCCCTCTCCCGGGTGTTTCGCGGCAAGTTCGTGGCGGCACTGAAGGCGGGACGGGAGCAGGGCAAACTGGCCGCGGCCACCACGCTCGATGCGCGCGCGTGGCGCGCCCTGCTGGACCGGCTACACGACCATGAGTGGGTGGTGTATGCGAAAGAGCCGCTCGGGGGGCCGGCGCAGGTGCTGGAGTATCTGGGGCGCTATACGCACCGGGTGGCGATCTCGAACGAGCGCATCGTCGGGGTCGACGATCACGAGGTGCGTTTTCGTGTGCGCGCTTCGGCGCAGGGCCACACCCAGCGGACGCTGGCGGTGTCGGCGACGACCTTCATCGACCGCTTCCTGCTGCATGTCCTGCCCAAGGGCTTCAAGCGCATCCGCCATTACGGCCTGCTGGGACCGGCGGGCAAGACGGCAAAGCTGGCGCAGGCCCGCGTGGCGCTCGCGGTGCCGGCGCCTGATCCGGTGATCGTGGAGTCGGTGGCGGCCTTCATGCGTCGCATCGACCGGATCGAGTGGGCGCGTTGTCCTCATTGTGGCCAGGGCGCGTTTGTGACGACGGCGGCGATTGTGCCGATACCGCTTGTTGTTCGATTCTCGCGGGGGCCGCCGTGATGCCGCGAGGGCGAATCACCAAGCTTTGTCGCGACCTTGCGCGTCAAGGTCCGGGATGGCTGTTGCCGTTTCGCACCGCGGCCATCAATCACGTCCCTGACATGACGCATTTGCCGCCCCGGCACCACGTCGCCAGTGACGATTACGCAGAACGCTTGCGCTTTCGTTGCTGCCAGCATCATGCCAAACGCTTGACTCACCTCGCCTCAAGCTTACAATCCCCATAATCGCCGCCCCACCCGCGGTTCAGTCCAACGAGGTTTATCCGCCGCCATGACCGCCCGTGCCTTCCTCGTTCGCCTTTTGCGGCGGATAAACGCTATTCGTTGGGCCTCTTAGTCATGAGCTTTTCCGCTGCCTGCCCCCAGCCGTCTTCCTTCGCCGCTTCGGTGGCGGTTCGCATGCCTTCGTTGCCGTGCCGCCAGCGCCGACTTTCAAGTCTTTTGTCTTGTGGGGCCGCTAATCTTGCCTAGCGCGGTGAAAGCAATCCTCTTGGCGCTTGTCGCCACGCCATTTCTCTACGGCATCGGTGTTTCCGCAATTGAAGCATCTGGCTTCCGTGCCGGCTACGGCGAAGGGAGAGTGTTGCTGGCTCTTTGCTTCTTTGCCGCCTTCGCTGCCGGTCAGTACTTCTTTCGCGCTCCCAACAACTCTCACTCCGCCCAAGAGCCGAATGAAAAGTAACAGCGCCCGCAGTTCTTTTTCATCCTGGCTTCCGGCGGGCGTCACCACGCATTTGTCGTGCGGTTGTGTCAGTGCGTCCGTCAGAGGCCCAACCCGGCGGTCGACCCCGTTCGCTTCGCTCTCTGGACGCTGCGCGATGAAGCCGCGCAGCGCCGGTCACCTTGAACGTTGGGGGTTCCCATGAACATCATTGATCGCGGATACACAGGGCAAATCCGACTCTGGAAACTCTTCTGGTTCGGGTATGTCATTCCGTTGTTTCCCTTGACCATAGCATTAGGCATATTCAAAGAGACGTCTTCGTCAATTCCCTCTTGGCTATCGTTTGCGTTAGTCATGGTCGTTCTCCTTTACCAAGCCTGGCTGGCCGTCGCTATGTGGCGCTGCTCGCCGAATGTAAAGCACCGTGCCTTTTATTTTCTTGGTCGTGTCTTCTCGTGTTTCTTGGGTCTAATGGCGTTTGCTGCTGCTCTCCAGCTTCTCAAAGGGAGCGCATAAAGTGTCCGAATTCGATACTGAATTTGAATTGCTCGGAGAACCAGAGGTTCGCCGCCGCATGGTTTCTAAGCAAGGGCTGCACGTCACGCGCTGGGCCGCCGCCGAGTCTTGGCTTGCGCTCAAAGAATCCGGGCGAACGTTGCGCGCCGAAGACTCCGATGTTTCTCGTTCTGCGCGAGAGGAAGAAACCCTAGCAATAGCCAAGGACGCCAACCGGCTTGCCTCAGAGGCCAACGAAATCGCTCGCCGAGAAGCTGCCGCAGCAGCTCGCGCTGCCCGGTATGCGATGTACGCCGCATTGATTGCAGCCACCAGCGCGATTATTGCCGCCAAGGCTGAAATCCTCCCGCTGATATTCGGGTAATAAATGAGCCAAGAAAACCATTCGCTCATTTCCCCGCACCCCCACAATTGACCGAAGGAGTATCGCTATGAGCGTCGATCCCGTCCCCTGGATTTTCTTCTGCACCGAGTCGGACTATCCAAAATTCAGCGCCCTTTTGCCGAATGATCTCACGGCCCCCTACTGTGATTTTGTCGCCCGTGTAGACAGTCGCATTGAGAACATGATGGAGCACTACACCATCGTCAAAACGAACGTGGGCTTTGATGAATTCCTCGCCTTCTGCGCAAAGAACGGGAAAGAACCTAACTACGACTCCCTTGTCTCGTGCACCTTCCATACTTGGGGTGCCAACAGAAAGTGAAACCGCAGAAGGGGCAGCCGCACCCCCAACGAATAAGGTTAGATCGTGATCGCGAAGCGAGCCACGATCTGAACCGTTTGTTGGACGAGCCCGGTCCTCGGAGGCGGGACTCGCCTCCCTGCAAACATCTATTTTGGCAATACCCCGAATGCATGAACTTCGGC
>JAXMJU010000092.1:0-13845 GCA_034376265.1 Sulfuritalea sp.
CGAGACTTCCTCCAGCGTGCCGAACTCCAGGGCATCGGCCAGTGCCGTGTAGTCGGCGCTGGACAGCCCTCCCGCTCCCGTCAGTCCGTCAAAGAAACTCCGCATCAGTTCGTTCTGCGCTTCGGTCAGGTTCAGGGTCAGGTTGCTCATGAAAATGTCCTTGATGGTGATGGATAGGGATGAAACATGAATGCAGTCGGAATGCTGGTGTGCTCAGCGTCGCGGAACCAGGCCGCGAATAATCGAGGCCAGAATGTTGTTGATGTCGCGAACATCGACTTTGAGCGAATCGAGGTACTTCTGTTGCTGGGTCATCACGGCATCGGATAGACGGTAGCCGGGGCTCAGAGTGTCCGTGGCCGCTTGCGCAGCCTGGGTGCCGGAAGGGAGTGCAGTCTCGTCAGGTGCCGCGCTGATGGCGGTAGCAATGCCAGGCGACGATGCAACGACATAGCGCCCCGGGGGCAGTTGCATGACGACGTTGGATTGCAGATCAAGCGCGATTAATGTCCCGCGCCGGACCGTCAGTTCGCCGCTGCGGAACTCGCCATCGGTCGCGGCGATTGAGAATTGGGCGCCCCGCCGGGCGCTGACGATCAGTCCTGGCAGCAGTTCTACCTGCAGCAAGGCCGTGTCTGCCGTGACATGGCCAGCTGCGTTGATCGGCAGGGCGTGACCAGCCGGAAATACGACCCGTGGCAAGGCATCACCGGCCCAGCCAGGCAGGACGTACAGCATGAATAGAGCGGAAACAAGCATTGCGCGAATGCGTGCCATTCAAAAATCCTTCCTCAATTCGGCCAAATACTGGGTGCGCCGGTACCCGTTCAGGGTCACGCTGGATTCGTTCTGTTCCAGCGTGAGGCGGGGCGTGATGGACCAGTCGTCGCGTAGCCGGATGTGCAGGGCGATGGATGCATCACGTTGCCGATCGTTGCGGCGGGTGCCGAAAAGACGGCTGAACTGGGTATAGGCCGAGCGGCCCGACGAGACATCGACGGCGAGGCGCCAGCGCTCGCTGAGTGGATACCTCCATCCGATGCTGAAACCATCAAAATTTCGATCGAGATCCTTGATCGCGCCGCGTGAGGCTTCTTCACCGCGGTAGGCGCCGACATGTACTCCAAACGGGCTGTAGCTGGCGCGGAGCTCGACGCTGTTTTCGCGTGTGGCAAGATTTTCAAAAAGCGGATAGGTATTCTGGGCTGACTCGACGTTGACGCTGACGTGGATCCCGGCAACGGTCTTCGTGGTCGCTTGAGCTCTCAGGCCGCGACGATCGAGCAACTGATACTTGGCGAGCCATTGCTGAGCTACTGTCGCGCCGACGCCGATGACTACTGGATCGAAGGCATAGTCAAGTTGGGCGGACGCAAAATAGTTGTGCGGCAGATATGAGGTCTCGGCGAAGTTTGCCCGCAAGCCTGCTTGTGCGTGGACGGTGGCAGCCAAGTTTTGCGTCAGCGACAGGCGGGCTGTAGCGCCACCCTGCAAACCGGCAAAGCTGCTGCGTTTTTCGACCAGTAGGTCGGGGAGCTCAAGACTGCGGTAATTCAACAAGGGGATATCAATGACTTTAGCATTCGTCGCCCGGTTGATATTCGAATCGTGTCCGAACTCCGCGGCCAGCCAGCCTGTGATTGGTGGTGAAGTAGCTTGTGGTACGGACGCCCCGGGCTTGGCTTGAGGAACCTGGGCTTTACCGAGTTGTTCTGCCAGAAGCAATGCGGCGTCCTGATTGGATTCTTCAGCCGCCAGCAGTTGTTGCAACAGGAGAATGGCAAGCGCCGGATGTCCCCGCTCGATGAGGCAGTGGATGTATGCCATCGTGATTGAGGAGGGGGATGCTTGTTGGGCGTCAGCGTCAGCGTCACCGGTCACGGGGCAATCGCGCCGACTGTTCTCGGTTCCGATCGTAGATGTCGGCAGGTGTGCGGACGCATCGGTGGCAAGCTTGTTCGCCATCGAGCTGTTGGCAAACAATACCAATAGCATTGTCAGCGCCATTTGCCAGCTTAGCGCCGAGTGCATGGCCTGGTGTGTCATTGCAACAGACGGACAACCAATGGCATTCGCTACTGCGCATCTGGCCACTGCTGCGGCCGGACAATGAGTATTTGGTTTGCGGACGAATCGTTACGCCTGTGCGCCGATGCAGCCCTGTTCCCACCGTCCTGCCGGCGCCGATTCTCAGGGGTGGCGATCCGCACTCGACTGGCAAGAGGCGGCACAGGGCATTTCGCCATTTGGAATCGCGGCGCGCCATTGAAGATATCGCCGCCGACACGATGCGTTGTTTGCGTCACAAACCCCTCCCCCTTTTGGCAGTGAAGCTTGGGCGCCCGACATTGCGCCGGTAATGCTGCCGCTATCACTAAAGAGATATATTGTTGATTGTTATGATTATTTGCCGTGACCACTATAGCAGAATGGTCATGAACGCCAATGTTGGGAGAATTGTTCGGGGCGCAGGGATGCCGCCGTCCGGTCAGGGCCGACTCTTGCGACAATTTGCTGCGTCCTGGATTCGTGACTGCGAAGGCGAGAATGGACTGGACTGTACCCGTAGCGGAAACGATCCTGCGACAGGTGGCTGCCACGCGTAGCGATGACGGCGTCGCTACCCGGTGTGTCAAGAAGTCGGATCAGCTCCGAGGCGAGGTGGCCTGTTCCAGATTGGCAAGCCAGTCCAGCGCAGCGTCGCGGTCGCTGCCGCACATCTCGACCGAGGGCTGCAGGCCGCTACAGCAAGACGGGCGCCGCGAACTGCCGAACAGCGTGCAGCGATAGTCCGGCGTCAGGTGCACGCAGGCCTCGCCGGCGGGCTTGTCCAGGGTGCTGATCGAAGGCGCAATGCAGCAGGCGCCGCAGCCGGGTCGGCAGTTCATGGTCGCCGTCTTGCCAGCGCCAACTCTTGGTCGGCCGTTATTGCCTTGCGGTTCATGTGCAAAGCTGAGCCAGCCAGTCGCCGGCGCGACGAATTGCGACGCGACCGCGCTGCTCTTCCTAGCGCAGTTCTGCGACCAGTTGTACCGCTTCGGTGGCGGCAAACTGCTCGGCAAAGCGAACCAGGGGCCGATGCAGTGCGGCGTCGGCGTGCTTGCACTCCACCAAATGGGTTAGTTCCTCGTTTTCGCTGAGGGCAAAATCCACTTCGGCGCCGTCTTTGGTGCGGATATAGTGCAGGCCGGTTTCCTTGCCGCGGGCGTCGCGGCGAAATTGCACATGCTGCAGCAACATCGCGGCGACTGCGTTCTCCAGCCGCGCACCAGGATCATTCCGGACTACTCCGGTGTCGAAGAAATACACCTTGGGCGCTTGCAGCAGGGCGCGACCCACATTTCGATGCCAGGGCTGTACGGTGAACACGATGAACAGCGCCTGCAGAATGTCGAGGTAGCGTTTGAGCGTGTTGGGCGATACCGCGAGGTCGCGCGCCATTGAAGCCAGCGAGAGCGGCGAGCCGACTCGCGCACGCAGCATGTCGAGAAACAGGCGCATGGAGGTGATTTCATGCAGACGCGAAAATTCCAGTATGTCTTCGCGCACCAAGTCAGTGTAGTACTGGGCACGCCAGCGATCGGCCAGTTCGTCGCTTGTTGCCAGGCAGGGCTCGGGAAAGCCGCCGCGACGCATCAGGTGGCGCAAGGCATCGACCGGTGCCGTTCCGCTGTGCGCACACCACTCGCGCACGCCGATCGGATGCAGGCGCCAAGCAAAATAGCGGCCCGCAAGCGACTCGCCGCTCTGGCGGAAGGTGTCCATGCGCGCGCTACCGGTCACCAGCAGGGCTTGCTCTGGGTCACGTCCATCCGTCACGCCCTTCAGCCACGCCTTCCAGCCCGGCATTTTGTGGATTTCGTCCATTACCAGCAGGCGCGAACGGGCATCCCAACTGGCGCGCTGCAGTATCGCCCGATCGTCAGCGACATCCCAGTTCAGGTATTGCGCAGGGGTGTATCGGGTCATCAGGCTGCGCGCCAGCGTGGTCTTGCCCACCTGACGCGGGCCGGTGAGGACCACCAGCTTGCGTTCAAGGTCAGTCGCGACGAGATCATCAAGAATGCGCTTCATGCGGCTATTTTAACTATAACTGCAAAAAAGTCGCGACTTTCTTGCAGTGACTGGCTGTTTAGTCGCAGATGGGCCGCATGGAATGCTCGATAAAACCTCAACGCCGCGCCGCCAGCGCCCCAATGCGAGCACCTTACGTTACGAAGCCTTGTAGATCTCGCTGCCGGCCTTGACGAACTCGACCGATTTGACCTCCATGCCCTTGTTCAGCGCCTCCTGTTCCGAGACGCCCAGTTTGGCCGCGTAGTCGCGCACGTCCTGGGTGATTTTCATGGAGCAGAAATGCGGCCCGCACATGGAGCAGAAGTGGGCCAGCTTGGCGCCGTGCTGCGGCAGGGTTTCGTCGTGGAATTCGCGCGCCTTGTCCGGGTCGAGGCCGAGGTTGAACTGGTCTTCCCAGCGGAATTCGAAGCGCGCCTTCGACAGCGCGTTGTCGCGAACTTGCGCACCGGGATGGCCCTTCGCCAGATCGGCGGCGTGCGCCGCGATCTTGTAGGCCATGATGCCGTCCTTGACGTCGTTCTTGTCGGGCAGGCCGAGGTGTTCCTTCGGCGTCACATAACAAAGCATGGCCGTGCCGTACCAGCCGATCATCGCCGCGCCGATGGCGCTGGTGATGTGGTCGTAGCCCGGCGCGATGTCGGTGGTCAGCGGGCCGAGCGTATAGAAGGGCGCTTCGCCACAGAGGCGCAGTTGCTCGTCCATGTTGAACTTGATCATGTGCATCGGCACGTGGCCGGGGCCTTCGATCATCACCTGCACGTCGTGCTTCCAGGCGATCTTGGTCAGTTCGCCGAGGGTTTCCAGTTCGCCCATCTGCGCCGCGTCGTTGGCGTCGTAGATCGAGCCGGGACGCAGGCCGTCGCCGAGGCTGAAGGCCACGTCGTAGGCCTTCATGATGTCGCAGATGTCCTCGAAGTGCGTGTAGAGGAAGTTCTCCTTGTGGTGCGACAGGCACCACTTGGCCAGGATCGAGCCGCCGCGGCTCACTATCCCGGTCATGCGCTTGGCCGTCAGCGGCACGTAGCGCAGCAGCACGCCGGCATGGATGGTGAAGTAATCGACGCCCTGCTCGGCCTGTTCGATCAGCGTGTCCCTGAAGATTTCCCAGGTCAGATCTTCCGCCTTGCCGTCGACCTTTTCCAGCGCCTGGTAGATCGGCACGGTGCCGATCGGCACCGGCGAATTGCGCACGATCCATTCGCGCGTTTCGTGGATGTTCTTGCCGGTGGAGAGGTCCATCACCGTGTCGCCGCCCCAGCGGATCGCCCAGGTCATCTTGTCGACTTCGTCCTGGATGGTCGAGGCCAGCGGCGAGTTGCCGATGTTGCAGTTGATCTTGGTGAGGAAGTTGCGGCCGATGATCATCGGCTCGGACTCGGGGTGGTTGATGTTGTTGGGGATGATGGCGCGGCCGCGGGCGACCTCGTCGCGGACGAACTCGGGCGTGATCACGCGCGGAATCGAGGCGCCGAAGCTCTGGCCGGGATGCTGCTCGCGCAGCAGGTCTTCGAGGCCGTCGAGCTTCTGGTTCTCGCGGATCGCGACGTACTCCATTTCCGGCGTGATGATGCCTTGGCGGGCGTAGTGCATCTGCGACACGTTCTTGCCTGCGCGCGCGCGGCGCGGCTTGCGGGCGAGGTCGAAGCGCAGGCCGGCCAGGTCCGCGTCGATCGCTCGCTGGCGGCCGTATTCGGAGGAAAGGTCGGGCAGTTCCTCGGTATCGCCGCGCTCGGCGATCCAGCCGGCACGCAGCTGCGGCAGGCCCTTGCGGATGTCGATGCTGGCGGCCGGGTCGGTGTAGGGGCCGGAGCAGTCATAGACCGTGATCGGCGGGTTGGGTAGGTCGGCGGTTGCGCTCTGGGCGATTTCGCGCATCGGTACGCGGAGGTCGGGCCGGCTGCCGGTCACATAGACCTTGCGCGAGTTGGGTAGCGGGGCGATCGCGGCGGCGTCGACATGGGCGTCGGCGGCAATGAAATTTTCGTTGGCGTTCATGGGGCAAGCTCGATTCAGGTGGGGGTGGGGCAGGGGGCTGAAACTACTGGAAAGGCGGCGTGAATGCAACCCGGCGCGAGGGAAGGACAATCGCGAAAAGCTCAGCGGGCGAAACCGATTTTCTTCAAGTCCTCGTGGATCTTGTCGCCGAGCAGGGCGTGGCCGGCGGCATTCGGGTGCAACTGGTCGCTCTTCAGTGCTGTATCCGACAGCACCTCGGGCAGCGCGTCGGCGATCAGCGGCACTTTCTTGTCCTTGGCCACCTCGGCATAGAAATCGGCGGGCGACAGGCTGTTGAACACGGCGCCGGCGATGCTGGGCTTCGGTGTCGCCAGCAGTACTGCGCTGGCGCCGCGATCCTTGACCAGATCCAGCATGCGGCCGAGGTTGGCGACGGTCTGCGCCTGCGACAGTTTGCGCAGCATGTCGTTGCCGCCCAGGCTGACCAGCACCAGTTGCGGCTGGTGTTCGTCGAGCAGCGCCGGCAGGCGTTCGAGGGCCTGGGCGCTGGTGTTGCCGCTGATGCCGGCATTGATCACCACCCAGCCGGTTTTCTGAGCCAGCAGCGTCGGCCAGTCTTCGCCGGGCTTGACGCCGTGCGGCGCGGTCAGGCTGTCGCCCAGCGCCAGCACCTTGCTGCCCGCCGGCAGGGCAGCTTGCTTCTTGTCGCCGCCGCAGGCGACGGCGAGCAGCAGGACGAGCAGGGCGGCAAAGCCGCGGGCGATCCGGGTGTGCATGGCTTCAGGACTGACCGAAGACTTCGTTCAACTGCCGCGCGACGCGGATGAAGGTGGTGCGCTTCGATAGTTCCCTGAGCTTATGGGCGCCGACATAGGTGCAGGCCGAGCGCACACCGCCGAGGATTTCCTGCACTGTGTCGTCCACCGGGCCGCGGTAGTCGAGCAGGACTTCCTTGCCTTCCGTGGCGCGGTAGTTGGCAACGCCGCCGGCGTGCTTGTCCATCGCCGTGCGCGAACTCATGCCGTAGAAGCGCACTTTGCGCACGCCGTCCTGTTCGGCGATCTCGCCCATGCATTCGTCGTGGCCGGCGAGCATGCCACCGAGCATGACGAAATCGGCGCCGCCGCCGAAGGCCTTGGCCAGGTCGCCCGGCGAGGTGCAGCCGCCGTCGGCGCAGATCAGACCGCCGAGGCCGTGGGCCGCGTCGGCGCATTCGATGATGGCCGATAGCTGTGGATAACCGATGCCGGTCATTTTGCGCGTGGTGCACACCGAGCCGGGCCCGATGCCGACCTTGACGATGTCGGCGCCGTCGAGGATCAGTTCCTCGGCCATCTCGCCGGTGACCACGTTGCCGGCCATGATCGTGATGTCGGGAAAGGCCTGGCGCAGGCGCTGCAGGAACTCGATGAAGGACTTGGTGTAGCCGTTGGCCACATCGACGCAGACATGGGCGATCGCATCGCCGGCCTGCTGCTTGACGCGACAGAATTTCTCGTAGTCCTCGCGCGTGATGCCCATCGAGTAGAACACCGTCGCGGCTTCCGGCAAGGCCTTGAAATAATCGACCAGTTCGGACTCTTCGTAATGCTTGTGCAGGGCCGTCGCCAGCTGGTGCCTGCCCAGCGCCTGCGCCATCTCGAAAGTGCCGACGGTGTCCATGTTGGCGGCGATGATAGGCACGCCGTGGTAGCGGCGCCCGGAATGGCGGAAGATGAACTCGCGCGAGATGTCGACCTCCGAGCGCGAAGTCAGGGTCGAGCGCTTGGGACGGATCAGCACGTCCTGAAAATCGAGCTTGAGCTCTTCTTCGATTCGCATGGGGTTACCTTCCTCGGATGTCGGGGCCGTTGGCAGAGCGGTGGTGCGGCCGATCTGGCCATTCCGTGCGGCCTGGCCCCTGGCTATGCCGGCAAGCTTACCGCGGAAATCCCCGGCCGGCCGCGCGTCGCCGAGCGGGCTTGACGGCGCCCTCGGCTTCTATATACTGACTGACCGGTCAGTAATTAACGAGCCATCATGGAAACTGCCAGCCATCCTCGTCAACGCCGCAAGGAAGCGCGTCCCGCCGAACTCATGGCGGCGGCGCTGCAGCTTTTCGTCGAGAAGGGCTTCGTCGGCACGCGGCTGGAAGACGTGGCGGCGCGCGCCGGGGTGTCGAAGGGCACGCTGTATCTTTATTTCGACAGCAAGGAAGCGCTGTTCAAGGCGGTGATCCAGGAGGGCATCGTGCCGATACTGGAAGAAGGCGCCGGCCTGGTCGACGGTTTCACGGGCAGCAGCGCCGATCTGTTGCGGACGCTGATCGGCGAATGGTGGCAGCGCATTGGCAACACCCACCTGGCCGGCGTGCCCAAGCTGATGATCAGCGAGGCGGGCAATTTCCCGGAACTGGCGATTTACTACCACGACACCGTAATCGTGCGCGGCCGTGATCTGATGCGGCGCACCTTGCAACGCGGCATCGCCGCCGGCGAGTTCCGCGCCGTCGATGTCGAGACCGCGATCGACGTGATCTTCGCGCCGGTGCTGATGATGCTGATCTGGCGCTACTCGCTGGGCGCCTGCTGCGGCGTTGCACACGATCCGCAGGCCTATCTGAACACCCACCTCGATCTGGCGCTGAACGGTCTGGCGACGCCCAAGCCCCGCAGCGGCAGGAGAACGTCCAAGTGAAAGTCCGAGCGAACATCCTCAGTGTGCTGCTGCTGGCCGCTGCGCTGGCCGCCTGCAATCGCACGCCACCGGCAGCACCCCCGTCAGCGGCAATCGAATTTGCAGTTGCTGACCTGATCGCCGCCGAAAGCCGGTCAATGGCGCCGACGGTGCAACTCTCCGGCAGCCTGCGGCCGTGGCGCGAGGCCACGGTCAAGGCCAAGGTCGCCGGCGAACTGCAGGCGCTGACCGTGCGCGAAGGCGACGCCGTGCAGCAGGGCCAGGTCATCGGCCGCATCGATGCGACCGACTATCGCGCCCGTCTGGCCGGCAGCGAAGCCGACACAGCCGCGGCGGCGGCAGCACTCGGCGTGGCCGAAAAGAACCAGGCCACCCAGGAGTCATTGCTGGCGAAGAACTTCATTTCGCGCAATGCCTACGACACCACGGCCGGCAACCGGGATGCCGCAAAGGCGCGGCTCGATGCGGCGCGCGCGGCGGCCGACGTCGGGCGCAAGGCGCTGGCCGACACCGCGCTGGTGGCGCCGATTGCCGGCATCGTGTCGGCGCGCATCGCCCAAGCCGGCGAGCGCGTGGCGGTGGATGGCCGCATCGTCACCATCGCCGACATCAGCCGCCTCGAACTCGCGGCCAGCGTGCCGGCCGGCGATGCATCGAAGCTCAGCGTCGGCGCGCCGATTGCGCTGCGCGTCGAGGGGCTGGAGAATCTCCAGATCGACGGCCGCATCGAGCGCATCAATCCAGCCGCCGCACCCGGCTCGCGTTCGATCGAGGTCTATGCCCTGATCGACAATCCCGCGGCGCGGCTGCGCGGCGGCTTGTTCGCCCAAGGGCAGGCGCTGGCCGGCGCGGCGCGGGACTACGTGGCCGTTCCCGCCAGCGCGCTGCGCGAGGAAGGCGGCATCCAGGTGATCTATGTGCTGGCCGGCGACAAAATCCAGCGCCGCCAGGTCAAGCCGGGCATCGCCGCGGCCGACTGGGTGGCCATCGCCGAAGGTTTGATTGCCGGCGAGCGGGTGGTGCGCTACAACCTCGGTCCGCTCAAGGACGGCAGCCCGGCTCGTATCAAGCCGGCTGCTACACCTCCCGTCGCGCCGGCCGCCGTAGCGCCAGCGCCAACTTCCTAAGCCCGCGCCGGCCATGTGGTTCACCCGCGTCAGCATCAACAATCCGGTTTTCGCCACCATGATGATGGCGGCCTTGCTGGTGCTCGGCCTGTTTTCCTCGCAGCGGCTTGCGGTCGAGCAGTTTCCCGATGTGGCTTTCCCAGTCGTGGTGGTCCAGACCGACTACCCGGGCGCCGCGCCGGAAAGCGTCGAAGAGGAGGTCACGCGGCCGATCGAAGAGGCGGTGAACACCATCAGCGGCATCAATGTGCTGTCCTCGCGCTCCTTCGAAGGGCAGTCGCTGGTCATCGTCGAGTTCAACCTGTCGGTCGATCCCAAGGTGGCGGCGCAGGATGTACGCGAGAAGATCGCCGCGCTGCGGCCGAGCTTCCGCGACGAAATCAAGGAACCCAAAGTCACCCGTTACAACCCCGACGACCAGCCGATCATTTCGGTGGCGGTGATCAACAATGGGCAGGCGCTGCGCGAACTGACCACGCTGGCCGACCAGCGCATCAAGAAGCGGCTGGAAAATGTGCGCGGCGTCGGCCAGGCCACGGTGGTCGGCGGCGTCAAGCGCGAGATGCGCGTGCTGCTGCGACCTGCCGACATGGAAGCGCTGCAGGTCGGCGCCGACCAGGTGTTGGCCGCCCTGCGCAGCGAAAACCAGGAGGTGCCGCTGGGCAGCGTCTCGGGTGCCGGCAGCGAGCAGGTGGTGCAACTGCTCGGGCGCGCCGGCACCGTGGACGACTTCCGCCGCCTGATCGTGGCGCGGGGCGGCGGCCGGCCGGTGACCCTGGGCGATGTCGCCGATGTCGCCGACGCCCAGGCCGAAGAGACCAGCGTCGCGCTGATCAACGGCAAGCGCGGGTTGTCGGTCGATATCGTCAAGGCGCAGGGCGCCAACACCATCGCCGTGGCCGACGGCGTGCGCGAGATGGTGGCCGTGCTGGCCAAGGAACTGCCGCCAGAAGTCAAGCTGGAAATCGTGCGCGATGCCTCGATCAGCATCCGCAATTCGGTCAAGGACGTCCGCATCACGCTGATCGAAGGCGCGGCCCTGACCATCCTGATCGTGTTCTTCTTCCTCGCCTCCTGGCGCAGTACGGTGATCACCGGCCTGACGCTGCCGATCTCGCTGATCGGTGCGCTGCTGTTCATCTACGCCTTCGGCTTCTCGATCAACGTGTTGACGCTGATGGCGTTGTCGATCTCGGTCGGCCTGCTGATCGACGATGCCATCGTGGTGCGCGAGAACATCGTGCGCCATGTCGCGATGGGCACGCCGCCGCGCCGGGCGGCGCTCGAGGGCACGCAGGAAATTGGCCTGGCTGTGATGGCGACCACTTTTTCCATCGTCGCGGTGTTTCTGCCGGTGGGCTTCATGGGCGGCATCATCGGCCGCTTCTTCCACCAGTTCGGCGTCACCGTGGTGGCGGCCGTGCTGATCTCGATGTTCGTCAGCTTCACGCTCGACCCGATGCTGTCCAGCATCTGGCACGATCCGGAGGCCGAAGGTCATCACAGCCGCAGTTGGCTCGGGCGCCTGCTGCACTGGTTTTCGCTGTTCACTCAGCGCCTGGAAAAGCGCTATGAACTCCTGCTGGCATGGAGCCTCGATCACCGCAAGAGCGTGCTCGGCATCGCGGTGGGATCGCTGCTCGGCGCGCTGGCGCTGCTGCCCTTCCTCGGCTCCGAGTTCGTGCCGGAACCCGACCTCAACGAACTCCAGGTGCAATTCGTCACCCCGGTCGGTTCGGCGCTGGAACTCACCCAGGCCAAGGCCGAGCAGGCCGATGCCGCGCTGCACGAGTTTGCCGAGGTCAAGTACACCTACACCACGATCAACACCGGCTTTTCGCGCGGCAAGCACGCCGTCAACATGTTCGTCCAGCTGGTGCCGCGGCGCGAGCGCAAGATCTCGCAACAGGATCTGACGCAGCCGATACGGGCGCGCCTGACGCAGATCGCCGGCATCGAGATCACCCAGGTGGCGGCCTTCAAGGCGGTGTCGTCGGGCAAGAACCTGCAGGTCAGCCTGATGGGGCCGGATCGCGCGGTGCTCGACCGCCTCGCCGCGCAGGTGATGGCCAAGGTCGGCGCCCTGAAGGGCGTGGTGGATCTAGAATCGAGCACCAAGACGGCGCGGCCGCAATTGTCGATCCAGTTCAACCGCGAACTGGCCAGCGATCTCGGCATCGGCGTCGGCCAGGCGGCGCAAACGCTGCGGCCGTTGCTGGCGGGGCAGGCGGTCGGCAACTGGCGAGGTCCGGACGATCAGTTCTACGACCTCACCGTCAAGCTGCCGCCGACGGCGCGCGAATCCGCCGCGGACCTGGCGCGGCTGCCGATCGTCAGCGGCCGCACCGATGCCCAGGGTAATCCGCGCATGGTGCGGCTGGCCGACGTCGCCACGGTGAAGGCGGCGATCGGCGCGAGCCAGATCAACCGCAAGGACCAGACCCGCGAAGTGCTGGTGTCGGCCAACAATGACGGCCGTCCGGCCGGCGACATCGGCCGCGAAATGCGCAGCCTGATGCAGGCCATGGAGTTGCCGCCCGGCTACACCTGGAGCATCGGCGGCGCCACCAAGGACATGATCGAATCGGTCAATTTCGCGATGGTGGCGCTGGGCCTCGCGGTGGTCTTCATCTACCTGATCCTGGCCTCGCAGTTCGGCAGCTTCCTGCAGCCGCTGGCGATCATGGCCTCGCTGCCGCTGTCCCTGGTCGGCGTGATCCTGGCGCTGGTGGTGTTCCGCAGCACGCTGAACATCTTCTCGATCATCGGCTTCGTCATGCTGATGGGTCTCGTGACCAAGAACGCGATCCTGCTGGTGGACTTCATCAATCATGGCCTGGCCGCCGGACAGTCGCGCCGCGAGGCCGTGATCGCGGCCGGCGGCGTGCGCCTGCGGCCGATCATGATGACGACCCTGGCCATGATTTTCGGCATGATCCCACTCGCACTGGCCTTCGGCGATGGCGCCGAACAGCGCGCGCCGATGGGCCAGGCGGTGATCGGCGGCGTCATGACATCGAGCCTGCTGACGCTGATCGTGGTGCCGGTGATCTTTACCTACCTCGACGATTTCACCCAGTGGCTGCGCCGGCGCTTTGTCGGCCCTTCCGGAGATTCCGCATGAAATTCACCCCCCTGTTTCTGCTGCCCTTCCTGATTGCCGCCTGCAGCGAAGCGCCGCCGCCACCGGCCGCGCCCAAACTGGTACGCACCCTGAAAGTTGGCCAGCCCTCTCCCTCGATCCCTCTCCCGGAGGGAGAGGGAAGCCAGTCTGCTTCCTTCTCCTCGCAGGAGAAGGGCGGGGGGATGAGGAGCGCCCCGGCGAGCGATGGCGCCGGGCGCGGCTACAGCGGCGAGGTGCGCGCACGGATCGAAACCACGCTGGGCTTTCGCGTCGCCGGCAAGATCGTCGAGCGCCGCGTCGACCTGGGCGCGGCGGTCAAGGCCGGCCAGGTGCTGGCGCGGCTCGATCCGACCGACGCCGGCTTGCAGCTGACCCAGGCCGAGGCGCAGCGTGCGTTGGCGGCGGCCGATGTGGCGCGCTACCGCGACCTCAAGGCGAAGAACTACATCAGCGCCTCGGCCCTCGACGCGCGCGAAACCGCCTTCAAGGCGGCCGAGGCGCAGGCGGCGCTGGCGAAGAACCAGTCTTCATATACGACGCTGGTGGCCGACCGCAACGGCGTCATCGGCCAGGTGCTGGCCGAGCCGGGTCAGGTGGTCAGCGTCGGCCAGGCGGTGTTCCGCCTGGCGCCGGACGGCGATCGAGAAATCGCGATCGCCTTGCCCGAAGGCGAAGTCAGCGGCTTCAAGCTCGGCCAGGCGGCGGAAGTCAGTTTCTGGGCCGCGGGCGGCGCCACGGGCAAGCCGTTGACCGGACGTGTGCGCGAAATCTCGCCGGTGGCCGACCCGGTCACCCGTACCTATGCCGCGCGCGTCAGCCTGAAGGACGCCGATCCGCTGCTGCCGCTGGGCATGAGTGCAACGGTGCGCTTCCCTTCCGGTGCGC
>JAXMJU010000093.1:0-12806 GCA_034376265.1 Sulfuritalea sp.
GAGGCCGGCTCGGACGCCTGGAAGGCTTACATGCGGCGACAGACCAATACGATCAATTGGGGTAGCGATCTGCCGCTTGCTCAGGGAATTGAGTTTCTCCCCGGCGGAGTACAACAGGGCCGATAGTAATATTGGCTGACAAAAAGAATCAACTTTTGAAATCTTTTGGCCGTTGAGCTATCAAATAAGAGAAATGGAGCTTGCAGGGAACCGCGAATAATCAGAGAGGAGGCGTGTCATGTCGATCTTTGACCGTTATCAGGGCCGCTACGAATCCGCACTGGAAGAAGACATGTCGGTCCAGGAGTACCTGGATCTGTGCCGCAACGAACCGGCGGCCTATGTCAGCGTCGCCGAGCGCATGCTCGCCGCGATCGGCGAACCGGAACTCGTGGACACGCGGCTCGAGCCGCGGCTGTCGCGCATTTTTGCCAACAAGATCATCAAGATCTACCCGGCCTTCCGCGACTTCTACGGCATGGAAGAGGTGATCGAGAACATCGTCGCCTACATCCGCCATGCGGCCCAGGGCCTGGAAGAGAAGAAACAGATCCTGTATCTGCTGGGTCCGGTCGGCGGCGGCAAGTCCTCGCTCGCCGAAAAGCTGAAATCCCTGATCGAGAAAGAGCCTTTCTATGCCATCAAGGGCTCGCCGGTGCATGAGTCGCCGCTGGGCCTGTTCAAGCCCGAGGAGGATGGCCCCATCCTCGAAGAGGACTTCGGCATTCCGCAGCGCTACCTGAACACCATCATGTCGCCCTGGGCGGTCAAGCGCCTGCACGAATTCAACGGCGACATCACCCGATTCCGCGTGGTCAAGCTGCGCCCTTCGGTGCTGCGGCAGATCGCGGTGTCGAAGACCGAGCCGGGCGACGAGAACAATCAGGACATTTCCTCGCTGGTGGGCAAGATCGACATCCGCAAGCTCGAGGAGTATTCGCAGAACGATCCCGACGCCTATAGCTACTCGGGCGGCCTTTGCCTGGCCAACCGCGGCCTGCTCGAATTCGTCGAGATGTTCAAGGCGCCGATCAAGGTCCTGCATCCGCTGCTGACGGCGACGCAGGAGGCCAATTACAAGGGTACCGAGGGCTTCGGCGCGATTCCCTTCGACGGCATGATCCTCGCCCACTCCAACGAGGCGGAGTGGCTGGCGTTCAAGAACAACCGCAACAACGAGGCCTTCCTCGACCGCATCTACATCGTCAAGGTGCCCTACTGCCTGCGCGTCTCCGAAGAGGTCAAGATCTACGAGAAGCTGCTGGTTAACTCCTCGCTGTCGAAGGCGCCCTGCGCGCCCGACACGCTCTTGATGATGGCGCAGTTCGCCGTGCTGTCGCGCCTCAAGGAGCCCGAAAACTCGGCGATCTACTCGAAGATGCGCGTCTATGACGGCGAGAACCTCAAGGATACCGACCCCAAGGCCAAGTCTTACCAGGAGTATCGCGACTACGCAGGCGTCGACGAGGGCATGACCGGCCTGTCCACGCGTTTCGCCTTCAAGATCCTGTCCAAGGTATTCAACTTCGACCATCGCGAGGTGGCCGCCAATCCGGTGCACCTGATGTACGTGCTGGAGCAGCAGATCGAGCAGGAGCAGTTCGTGCCTGAGCTGGAAGCGCGCTATCTCGGCTTCATCAAGGAGTTCCTTGCCCCGCGTTATGCCGAATTCATCGGCAAGGAAATCCAGACGGCCTATCTCGAATCGTATTCGGAGTACGGGCAGAACATTTTCGACCGCTATGTCACCTATGCCGACTTCTGGATCCAGGACCAGGAATTCCGCGATCCGAACACCGGCGAGATCCTCGATCGCAGTGCGCTCAACGACGAACTGGAGAAGATCGAGAAACCGGCCGGCATCAGCAACCCGAAGGACTTCCGCAACGAGGTGGTGAACTTCGTGCTGCGTGCCCGGGCCAAGAACGACGGCATGAATCCGGCCTGGACTTCCTACGAGAAGCTGCGCGCCGTGATCGAGAAGAAGATGTTCTCCAACACCGAGGAACTGTTGCCGGTGATTTCCTTCAACAACAAGGCCAGCGCGGACGACCAGCGCAAGCACCAGGATTTCGTCAATCGGATGAAGGCCAAGGGCTATACGGAGAAGCAGGTTCGCCTGCTGGCCGAATGGTATTTGCGCGTACGCAAGTCGTCCTGAACTGAGGGCGGCGACGTGGCGCCCCGGGGCACGCGGGGCGAGGCGGGCAAACCGAGCGGGAGGGCAGCATGCTGCAGATCATCGACCGGCGCAACGACAGCAAGAACAAGAGCGCCGTCAATCGCAACCGCTTCATCCGGCGCTTCAAGGGCCAGATCAGGAAGGCGGTGCAGGACGCGATTGCCCGGCGCAAGATCGCCGATATCGACAACGGCGAGAAGGTCGGCATCCCGTCCAAGGACATTTCGGAACCGCAATTCCACCATGGCCGGGGCGGACGCTGGAGCGTGGTGCAGCCGGGCAATGACCGCTACCTGACGGGGGACGAAATCGAGCGGCCCGAGGAAGGTGCGGGCGGACGCGGCAGCGGCGCCAGCCTGGACGGCGAGGGCCTCGACGACTTCGTCTTTACGCTGTCGCGCGAGGAGTTTCTCGACATTTTCTTCGACGACCTGGCCCTGCCGCACCTGATCAAGACGCAACTGGCGCGCATCACCGAATACAAGCGCGTGCGCGCCGGCTACACCTCGACCGGGGTGCCGGCCAACATCAATGTCGTACGTTCGCTGCGTGGCGCGACGGGGCGCCGCCTGGCCGCCGGCGGGCCCTACCGCAAGACGCTGCGCGTCCTGCACGCAGAGCTGGCCGAGCTGGAGCAACAAGGCGCGGGCGACAGCGAGCGGGCCGAAGAACTGCGCGCCGAGATTGCCCGCCTGCTGCGCCGGATCGAGACCTTGCCCTTCATCGACACCTTCGATTTGCGCTACAACAGCCGCATCCGCGTCCCGATGCCGTCGACGCAGGCCGTGATGTTCTGCGTCATGGACGTCTCCGGCTCCATGGACGAACAGAAGAAGCGCATCGCCAAGCGCTTCTTCATGCTGCTCTACCTGTTCCTGACCCGCACTTACGAGCAGATCGAGATCGTTTTCATCCGCCACCACACGCTGGCGCTGGAAGTCGACGAGGACGACTTCTTCCGCTCGCGCGAGACCGGCGGCACCGTGGTGTCCTCCGCGCTCGAACTGATGCTGCGCATCGTGCGCCAGCGCTATGCCTCGAATGTCTGGAACATCTACTGCGCCCAGGCCTCCGATGGCGACAACTGGGAGGCCGATTCGCCGAAATGCCGGGAGATGCTCGAATCCAGCATCGTGCCGCTGATCCAGTACTACGCCTACATCGAGATATCGGAGGGGGAGCCGCAGAACCTGTGGCGCGAATACGCCAGGGTCATGGCCAGCCATCCGCAGCGCTTCGCCATGCAGCAGATCGGCGGCCCGGAGGACATCTACCCGGTGTTCCGCGAACTGTTCCGCAAGAGCCTGGTGTGAGTCGCCCATGAGCGAAATGCCGCAGCCGCTGCCGACCGGATCCGAATGGAGCTTCGAGTCGATCGAGCTCTACGATCGCGAGATCGGACGTGTCGCCCGTGAATACGGGCTCGACGTCTATCGCCACCAGCTAGAAATCATCACCGCCGAGCAGATGATGGATGCCTATGCCTCGATCGGCATGCCGGTCTACTATCATCACTGGTCCTTCGGCAAGCATTTCCTGAGCACCGAGAAAGGTTACAAGCGCGGCCAGATGGGGCTCGCCTACGAGATCGTGATCAACTCCGATCCCTGCATCGTGTACCTCATGGAGGAAAACACGATGACCATGCAGGCGCTGGTAATCGCCCATGCCGCCTACGGCCACAACTCCTTCTTCAAGGGCAATTACCTGTTCCGCACCTGGACTTCGGCCGAGGCGATCGTCGATTACCTGGTGTTCGCGCGCAACGTCATCGCCGAGTGCGAGGAACGCCACGGCGAGGAGGAGGTCGAGCAATTGCTCGACGCCTGTCATGCCTTGATGAGCGTCGGCGTGGACCGCTACAAGCGGCCGCCCAAACTGTCCCTGAGCAAGGAAAAGGAAAGGCGCAAGGAACGCGAAAGCTATCTGCAGTCCCAGGTCAACGACCTGTGGCGCACGCTGCCGCAGGGCCAGGAGCGGGAAGCCGCCCAGAGCGAGCGCCGCTTTCCCGCGGAGCCCGAAGAGAACCTGTTGTATTTCATCGAAAAGAACGCGCCCCTGCTCGAACCCTGGCAACGCGAAATCGTGCGCATCGTGCGCAAGATCGGGCAGTATTTCTACCCACAGCGGCAAACCCAGTTGATGAACGAAGGCTGGGCCTGTTTCTGGCACTACACCATGCTTTACCATCTCTACGAACGGCGCCAGCTCACCGACGGCTTCATGCTGGAATTCCTTCAGCATCACACCAACGTCGTGTTCCAGCCGCCGTTCAACAGCCGCCGCTTCGGCGGCATCAACCCCTATGCGCTGGGTTTTGCCATGTGGCGCGATATCCAGCGCATCTGCCGCGAACCTACCGACGAGGATCGCGAGTGGTTTCCCGACCTGGCGGGCAGCGACTGGCGTGAGTCGATGGACTTCGCCATGCGCAATTTCAAGGATGAAAGCTTCGTCGCCCAGTACCTGTCGCCCAGGCTGATGCGCGAATTCCGGCTGTTCAACATCCTCGACGATCCGCAGGAGCCCACGCTGCGCGTGCGGGCGATCCACGACGAACAGGGCTACCGTACCCTGCGCCAGTGCCTCGCCGAGCAGTACAACCTCGGCAGCCGCGAGCCCGACATCCAGGTCTGGAACGTCGATCTGCGCGGCGAGCGTTCCCTCACGCTGCGCCATTTCAAGTATCAGGGACGGGACCTCAGCGAATCCCGCGACGCGATGCTGAAGCATGTCGCGACGCTGTGGGGCTTTCCGGTCAGGCTGGAGGAGCAGGACGAGGACGGCGAGGTGCGCTACCTGAACGAGGTCAGGATCGACCGGCGCAAGGAGAATCACCCGCCTTGATCCCGGCGCCGCCGCGCAGCGGCTGCGCGGCGGTTACGCCTGGATCAGTTCGACGCGGCGGCGGGATCCTGGCGATAGAACAGCCTGAACTGCCGATACACCTCCGGGTACTCGTCGGCCAGCAACTGCGGCGTCTCGAAGAAGGCTTCGCTGGCGACGGCAAAGAACTCGGCGGGCCACTCGGCGCCATAGGGATCGAGCGGCGTTTCCTCGCCGTCGTCGACGCGCCGCCGGAAGTCATCGAAGGCCTGGCTCATGACCGCGATCCAGCGCTGTCGCGACATGCCGGCATGCAGCGGCGGCAAGCCATCGGCGTCGCCGCTCTTCATGTCCAGCTTGTGGGCGAATTCGTGGATCACCACATTGATGCCGTCGGCTTCCTCGGCATGGTCGAACCAGGAGATCAGCACCGGGCCGCCGTACCAGGCCTCGCCCATCACGTCGTCGTCGAACTCATGCACCACGCCGTCCTCGTCGATCATCCGCCGCGGAATCAGGAAATCGCCGGGATAGACCACGATACCGACCCAGCCGGCATACCAGTCGAGGCCGAGGTGCAGGATCGGCAGGCAGGCCTGCAGCGCGATCGTCAGCTGGATGCGCGGCGTCAACTGCAGCCCCTGCGCGCCGCTCCATTGCTTTTCGGCGATGAACCGGCGCGCCAACTGGCGCAGCCGGCTGCGTTCATCGGGCGTCAGGCGGTGAAGAAAGGGCAGGCCGGCTTCGACCTCATGCCAAAGCGATTCGCGGATGTCGAGCCGTTCGGCGCGGCGCTGCCGCCACCATGCCAGCAGCTTGCGCATCATCCGACGCGCCGCGTGTTGAGCCAGATGCCGGCGAAGATCAGGCCGATGCCGGCGGCGTGATAGGGGGCCGGCGTCTCGTCGAGAAAAATCATCGACAGCACGATGCCGAAGGCCGGCACCAGATGCATGAACAGCCCGGCACGCGCCGCGCCGACTTCGGCGACACCGCGATTCCACAGGATGTAGCCGAGGAAGGCGGGGAACACACCCGTATAGACGATGCCTGCAATGGCGCCCGGCGTGGCTATGACATGGCGGCCCTGGGCCATCTCCCAGAGATAGAAGGGCAGCAGGAAAATCAGGCCGGTGACGCTGATCGCGGTGAGAAAGGACAGCGGGTGCACCGGGGGCCGGCGCGACAGCAGCAGGGTATAGGCCGACCAGGCCAGCACCGAGGCGAGGATCCACAGGTCGCCGACGTTCAGCGTGAGTTGCCACAGACGTTGCAGTTCGCCGTGGGCGACGATGGCGAGCACGCCGACGAAGGACACCACGATGCCGGCCAGCTCGCGGCCGTGCAGGCGCTTGCCGGTCAGTAGCCAGGAGATCAGCACGATCATGATGGGGATGAAGGAATTCAGCAGCGTGCCGTTGATCGCGGTGGTGTATTGCAGGCCGCCGTAGACCAGCACGTTGTAGCCGCCGGTGCCCAGCGCGCCGAAGAACAGCAGCCAGGGCCAGGCGGCGCACAGTTGCGGCCAGTCGCGCCGCACCTGGGGCAGGGACAGCGGCAGCAGGCACAGCAGGGCCACTGCCCAGCGCCAGAAGGACAGGGCGACCGGCGGCAGCTCGCCGCGAAAGGCGCGGCTGACGATCCAGTTGCCGGCCCAGAACAGGTTGGCCAGGGTCAGCAGCAAGTAAGGGGGAACGTGCGGCAGTTTTTTCATCGAAGGGCGATTATGCACGGCGTGGGATAATTGCCCCATGGTCTCCGTAGTGCATTCCCTACAGCCGTCGAGCGGCGAAGCCGAAACGCTGTCGCGCCTTTGTCTCGGCCTCCCCGCCGCGGCGGCGGAGCGCGCCGCCGCGGCGCTGGCGCTGGCGCGCGAAGCGTATGACGACAAGGAGCTGGGGACCGGCGAGGCCATCCTGCAACACGCCCTGGGCATGGCCCTGATCGTGGCCTCGCTCGATCTCGATGCCGATGCGCGCATCGCCGCCCTGCTGTTCGCCGCCAGCGATCATGTGGCGGATTGCGACGAACGCCTGAAAGTTGGCTTTGGCGACACGGTGGCCGGCCTGGTGGCGGGGCTGCATCGGCTGGGCAGCCTGCGTCCGCTGACGCGTGCGGCGGCCGGTGGCGGCGCGGCAGGCGAGGGCGCGGCCGAGCCGCGGGTCGACGTCAAGGCCCAGGCCGAGATCCTGCGCAAGATGCTGCTGGCCATGGTCGATGACATTCGCGTGGTCATGCTGCGGCTGGCGAGCCGCGTGCAGACGCTGCGCTTCCTCAACGCGCGGCCCGGGCCGCTGCGCGACGAAATGGCCAGGGAGAGCCAGCTGATCTACGCGCCGCTGGCCAACCGGCTCGGCATTTGGCACGTCAAGTGGGAACTCGAAGACCTGGCCTTTCGCTACCTGGAGCCGGAGACCTACAAGCGCATCGCCCGAATGCTCGATGAAAAGCGCACCGAGCGCGAAGGCTTCATCGACCAGGCCGTGGCGCGCCTGCAGGCGGAAATGGCCGCGGTCGGCGTGCGCGCGGAAATCTACGGCCGGCCCAAGCACATCTACAGCATCTGGAACAAGATGCGCGGCAAGGACATCGACTTCTCCGAAGTCTATGACGTGCGCGCGGTGCGCATCATCGTCGATGAGGTCAAGGATTGCTACACGGCGCTCGGCATCGTGCACCACCTGTGGCAGCCGATCCACGGCGAGTTCGACGACTACATATCGCATCCCAAGGGCAATTTCTATCGTTCGCTGCACACGGCCGTGGAGGTCGAGGACGGCCGCTCGCTGGAGGTGCAGATCCGCACCCGCGAAATGCACGAGCATGCCGAGCTGGGCGTCGCCGCCCACTGGCGCTACAAGGAATCCGGCAAGTCGGTGAAGGCCGGCGGCGCCTACGAGGACAAGATTTCCTGGCTGCGGCAGCTGTTGTCCTGGCGCGACGAAATCGCCGATTCGGCGGAGTGGGTGCAGCAGTTCAAGCGCGCGGCGCTGGACGACACGATCTATGTGCTGACTCCTCAGGACAAGGTCATCGACCTGCCGCGCGGCGCCACGGCGCTGGACTTTGCCTATCGTCTGCATACCGACCTCGGCCATCGCTGCCGCGGCGCGAAGATCGACGGCCACATGGTGCCGCTCAACACCGCGCTGGCCAACGGTCAGCGCGTGGAAATCGTTACGGTCAAGAGCGGCGGGCCGTCGCGCGACTGGCTGAATCCGGCACAGGCTTACCTGGCCACGCCGCGTGCGCGGTCCAAGGTCAAGCAGTGGTTTGCGGCGCAGGATGAAGCCGAATTGCTGGCGCAGGGCCGCAGCCTGGTGACGCGGGAACTGCAGCGCGAGGGACAGACCCAGTCCAACCTCGACGAACTGGCGGTCAAGCTCGGACTGAAGAGCGCCGAGGCGTTGTTCCTCGCCGCCGCGCGCGGCGAAGTCGGTATGCGGGCCATCGATGTCGCCTTGCGCGGTGGCGCCGAGCCCTTGCCGCCCGAGCCGGAAATCCAGACAAAAAAGAGCCGCGCCGGCGACAGCCGGATCCTGGTGGTCGGCGTGGACAAGCTGCTGACCCAGGTCGGCAGCTGCTGCAAGCCGATGCCGCCGGATGCGATCGTCGGTTTTGTCACGCGCGGCAAGGGCATCTCGATCCACCGTGTCGAATGCATCAACTTTCGCAACATGGCGGCACGCAATCCGGAGCGCGTCATCGGCGCGGAGTGGGGCGAGCAGTCGGGTGCGGTCTATCCGGTCGATCTGGTGGTGGATGCGGGCGACAGGCAGGGACTGCTGCGCGACATTTCCGACGTGTTGTCGCGCGAGAAAATCAATGTGACGGCGGTCAGGACGCAATCCCGTGCAGGTATTGCCCATATGAGCTTTGTGGTTGAATTATCAGAGAAAGGCATACTCCAGAGGGTGTTATCCTTGCTACGCGAGGTGCCAGGTGTCATTCGCGCCGAACGACGCTGAGAAATCGCAGGCGCGAGGGGGTGTCAGTGATCTTGGAGAGGATCCGAATCTGAATTCGACCATGTCCGTCAATGCAAGACCGCACCGCTGGGCAGTGGCCAGCGGCTACCGGGTCCGCATTGCCGCCTTTGTCCTGATCGGCGCGCCGATCGGCCTGCACCTGTATGCGCAGGGGCATGGCGCGGTGTTGTGGACCCTGTTCGTGCTGCAATTCCTGGTCTATCCGCATGGGCTGCACTGGCTGACGCGCAGGGCGTGGATCCGGGGCTGGACCGAGTTCAACAACATGCTGGTCGACTCCGTGTTGTGCGGCGCATGGGCGGCGGGTCTCGGTTTCCCGCTGTGGATCAGCGTGGTGCTGTTCGTCGCCAACCTGCTGAACCATACGATAACGCGCGGAATTTCCGGCGTCCTGACTTGCGCCGCGACCTTCGTCAGCGGCACGCTGGCGTCCACCACGGTGATTGCATTCCATGTGTCCTCGGATACCGGCGGCCTGGTGACACTGGCATCGATTATCGGTCTGGCCGTGTATCTGTCCCTGATCGGTATCGAGTTCTTCGCCTACGTCGACCAGCTGCACAAGGTCCAGGATACGCTGGATGGCCAGAAGCAGACGCTCGAAAATGCCAACGCGATGCTGCACGCGCAGATCGGCAAGATCAACGACTTGCAGGAAAAACTCCACGATCAGGCCAATCGCGATTCGCTGACCGGTCTCTTCAATCGCCGTTACCTCGAAGGCACGCTCGAGCGCGAACTGGCGCGCTGCAAGCGGGAAGCCGTGCCGCTGTCGATGCTGATGATCGATATCGATCATTTCAAGAGCGTGAACGATACCCATGGGCATCAGGCCGGCGACGAGGTGTTGCGGGTTTTCAGCCTGCTGCTGCTGGAGAATGCCCGCGCCGAGGACATCGTGTGCCGCTACGGCGGCGAGGAGTTTCTGCTGGTGTTGCCGAAGATGCCGCTGGACATCGCCCGCGACCGTGCGGCGCAGTTGCTGAAACTGTTTCAGGGGCAGGTGGTGTCGTTCGGCGACTTGCGGCTGCAGACCACCATCTCGATGGGGATTGCCGCGACGCCGGAGCATGCGGACACGGCAGACGGCCTGATCCGCTGCGCGGACGACGCGCTGTATCAGGCAAAGCGGGCGGGCCGCAATCGGGTGATGGTGTTCGGCGCTATGCCGACCGACTAGGTCGGCCCGGCCGCTGCGATACCGGCCTGCGGCGCAAGCTATCCTAGGCGATCCGGCTTGCGAGCTGGCCCAGATGCAGGCGCGGCAGGGCGGCGCGCAGACGTTCCGGATGCGCCGAGGCGTGCAGTTGCAGGCGGCCGCCGCCCTGGGCGAGACGGCCGGCCAGACGTTGCGTCTGGCGCGCCACGGCCGCCGAGACATCCACTAGTTGCGCACGCGTGCCGGCGACTTCGCGCAGCAGCGGCGCCAGAAAGCTGTAGTGGGTGCAGCCCAGCACGATGCGGTCGACGCCACGTTGCAGCAGCGGCTCGACGCGGGCGCGGACGTCCGTCGCCAGCGCCGGATCGTCGAGCTGCAGCATTTCGACATGAGTGGCCCAGCCTGGGCAGGGCTCGACGAAGACCTCGACCTGGCCGGCATGGTCGCGAATCAAGTGCTGCAGGCGCTGGCTGTTGGCGGTGGCTTCGGTGGCCAACACGGCGATGCGGCCGCTCCGGCTGTCCTGCGCCGCCGGCTTGATGCCGGGTTCGACGCCGACCACCGGAATGCCGGGATGGGCGGCGCGCAAGGCCTGCACCGCCGCCGCTGTGGCGGTATTGCAGGCCACCACGAGCAGGCTGCAGCCATGGTTGGCCAGGTAGTCGCCGATCGCCAGCACGCGACACTGGATCTGCGCTTCGCTCTTGTTGCCGTAAGGGACATGGGCGGTGTCGGCGTAATAGGCGAAGTCGGCCTGCGGCAGGGCCTCGACCAGCGCCGCCAGTACCGAGAGGCCGCCCAGGCCGGAATCAAAGACGCCGATCATGATGCAAGAGTTGACGCTGGCGATACGGCGTTGTCGTTCGGCAAGGTAGCATCATCGGCAGGGTCATCGATCCAGGGTAGTTGTCCCAGTTTACCGCGCCTCCGGAAAAATCTCGCGGCACGCCAAGGCTGGAACTCGGACGCACCGCCCGACAGGTCCTCGCGAAACGCGAATCCTTGGCGTTCGCCGGCGGCATTATCGGCAGGGACTTTCGATGCCGCGCAATTGACAAAAAGCACCTTCCGGTTACCTTGAAATCTGAATAGATTAAGGCTAATCTTTGATGCATCTTTCGGAGGGCGCGTGTCCCCGTCTTTGGTGGGCGATGCGGCCGCCGGGGAGATTCACCTTGTCGATGTCGTCTCGCACTCGCTGGACTCGCGCCCTGGCAAGTTTCTTGCCGGCGGTTCGACGCCTGTTGCGCCGAGTACCGGCCCTCGGCCCCGCGGTCAGTTCCGCGCGTCGCGCCTTGATGGCGGGCCGCGTTGCAGTGAATTGCCGGTGCTCGACGCGTGCTGCGTTGTGTGCCGCGCTGGTAGCCGCGCCTTGCACCGCGCTCGCGACGGCGGGATATTTGCAGAACGGCTACGGACTGAAGGCCAAGGGTATGGGCGGTGCGGCCGCGGCGTTTCCGCAGGATGCGCTGGTCGCCGCGACCAACCCCGCGGGAATGGTATGGGTCGGCAACCGGCTGGATATCGGCGTGGAACAGTTCAATGCCGATCGCGGTTCCACGATCTCCGGAAACATCATGGGACTTTCCGGGAGTCGCGACGCCAATGGCATATCCAGGTTCGCGGTTGCGGAACTTGGATATAACCGCATGCTCGGCCAGGACTGGTCGCTCGGCGTGGCGGTTTTCGCCAACGGTGGCATGACCGGCTACACCGACAATCCGCTGACGGCGCTGAACGGTTCAAGCCCGGCGGGGATGAATTTCAAGCAGCTCAACGTGGCGCCCACGCTGGCGATGAAACTGGGCGACATGCACTCGATCGGCCTGTCATTCAACCTCGTCTACCAGCAGTTGGCGGTGGCGGGAATGGAACATTTCGACGATCCTATCTTTTCCGCATTTCCCGGCAGCGTCACCAATCGCGGCAAGGACTATGCGTCAGGCATCGGCTGGCGGGTCGGCTGGCTCGGACGCGTGACTCCCGATCTCAGCCTCGGTGCGGCTTACCAGCCACGGACCCGAATGCAGAAATTCGATCGCTACAAGGGACTGCTAGCCGATGCCGGAAACTTCGATGTCCCGGAGCACTACGTGCTTGGCGCCGCGCTCAGGCTGACGACCGCGCTGACCGCTGTGGCGGACATCCAGCGTATCAATTTTTCCGGTGCGCGTTCGCTCGGCAACCGCGCCGACTGCTTCCTCGCGGTCTCGTGCCGCCTCGGTACGCCCGCCGGACCGGGTTCCGGTTGGCGCGATGCGACGGTCGTCAAGCTCGGCTTTGCCTACCAAGTCGCACCGACGCTGGTGCTGCGTGCGGGGGTGACGCTGTTGCGCCAGCCGATACCGTCCAGTCAGACACTGTTGAATATTTTCGCGCCGGCGGTGAGCGAGCGTCACGTTTCGATCGGTGCGACCTGGCAGGTCGGCGCGAGTTCGGAACTGACGGCCTACTACATGCTGGCTGCCGAAAACACCGTGAAAGGCAGCGCTTCGATACCGCCGGGATTCCCTCCGGGAGGCGTCGGCGTTGCCGAAAAACTTCTCAGCGTCGAGCTGGTGGTCAGTTCATTCGGTGCTTCGGCAATCCAAATCTCGGCACCCTCTGCTCCGCCTGAATACTTGAAATACCGACACCGAAACGAAGTGTT
>JAXMJU010000094.1:0-5705 GCA_034376265.1 Sulfuritalea sp.
CGCGCCGGGCCTGCGCTATCAGGTCGGCGACCAGGCTGTCCTCGACCAGTTTCATCTGGTCGATGCGCCGCGTGGCCGTATCCAGCCAATCCGCGACGCGGATTTCGCCGCTCAGGCGCTGATTGCCGCTGTGGCCGATGAGCAGCCGCATGCGCCCGAGGCCCATGGCGCCGATGCCTTCGAGCGAATCGTCGAGCAGCGCGATCTGATCGGACGTGGCATAGAAGCGGAACTGGTCGAGGTACAGACGCTGGCGATCGATCAGTTCGGCCAGGCGGGTCTGGCTGGCGATGTCGAACTGGCCGGCCGCCAGCCCGGCCGCGCCGATCGCCCGTTCCAACCCGGCACTCTCCTTGGCCTGCAGCAACTGCAGGTAGGCATAGATCGAACGCGTCAGTTCCTCCTGCGTGCTGAGCAC
The DNA here is from genome assembly GCA_034376265.1 of Sulfuritalea sp. Classification (GTDB taxonomy): domain Bacteria; phylum Pseudomonadota; class Gammaproteobacteria; order Burkholderiales; family Rhodocyclaceae; genus Sulfuritalea. Next base: position 419 of record JAXMJU010000094.1, read on the forward strand.
CAGGATTTCCTCGACGATGCCGATCAGGCGGATCACCGCGTCGCCGTACAGCCGCGCCAGTTCGGAGGCCGGCATGCGGCGCTCGGCCAGGGCACGGCGCCAGGTGTCGATCTGATCGACCGTGCGCATCGCGTCGGCAATGCGCACGGCCAGGGGCTGGTCGAAACGCGAGGCATCGGAATACACCAGGGCGGCGGCGAGCGCCGCGCGCTTTTCGTTCGTCTCGGCCTGCCGCGCCGGCAGCACCGCCACCAGATCCGCGCCGCCGGCGCCGATCGTGCTGGCGCCGATGCCGCGTTCCTTCTGTATGGCGTGCACCAGGTCGCCCAGCTTCGGCGCCAGTTCCGCGATGCCGCGCAAATCCCGCATGTCATTGGCGATGCGGAAATACACCGTGAGTATCCAGACCGACAGGATCAGCACCCCGAGAATAGGCAAGGCCAGGGCAAGTCCGACACGGGTGCCGATGCGAATATGCTGCATGCCGGTCCAGCGGATGCTCACACGCCCTCCCCGCAAGCCGCCGGCCCGCCCCCGGCGACGCGCGCCGTGCGCCGCGGACGACCGGACACGGCGCCGCACGCGGCCGAATGTCGATTACAGCGCAGTGCGCTCAATGCCTGTCCTTCCCTGCGCCCCGGTTCCGGCCGGGGACGTATTTCTTACCGCAGCGGCCGGAGCATTGCGGCTTCCGGCTTCCGGCTTCCGGCTGCCGGCTGTCGGCTGTCGGCGGTGGAGTGGAGTCGATACTGCCAGACTACTATGTCTAACGACATAGATTTAGCCCCGCCCATTTTACGCAGTATCGGCCCGCGCGCCGCGCAGCATGATGGCGGCCAGCGCCGCCGCACCGAAGAGGCCGCCGCCGACGAAGGTATAGGCCGCGCCGAGGCTGTCCCAGAGCAGGCCGGCCAGCGCGCTGGCGCAAAGCATGGCGACGCCGCTCGCCAGGTTGAAAAAGCCGAAGGCCGTGCCGCGCAAATCGGCCGGCGCGGTGTCGGCGATCATCGCCGCCAGCAACCCCTGGGTCATGCCCATGTGCAGGCCCCAGAGCAGCACGCCCAGCCACACCGCGCTCCAGTGGCCGTCCCAGGCCAGCGCCGCATCGGCCGCGATCAACACCAGCAGCCCCGCCGCCAGCAGCCTGGCGTGGCTCATCGAATCCGCCAGCCGGCCCAGCGGATAGGCGCTGGCGGCATAGACCAGATTCATCGCGATCAATACCAGCGGCGTCAATGCCAACGGCAATCCGCCCTCGGCGGCGCGCAGGACCAGGAAAGCCTCCGAGAATCGCGCCAGGGTGAACATCGCGCCGATCGCCACCACCCACCAGTAAGCGCCCGGCAGGCGGCGCAGATTCTCGCGCCGGATCGGATTCACGCGCGCGCCCGGCGCTTTCCGCTCCGGCTCCTGCACGCCGAACAGCAGCAGCGCGACGGAAAGCAGCGCCGGGATCACCGCGACCCAGAACACCGCGCGGAAGTCGTTGGCCCACAGCAGCATCAGGCCCATCGCCAGCAGTGGGCCGAGGAAGGCGCCGACGGTGTCGAGCGACTGGCGCAGGCCGAAGGCCGCGCCGCGGATTTCGGGCGGCGCGATGTCCGCCACCAGCGCATCGCGCGGCGCGCCGCGGATGCCCTTGCCGACGCGGTCGATCAGGCGCGCAGCGACCACCAGCCCGGCGCCGCCGGCCAGCGCGAACAGCGGCTTGGACAGCGCACCCAGCCCGTAGCCGAACAGGGCCAGGGGCTTCCTCTTGCCCCACCAGTCGGAGAGCATGCCGGAGAAGACCTTGACGATCAGCGCCGTGGCCTCCGCCGCACCTTCGATCAGGCCGATGGCGAAGACGGAGATGCCCAGCGCGGTGAACATGAACACCGGCAGCAGGCTGTGGATCAGCTCCGAGGAAACATCCATCAGCAGGCTGACAAAGCCCAGCGCCCAGATGCTGCGGGGAATGGCCGGACGCGGATCGTTCATGTGAAAGTTGGTGCTGGCGCTACGGCGACCAAGCTGCTTCCGCCGCCTTGTGCGGCGCACCGAACAATCCGCTCGCGCTTTGCTGCCAGATGTGGCGATAGACGAGCTTGGCGACGTCCGTCTTGTCCTCCGCAGTGTACGGCGGCTCAGGCAAGGCCCGATAGACATGGTCGAGGATAAACACCTCGACTTCGGCCTGCGTTTGCTCCTTCAGCTTGGCCACCGCCTCGTTGATCGCCGCCTCCGGCAACTCGGAATTGAGTTTCACCAACGCCGCCCGCAGATCGCGCACCAGCACCACCTCGCGCTCGCTGGCGCGGCCCAGCGTATCCGTCGGGCCGAAGGTCTCCTGATTCCAGGCATAGACGCTGTCCCAGCCCAGCGCCTTTTCCAGATGTTCGGCAAAGGTGGCCTGCACCAGGCGGTCTTCGCTGTTGATGTCGGTGTAGGCCATGCGTTCTATTGGACAAATCGGCGCCTCATAAAGGACATTTCCTGAACGTGTCCTTTATGAACATCGCTATAAATCAGCATGTTGCGGCGTGGCGGCAAAGCGCGGGAGAAAAACATCACGGCAATTCGGCTACCTCGTGTCCTTTATCCCCCGGACGCAGGTCCGTCACAAACTCCTCAACCAGCACGCCATCGCGTATCAGCACCAGCGGTGTATTGGTTTGTCGGGCAATTTCGCGAGCCCTCTGAGCCGCTCGCAACATGGCTTTGGGGGCGGCCTGCATGTCGGCATCCGGCAGCTTTGAAACCATTGGATCGTTCATGGATTACCTCCTTCGTCCCGCAATTGCGGCGCGGGGCCGCTGTTGTCAAACCACTGCCAGAAATCGACGCGTGATCGATAAATATCTTGAAAATTCTTGATGCCGCTGACAAACCGGCGACGAATAACCTCGGGCGGAATATTGTGCCCACCTTGGCGCACGCGCATCGCCACACGGGCAATTGCTTCTTCCTCGCTGGCCAGGGACAGAAACAGAAGCTTGACGCTGTACCCGGCCAACCGCCATGCGGGAATCATGGTGGCATAGGTCAGCCCGGAAAGCGTCGTCTCGAAGGCAAAATTTCGCCCCGCCGCAACGTGAGTCGCAATTTCCTCAAGCATCACACGGCCCGCGCGAAACGCCGCGACATCGGGCTGAAAGGGGGAGAGCCCGGCGGCGATCAGGTCCGCATTGATGAACACCGGACATCCCGCCTCAAAGGGCAAGAATTCGCGGGCAAAGGTTGTCTTCCCTGCCCCGTTTGGGCCGGCGATGATGACGATCTTCTTCTCTGTGCTCATACGGTGGCTACGCTTCGCATGGTATCTTTCGTCTCAAGTTGGACTGGAAAGTTCTGGTCGGCGCTGGGCTTCTGGGGTTCCCCGGAGGCCTTTCGCTTTTTCAAGACGTGATTTTCGACTCCCGCCTTCGAATGCCAACGGCTCAGGCTACCGCCAGCGCCGTTGGCGAAGCACACGCAGTCTTGCGCCAACGCCTCCCAATCAGCCGTTTTGCCGGCGACGGTGCGCAGGGACTTGCGGTCGGTGTGCTGGTCTTCGAGGGTCATGCGGGCCTGGATTCCTCGCTTCAAGATGTCGGCAAGCAGAGTTTGTCAAACAACATCGTGTTTCTATGCTTCCGAGTCAGTGCGCCAGCAACTCGAAATCCCCCTTCATCATGGGCTCGTAGTCCGGCCATTGCCCGCGCAGTTCCACCAGCAACCGCTGCTTCGAGGGGGCAGGGGCGGGGTTGATCCGGACCACCGTGGCACCGTATTCACCGGGGGATTGGGCGATGGCATGGACCAGATCGCCGACCAGGTAGCGTGGCGCCCAGCCGATCATGAAGTAATCCTCGGTCTGGATTTGCACGGCCAATCGCGTCTCCGGGTTGGTCAGTTCAATCGTGACGTACAGCTTCTCACCCGCTTCCAGGCTGTCGATGCGGCGTTGCGCATCCGGATTCACATGCATCCAGCCATGCAGGAAGAATCGGCTGCGAAACGCTCCGTCCGCGGCACGCTCGATTCGCGGGAAGACCTCGAAGCTGTCCGTGGCCCGATAGCCGCCGTCCACTTCGAGAATCTCGGCCGGCTCCGATCCATCGGGCAAATCCAGCATCCTCAGGTATTCGGGAAAGTCCTTGCGGCCCGCCGGAATAATCCGGTTCATGAACAGCGGAAACAGCACAGACGATTCGTAGGTCCGCCCCCAGTCCGGAAAATCCATCAAGGGATCGAAACCGGCCCGATCGTGAGCGCGCTGCGCGCCCTTGATATAGCGGAAACGATATGACCCATTGTCGGCCAGCACGTCGAGTCGCCCGACGGGGAACCACTCGCGCGTCATGCGCTTGTCCTGCCAGGCGAGAAACAAAGTCTTGTCGGTCATGGCGTGATCCTTCTCAATTGCTCCAACGTATAACACATCAACTCGATGGCAAAATTCCGTGCAAGTTCACTCATCCAATCCAGCGGCACCCGCTGCACGATCACTTGCAGCGTCGCCCGATTCAGCTTCTCCATGCGCTTCAAGGCGGCGCCGAACAGTTCGGGATGCAAGGCTGCCGCGCGGCGAACCAGTTCGAGCGGACTGATTCCGTGCTTGTCGGTCGCTTGCCAGAAAATCGCGCCGGGCGCCCTTTCCGCATAGTTCGCCAAGCGCCCCTCCGCCAGCAAGCGGCGGCGGCACTTGCCGGCACTGTCATCCACTAGCTCGCGACCCAGCGACGAGGCGTGGTCGAAGGTGGGCGCCAGCATGCCCTGCCAGCCACGTTCCGTCCTTTTACGCAGGACGCCCCAGTTCTCGTGGTGGCGATCGGTGTTGCCGATCAAGGCATCCAACACCAAATAGTCGGCCAACTGTTCCTTGGCGCGTTTCCTCGCGTCCGCCGACAAGAAAATCCGTTCGAGCACCCAATCGGGCTGGATTTCGATGACCGGATAGAGGGCGGCAGGGACTTGAGTCATACAGCGGTCTCCCCACTCATCAGGCGCGGCAGCAGCAGGTCGTAGAAATCACGCTTGAGCGGATCGTCGAAGTAGATGATGGCCTTGAAATGCGTCCAGGACAATTGTGAGCATTGTCCAATGGGGTTTGAGTCTGAGCGAGGAGCGTGAATCCAGCGGGGTTTGAGTCTGAGCAGGTAGCCGGGGTCGATCAATATGCGAAGCATGGTGATCGAAATGAACGACGAGCAACTACTTACCTTGGCGGATTTACAGGGATTTTTGGTCGGGACCGTGACGATGGATTTCACGGTGGCAGAAGACGAGCGATACGCGTTCATCGCGCGTACCGTCAAGCGCTTCG
>JAXMJU010000095.1:0-43564 GCA_034376265.1 Sulfuritalea sp.
ATCGTCATGCATCCGGGGCCGATGAACCGCGGCGTCGAAATCGATTCGGCGGTGGCCGACGGCGGCCAGGCCGTGATCCTGCCGCAGGTGACCTTCGGCATTGCCGTACGCATGGCGGTGATGGCGATGCTGGCGGGGAATTGAGTTTTGATCCTATGAAAATCCACATCAAGAACGGCCGGTTGATCGACCCGGCGAGCAAGACCGACAAGGCGCTCGACCTGTTCATCGGCGCCGGACGCATAGTTGGCGTTGGTAGCCCGCCGGCGGGCTGGGGGGGCGATGGGGCCAACAGCGTGCTCGACGCGACCGGCTGCATCGTCTGCCCCGGCCTGGTCGATCTGGCGGCGCGGCTGCGCGAGCCGGGCTTCGAATACCGCGCCACGCTGGAATCCGAAATGGCCGCGGCGGCGGCCGGCGGCGTGACGCGGCTGGCATGTCCGCCCGACACCGATCCGGTGCTGGACGAGCCGGGGCTGGTCGAAATGCTGAGCCATCGCGCGCGCCAGCCCGATTTCGCCCACGTCCATCCGGTCGGCGCCCTGACCACGCAGTTGGAAGGCAAGGCGCTGACCGAAATGGCGGAACTCAGCGAGGCCGGTTGCGTCGCCTTCGGCCAGGCCAATCGCGCCATCGTCGACACCCAGGTGCTGCTGCGCGCCATGATGTACGCGGCAACCTTCGATTTCCCGGTCTGGCTGCAGGCGCAGGATCCCTTCCTGGCCCGGAAGGGCGTCGCCCATGACGGCGAAGTCGCGGCCCGCCTGGGTCTGGCCGGAATCCCGGTGGCGGCCGAAACCATCGCCCTGGCGACCATCCTGCACCTGGCGCGCGAAACCGGCGCGCGGGTTCATGTCACGCGGATTTCATCGGCGGCCGGGGTGGACATGATCGTCGCCGCGCGCGCCGCCGGCATCGCGGTGACCTGCGACGTCGGCGTTCATCACCTGCACCTGTGCGAAATGGACGTGGGTTTCTTCAACGCCCACGCCCGGCTCGATCCGCCGCTGCGTTCGCAGCGCGATCGCGACGCCCTGCGCGCCGGACTGGCCTCGGGCGCGATCAACGCGCTGTGTTCGGACCACACCCCGGTCGATGACGATGGCAAGCAGATGCCGTTCGAGGAAGCCGAGATCGGCGCCACCGGACTGGAACTGCTGCTGCCGCTGACGCTGAAGTGGGCACGGGAAATCAAGCTGCCGCTGGTCACCGCCCTGGCGCGCGTGACCTCCGACCCGGCGCACATCCTCGGCGTCAAGGCCGGCAGCCTGGGCCTCGGCAGCGCCGCCGACATCTGCGTCTTCGATCCGCTGGCCGAATTCCGCGTGACGCGCGAAAACCTCAGAAGCCAGGGCAAGAACACGCCCTTCCTCGGCATGGAGTTTCCCGGCCGCGTGCGCTATACGCTGATCGACGGCCACCTGGCCTTCGACGGCACGCTCGGCTAGGCAAGCCTGCCGGGGCCGGACCCCGGCCGCGCGGCATGCGGCACCCGGCAAAAGCCGGCTCCACGGCAACCCGGAATGCCTATGGCTGGAGGAGGCCAGCTTTTTGGAGCATAATAAAAATTGATATATTCCGCATCCCTCTCGATTCTCAACACACCATTAATAACGGAGCAGGCATGAGCACTTCCCTAATCAAGGTTCCCGCACAAGGCCAGAAAATCGTTCCCGGTCAGCCAACCCCCGACAATCCGATCATTCCCTTCATCGAGGGCGATGGCATTGGCGTTGACATCACCCCGGTCATGCAGAAAGTCGTGGACGCTGCGATCCTGAAGTCATACGGCGGCAAGCGCAAGATTTCCTGGATGGAAGTTTATGCCGGAGAAAAGGCCACCCGTCTGTACGGGCCGGATGTCTGGCTGCCGGCGGAGACAATCACCGCATGCAAGGACTACTCTGTCTCCATCAAGGGACCGCTGACCACCCCGGTCGGCGGCGGCATCCGTTCGCTCAACGTTGCCTTGCGCCAGGAGATGGATTTGTACCAGTGCGTGCGCCCGGTGCGCTATTTCAGGGGCATTCCCTCGCCACTAAAGGACCCCAGCAAGACCGACATGGTGATCTACCGCGAGAACACCGAGGACATTTACTGCGGCATCGAATGGCAGGCCGAATCTGCCCCTGCAAAGAAGCTCATTAAGTTCCTGCAGGAAGAAATGGGAGTGACGAAAATTCGCTTCCCCAATACTTCGGGCATAGGCATCAAACCGGTTTCGCGCGAAGGCACCGAGCGCCTGATGCGGGCCGCCGTGAACTACGCAATCGCCAACAAGCGCAAGTCGGTCACGATTGTGCATAAGGGCAACATCATGAAGTACACCGAGGGTGGGTTCCGCGACTGGGCCTATGCCTTGGCGAAAAACGAATTCGGCGGTGTGGAAATCGACGGCGGCCCCTGGCTCAAGCTGCCCAACGGCATTATCGTCAAGGACGCCATTGCCGATGCCTTCCTGCAGCAGATCCTGCTGCGCCCGGCGGAGTATGACGTGATCGCCACGCTCAACCTGAACGGCGACTATATTTCCGACGCGCTGGCAGCCCAAGTGGGTGGTATCGGTATCGCCCCTGGAGCCAACATTTCGGATCTGTACGCTTGCTTCGAGGCGACGCACGGCACGGCGCCGAAATACGCCGGCAAGGATTACGTGAATCCGGGTTCACTGATCCTGTCCGCCGAAATGATGCTGCGCCACATGGGCTGGACGGAAGCCGCCGATCTCATCATCAAGTCGATGGAAGCCGCCATCGGCGACAAGGTTGTGACTTACGACTTTGCCCGCCTGATGGAAGGCGCCGAGGAAGTGAAGTGCTCGGCGTTTGGCCAGGCAATGATTGATCGCATGTAATCAACGATCCGTCAGCTGTAACAAAAAACAAAGCCCGCCCGACTTTACGTCGGGCGGGCTTTGCCTTATCGGAACCGGTATTACCCGGGAGCCGAAATCAAGGCTTCTGAATGTTTGACGCTTGCTTGCCCTTAGGGCCTTGCACTACGTCAAAAGTTACCTTGTCACCTTCCTTCAGGGACTTGAAGCCAGCCATATTGATGGCCGAGAAATGCGCGAACAGATCCTCGCTGCCGTCATCCGGGGTAATAAAACCAAAACCCTTGGCGTCGTTGAACCACTTAACTGTACCAGTTGCCATGTAACTTTTTCCTTAATCAAAAACGAACGAATCGGCCACCGCTGCGGGCTGCAAAACACCGCACCCCGGCCGGGGCATGTTTGAAGTTCAAGTTCGGTAAAGCAGAGGGGGCCAAGCGGCGATTCAGAGGAGCTGCAATTTGACAGGCTGTGAGACGACCGTAGGTCACTGCGGGGGAATTTGAACTAAACACGTTTCGCGTTTTACGCACATTGTCAAGCAGCGTCAACAACTTTCGATGCTGCATCGCACAGGCCCACCCCTTGCATATTGGCTGAACACCCCAAAATACCAATGCATCGGAGTCCTATTCCCCTCTTTTTCTTGGTGTTGAACTGCACGGGAATCACATTAGAATCCAGTTATGGTTACACGCAAGCAAGTCGGGCCGGAGAGTGGCGCTGTACTGGCGCCAGAGCAGAGTCGTACCAAGCCGCCACCGATGTACAAGGTACTGCTGCTGAACGACGATTTCACGCCGATGGATTTCGTGGTGATAGTGCTGGAAAAGTTTTTTGGTTTGTCGCGTGAACAATCGACGCAAGTCATGCTCAAGGTGCATCGCGAAGGAAAGGGTGCCTGCGGAGTGTATCCTCGCGATGTGGCTGCGACAAAGGTTGAACAGGTGAGCGAGTTTTCGCGTCGACACCAACACCCGCTGGCTTGCGTGATGGAGGAAAACTGATGATTGCCCAGGAACTTGAAGTCAGCTTGCACATGGCCTTTGTCGAAGCTCGACAGAAGCGCCATGAGTTCATCACTGTCGAACATCTACTACTGGCCTTGCTGGACAATCCCTCCGCAGCAGAAGTGTTGCGCGCCTGCGCGGCCGACGTTGAAGCGCTGCGCAAGGAACTGATGACGTTCATCAACGAGCACACGCCGACCGTTGCCGGCAACGAGGAAATCGATACACAACCGACACTCGGTTTCCAGCGTGTTATCCAGCGCGCGATCCTGCATGTGCAGTCGTCCGGAAAGAAGGAAGTCACCGGAGCCAACGTACTGGTGGCCATTTTCGGCGAAAAGGACTCGCACGCGGTGTTCTTCCTGCAACGACAGAACATCACGCGACTGGATGTGGTGAATTTTATTTCACACGGCATAACCAAAACGCCGCAGACCAAAAGCAAGGAAGAACCGGCAGAAACCGAAAGCGAGGCCCAGGAAAAAGGCGGAGCGCTGGAAAGCTTCACCCAGAACCTCAACCAACTTGCCCTGACCGGCAAGATCGACCCGCTGATCGGCCGCGACCGGGAATTGGAACGCGTGATCCAGACGCTTTGCCGTCGCCGCAAGAACAACCCGCTGCTGGTCGGCGAGGCAGGAGTCGGCAAGACCGCGATCGCCGAGGGACTTGCTCGCCACATAGTCGAAGGACGCGTCCCGGAGATTCTTGCCAATGCCACGGTGTACTGCCTTGACATGGGCGCACTCCTGGCCGGTACCAAGTATCGCGGTGATTTCGAGCAACGCCTTAAGGGCGTCCTCAAGCAATTGGCCGATAACCCGAACGCCATTCTGTTCATCGATGAGATTCACACTCTGATAGGCGCCGGCGCCGCATCAGGCGGGACGATGGATGCCTCCAACCTGCTCAAGCCCGCGTTGTCGTCCGGTGCCTTGAAGTGTATTGGCGCCACCACCTATACTGAGTTTCGTGGCGTATTTGAAAAGGACCACGCACTGTCGCGACGTTTTCAAAAGGTCGACGTCGATGAGCCCTCGGTTGATGAAACCGTCTCGATCCTGCGCGGCCTCAAATCCCGCTTTGAAGAGCATCACGGCGTCAAGTATTCCGCCGCCGCGATTTCCAGTGCCGCTGAGCTAGCCGCAAAATACATCAACGACCGCCACCTGCCGGACAAGGCGATCGACGTAATCGACGAAGCGGGCGCCGCCCAGCGCATTCTGCCGAAATCAAAACAAAAGAGAACCATCGGCAAGCTCGAAATCGAGGACATCGTCGCCAAGATTGCCCGCATCCCGCCGCAGCATGTTTCGGCCGACGACCGTTCGGCCCTGAAGAACCTCGACCGCGACTTGAAGAACATGGTGTTCGGCCAGGAAGCCGCCATCGATGCCCTGGCCAGAGCCATCAAGATGTCGCGTTCCGGACTGGGCGACCCGCAGAAGCCCATCGGCTGCTTCCTGTTCTCCGGTCCCACGGGGGTCGGCAAGACCGAGGTGGCACGTCAGTTGGCCTATGGCATGGGCATCGAATTGATCCGTTTCGACATGTCGGAATACATGGAGCGCCATGCCGTGAGCAGGCTGATCGGCGCGCCGCCGGGATACGTCGGCTTCGACCAGGGAGGATTGCTCACCGAAGCGGTGACCAAGAAGCCGCATGCGGTGCTGCTTCTCGACGAAATCGAGAAGGCCCATCCGGAAGTGTTCAACATCCTGCTGCAGGTGATGGACCACGGCACCTTGACCGACAACAACGGCCGCAAGGCCGATTTCCGTAACGTGGTTATCGTCATGACCACCAATGCCGGCGCCGAGGCGCTGCAGAAGACCAGTATCGGTTTCACCAACAACAAGGGCCAGGGCGATGAGATGGCCGACATCAAGCGCATGTTCACGCCGGAGTTCCGCAATCGCCTCGACGCAGTCATCTCGTTCCGCGCGCTCGATGCAGAGATCATCCTGCGCGTAGTCGACAAGTTCCTCATGCAACTGGAAGGCCAGCTGCATGAAAAGAAGGTTGAGGCGATTTTCACCGACGCATTGCGCGCCTGGCTGGCGGAAAAAGGCTTTGATCCGCTGATGGGCGCAAGGCCCATGGCGCGGCTGATCCAGGACACAATCCGCTCCGCACTGGCCGACGAATTGTTGTTCGGCAAGCTGGTGCACGGGGGGCGCGTCACCATCGATCTCGACGAGCACGAGAAAGTCAAACTCAGCTTCGAAGATACGGTCAGCGCGCCGGCAATCCCGTCGCCGATCTAGGCTTGTCTAGATATCGTCGCCCACGCGCAGCCTTGCCCGCGGCGCTATTATTTTGAACAATTTAATACTTGCCCATCATGGACCTGCTCACAACCGATCTCTGCGACGCCAACGAAGGCCAGGTACGCGTCGTTGAACCCATGTTCAACAGCTTTGGCGGACGCCTCGCTTTCTTTGGCCGCATCGCAACGCTCAAGCTTTTCGAAGACAACTCGCTGGTAAGGCAAGCACTCGAGTCGCCAGGCGACGGCCGGGTTCTGGTGATCGACGGTGGCGGGAGCCTGCGCCGCGCACTGGTCGGCGATCAACTTGCGGCGCTGGGCGTCAAGAACGACTGGGCCGGCATCATCGTCTATGGCTGCATCCGCGATTCCCGCGCCATCGGCGAGATGGACATCGGCGTGTTTGCGATCGATACGCACCCGATGAAGACCATAAAAAGAAACGTCGGCGAAGCCGAGATTCCGGTCAGCTTTGGCGGCGTCACTTTCATGCCCGGCGAATGGCTCTATGCAGACGCAGATGGTGTAATCGTCAGCGCCGCCTCAATCCACGAGCACTAAGTCTTATATAAGACATATATCATCACTATCGAATCCTTTACTATCGCGAAACACTTCCCATAATACGAAATCAATCCTTCAATATATTGTTAAATAACAATAAAAAATTTATCGTAGTCTTATATAAGACTATTGCTGCAACGCAAAATCCTCTTTATACTGTCGAAACTGCTCTTACTTGGAGCATCCCCTTCGACAACGACCCTACAGAGGATTGAACATGAGTGATCGTAAAGCACAAGCCGCCGCCCTGGCTAAGGACTGGGCTGAAAACCCCCGCTGGAAAGGCATCAAGCGCGGATACAGCGCCGAAGATGTCGTTCGCCTGCGTGGCACCTTCCCCATCGAACACACGCTCGCCCACCGCGGTGCGGAAAAGCTCTGGTCACTGGTTAACGGCACCGCCAAGAAAGGCTATGTGAATTCCTTCGGCGCGATCACCGCCGGCCAGGCCATGCAGCAGGCGAAGGCCGGCCTCGAAGCAGTCTACCTTTCCGGCTGGCAGGTCGCCGCCGACGGCAACACATCCGAAACCATGTACCCCGACCAGTCGCTGTATGCCTACGACTCAGTGCCGACCATGGTTCGCCGCATCAACAACACCTTCAAGCGCGCCGACGAGATTCAATGGTCGCGCGGCATCAATCCCGGCGACAAGGAATTCATCGACTACTTTCTTCCCATCGTGGCCGATGCGGAAGCCGGCTTTGGCGGCGTGCTCAATGCCTTTGAACTGATGAAGAACATGATCACCGCCGGCGCAGCGGCCGTGCATTTCGAAGACCAACTGGCTGCCGTCAAGAAGTGCGGCCATATGGGCGGCAAGGTCCTCGTCTCCACTCAGGAAGCGGTCGAGAAGCTGATCTCTGCCCGATTCGCCGCAGATACGATGGGCGTTCCCACCCTCATTCTGGCCCGTACCGACGCCGAGGCCGCCAACCTGCTGACCTCCGATCACGACGCCAACGACAAACCGTTCTGCACCGGCGAGCGCACCCCGGAAGGTTTCTACCGCGTCAAGAACGGCCTTGAGCAGTCCATCAGCCGCGGCGTCGCCTATGCGCCCTACGCCGACCTGGTCTGGTGCGAGACCGGCAAACCCGACGTCGGCTTCGCCCGCGAGTTCGCCCAGGCGGTTCTGGCCAAGTCACCCGGCAAACTGCTGGCCTACAACTGCTCGCCGTCATTCAACTGGAAGAAGAATCTCGACGACAGGACCATCGCCAAGTTCCAGGACGAACTCTCGGCAATGGGCTACAAGTACCAGTTCATCACGCTGGCCGGCATCCATATCAACTGGTTCAACACTTTTGAATTTGCTCATGCCTACGCCCGCGGCGAAGGTATGAAGCACTACGTCGAAATGGTGCAGGAGCCCGAATTCAAGGCGCGCGAGCAGGGCTACACCTTCGTCTCGCACCAGCAGGAAGTTGGTGTTGGCTACTTCGACGACGTCACCACCGTGATCCAGGGCGGCGCGTCTTCTGTCACCGCGTTGCACGGCTCGACCGAAGAAGAGCAGTTCCACTAAGCCAACGGCAGCAGTTCACCAGAAAGCCGCACCGGGAAACCGGTGCGGCTTTTTTTGTGGGTTAGAGTAGTCACGTGATTTGCCCACGAACCACGCGCTTGCATTTGACTCATCAATGACTGCCAGGCTCCCAAAGAAGGTCCACTCGATGTTGTGGTCGGCACTCCAGATTGTTCTGCTGGTCTATCTGGGCCTGATGGCACTGATTTATTTCAAGCAGACATCTCTGGTGTTCCTGCCTGATATCGATCGCGGATACCACGCCAGCCCGGCGGCCATCGGCCTGCCATTCACCCCGCTAAAACTGGCCACTTCCGACGGTGAAACTCTCGATGGCTGGTTTGTGCCGGCCGGCACGAAACCTGGGGCACATGGCCTGGTGGTCTTCTTCCACGGCAATGCCGGCAATATTGCGCATCGGCTCGACTATCTGCGCATGTTCCACGATCTGGGCCTGGCGACTCTGATCATTGACTACCGTGGCTACGGCCTCAGCAGTGGACGCCCATCGGAGGAAGGCACTTACCTGGATGCGGAAGCCGCCTGGCGCCATGCCACGCAAGCGCTGGGATTCCCTGCCGAGCGCATCGTCCTCTTTGGCGAATCGCTGGGCGGCGGCGTCGCCGCACGAGCGGCGGTGAAGAATCGGCCCGGCGCGCTGGTGCTGGCGTCGACCTTCACTTCCGTTCCCGACATGGGCGCCGACCTTTACCCACTGCTGCCGATACGCTGGCTTGCCCATATCCGCTATGACAATCTAGAGCGTCTTTCTCAAATCAACTGTCCACTGCTGGTGATCCACAGCCGCAACGACGACATCATTCCCTACAGCCATGGTCGGCGCCTTTTCGACGCCGCGCGCCAGCCCAAGCAGTTTCTTGAGATCGAGGGCGGTCACAACGACGGCTTCGTCTTTGGCCGGGAGGCCTGGATCCGGCAACTGGATGGCTTCCTGCAGCTGGCCTTGCCATAAGTCCTATGCGCCTGCCGAGGCTGCCCAATAGGCCGGATCGCGCCAGTTGGCTTTTAGCAGATCGATGAACAACCTCACGCGCAGCGGCAGATGCCGGCGCTGCGGCACTACGGCGTGAATACCCACCGGTGGCGCAGCGAATTCATCCAGTACCGTGACCAGCCGCCCCGCCTCGATATCGGCTCCGACCTCCCACAGTGACCGCCACGCCAGTCCCTTCCCGGCCAGCGCCCAATCATGAAGAACCGCGCCATCGTTGCACTCCAACTTGCCACTCACCTTGACCACCCGTACATCGCCCTCCACGCGTAGCGTCCACCCGCGTTGCTGGCGCAGCGACAGGCAATTGTGCTCGGCCAGCAAAGTTGGTGCTGGCGGCACGCCGAATTGCGCGATGTAATCCGGGCTGGCAACCACCACACGCCGCATTTCGCCCACCCGTATGCTGATCAGGCTCGAATCCGCCAGTTCGCCGATGCGGATCGCGCAATCCACGTTCTCTTCCACCAGATCGACGATGCGGTCGGACAGATCGAGCCGCACCGTAACGTCCGGATTTTCTTCAATGAAGCGCGTCAATAGCGGCGCCACATGACGCCGCCCGAATCCGGCGGGGGCCGATATTTTCAAATGCCCGCCGGGACGAATTCCACCCAGGCTCACCGCACTCTCCGCATCCGCCAGCTCACGCAGGATGCGCTGGCAATCTTCGAGAAATGCCGCACCCTCGAAGGTCAGCGAAATCCGCCGCGTAGTGCGCAACAACAGCTTGACGCCGAGCCGCTCTTCCAGCGCGTCCAGCCGACGGCCGATGATGGCCGGCGTCACGCTCTCGGCACGCGCAGTGGCGGACATGCTGCCGCGACTTGCGACACCGACAAAGGCAGAAATCTGCTTGAACTGATCCATTCGATATTATTAGTCAATAATCATTTGATCGAATCATAGCTTCTCTCTCGAATTGGGCAAGAATACAATTCGAGGACTTTAGCAATCCACATCAAGGAGTCCCTCATGAGCCTGCCCGCCGGTATCCAGATCAACGCCGCCATCACTGCCGAATACGCCAAGATTCTTACGCCCGAAACGATGGCGCTGGTGGCCAAACTGCACCGCGCCTTCGAGCCGCGCCGCCAGGAACTGCTCAAGGCCCGCGTCGCCCGCCAGGCCCGCATCGATGCCGGCGACTTGCCCGACTTCCTGCCCGAGACCCAGCAGATCCGTGACGGCGCCTGGAAGATCGCGCCGCTGCCCAAAGCGCTGGAGCGCCGCCGCACCGAGATCACCGGCCCGGTCGAAGCCAAAATGATCATCAACGCCTACAACTCCGGGGCGGATTCCTACATGACCGACTTCGAGGACTCCAACAGCCCGAAGTGGGACAACCAGATCCAGGGCCAGGTCAACCTCTACAAGGCCATCCGCCGCGAACTCAGCTTCAAGAATGAAGCCGGCAAGGAATACAAGCTCAACGACAAGATCGCCACCCTGCAAGTCCGTCCGCGCGGCTGGCACCTGGACGAAAAGCATGTACTGATCGACGGCCAGCGCGTCTCCGGCGGCATTTTCGATTTCGCCCTGTTCCTGTTCCACAACGCCAAGGAACAGCTCGCCCGCGGCGCCGGCCCCTACTTCTATCTGCCGAAGATGGAAAGCCACCTCGAAGCCCGGCTGTGGAATGATGTTTTTGTCATGGCGCAAAACGAGATCGGGCTACCGCAAGGCACGATCAAGGCCACGGTGCTGATCGAGACCATCCTCGCCACCTTCGAACTCGAAGAAATCCTCTACGAACTGCGCGAACACAGCGCCGGCCTCAACGCCGGACGCTGGGACTACATCTTTTCCTGCATCAAGAAATTCAAGCGCAACAAGGATTTCTGTCTCGCCAATCGCGGCGCCATCACCATGGAAGTGCCCTTCATGCGCAGCTACGCGCTGGCGCTGGTCAAGGCCTGCCACAAGCGCGGCGCCCCGGCCATCGGCGGCATGAGCGCGCTGATCCCGATCAAGAACGACCCGGTGGCCAACGAGAAGGCGCTGGCCGGCATCCGCCACGACAAGACGCGCGACGCCAACGACGGCTTCGACGGCGGCTGGGTGGCCCACCCGGGCCTGGTGCCGATCGCGGCGGAAGAATTCCAGAAGGTGCTGGGCGAGCGTCCCAACCAGTGGGAAAAGCAGCGCGACGAAAACTTCGGCCCCAAGGACTGGCTCAACTTCCAGCCCGAGCAGCCGATCACCGAAGTCGGCGTGCGTAACAACATCAACGTCGGCATCCACTACCTCGGCAGTTGGCTTGCCGGCAACGGCTGCGTGCCGATTCACAACCTGATGGAAGACGCCGCCACGGCGGAGATCAGCCGCTCGCAGGTGTGGCAGTGGGTAGTTAGCCCCAAGGGCAAGCTCGATGACGGCCGCAAGGTCACCGCCGACATGGTGCGCGGCTTCATCCCCGAGGAGTTGGCGAAGGTCAAGGCCACCGTCACCGCCCAGGGCGAGAAGACCGAGACTTACGATCAGGCGGCGAAGATCTTCGAAGAAATGTCGCTCGCCGACAACTACCCCGAGTTCCTCACGCTGCCGTTGTACGAGGCAATGGAGTAGGCACGGACCGCTTCCCGCGCAAAATCCAAGAGTTGGCGCTGGCGACACGGCGCCCACGATACGCCAGGATTCCTTGCAGTCCGCAAACGGCATTCTCCGCAAGGAGGGTGCCGTTTTTACTGCGTAAGTCGGCCAAGTCAGGTTGCCCGCCGGCAGGTTGACATTGATGACACCAAAAACAACGTTCTCGATGGGTCAATCATTTTTTTTTGTGCACTCGATCAGGCACGGTCTGCAATAATCCCCCTGCGAACAATAATGAAATGAATAGTTCGTTGCAGGGAGGAGATGGGTGGGGCAGAAACTGGGGCCAGTTCGTTTGCGGACCGGCATCAGATATTCGGTCGAAGTTCTGCACGCCTTGCCATTTCCATTTGACTCGAAAACCAACGTTTTGCCGCTTTCGGCTTACGGACCATTTGGATTTGAACAATGGCTGACGAAACTCAAAAGACCGAATGCAAAGATGGCTTTTTCCGTTGCCTTCTGAACCCGCCTAAATGCTCCATGCTGCGCATGATCGTAATCGGCGTGCTTGGCGGCGTGATTGTCTGGGGCGGCCTCAACACCGGCATGGAATGGACCAACCGTTCCGAGTTCTGCATGTCCTGCCACGAAATGACGATTCCCTTCGAGGAATTGAAGAAGACTGTCCATTACAAGAATCGCAGCGGCACCACGGTACAGTGCGCCGACTGCCATGTCGCCAGCAGCAAGACGCCGACCGACTACGTATTCAAATCCGTGCAGAAGATCATGGCCGCCCGCGACGTGGTCGGCCACATTCAGGGAACCGTCGATACACCGGAGAAATTCGAGGCCTACCGCCTGACGATGGCCAAGCGGGTCTGGGAACGGATGAAGGACCGGGATTCGAAAGAGTGCCGCAACTGCCACGACTTCAAGACCATGGATCCGGAAAAGCAGAAAGATCGCTCGGTGGTCAAGCACGAAGGCGCGATCGAGGATGGCAAGACCTGCATCGAATGCCACAAGGGTATCGCCCACAAGCCGGTACATCAATTGCTGGAGCAGGAAGAAGCCGCCAAGGCGGCCAAGAACGAAAGCTGACGGATTTCAGTGTATTGCTAGAGGAATAAGACTATGAAGAAGATTGCATTTGTCGTAACAGGCGCATTGCTTGCCGGTGGGGCATTCGCAGCTCCCGACTGGAGCAAGGTTCCCCCGCGCAAGATGACTTTGTTCTATCCGGGTCAATCGTCGCTGGAATGGGTAATGAACAAGCCCGACCATTCCGCGGTGCCGGATATTGTCGACAAGAAGCGGCCGTGCGCCAAGTGCCATGAGGGTGACGCTCACGAGATCGGCGCGAACGTCGTTGCCGGCAAGCCGCTAGGCAGTTCCAAGACCGTACTTGAGCCGACGCCGCCCGCCGGCAAGGCAGGATCGATCCCGGTCATGTTCCAGGCCGCGCATGATGGCAACAAGATCTATTTCCGCTTCGAATGGGTGCCTCCCAAGACCGGTGCCAAGAAGCTCGACGCCAAGAATGAAGTCAAGCTGACCATGATGTTCGACGGTGGCGGTACGGTCGAAGGCAGCGAGATCAACGGCTGCTGGGCGACCTGCCACGCCGACTTGCGCACCATGAAAGACGCCAAGGACGACAAGAAGACCAAGCACATAAAAAATGGCGATCTGGCCTCGGGCAAGTTCATGGATCTGATGCAATTTCGCAGCGGTGAAAAAGGGCTGGTCGACGGTTATGTCGCGGAAGCCCGCCACATGGAGGGCGGCAAGGCTCTGGTCAAGGCCGAAGGCAAGAAGGAAGGCAACAAGTGGGTCGTGACGCTTGAGCGGACCCTCGCCGGTGGCGGCAAGGGCGACCATGCCATTACTGCAGGCAAGGTGTATAACTTCGGCTTCGCCGTGCATGAGGATTACACCAATGCGCGTTTCCACTACGTTTCGCTCGGCTATCAGTTTGGTCTGGACAAGCCCAATCCTGGCGTGAAAAGCTATATCGACATACAAAAGCAATAAGTTTTTTTGCGAGCAGTACTTTCATCTACACCAAGGAGGAGACAAAAATGACGATGAAGTGGAGAGGATGGGCGCTGACCACCGGTGTCCTGGCGATATCCGCAATGGCGCAGGCGGCACCGCCCACGGCGGCGATGCTGTCCAATGCCTGCGCCGGCTGTCACGGCACCAAGGGCGGCAGCGCCGGGCCGAGCATGCCGAGTTTGGCTGGACAGTCGAAGGAAGCCATCGTCGACGCCATGAAGAAATTCAAGAGCGGAGCGCGTCCGGCAACGGTCATGGGGCGCCTGGCGAAGGGCTTCAGCGATGGCGACTTCGTCGCCATGGGCGAGTACTTCTCCAAGCAGAAGCTGCGCGCGACCAATCAGACTCTCGACAAGGCGAAGATCGCCAAGGGTGCCAGCCTGCAGGAAGCCAACTGCGGTCGCTGCCACATCGAGGACGGCAAGGAAGGCAAGGACGATACGCCGGCGATGGCCAGCCAGTGGCTACCCTATCTGCAGATTCAGATGGCGGACTACCTGTCGGGCAAGCGCAAGATGCCGGAAAAAATGGAAGAGAAGGTCAAGCCGATGTCCAAGCAGGATCTGGACGCTCTCTTGCACTTCTACGCCAGCGTTAAATAAGGGGGAACGAATATGACTCTGGATCGCAGAAATTTCATCAAGCTGCTGGGCGGTGCCTCCAGCCTTGCCTTGGCAGCCTGTGCCGGAACCGGCGGCGGACTCAGTGGCCCGACCGGCGGACGGCGCGTGGTTGTTGTCGGCGGCGGCTATGGCGGCACGATCGCCGCCAAGTACATCCGCATGATGGACGCCTCCATCGAGGTGGTACTGATCGAACGCAACGACCACTTCGTGTCCTGCCCCTTCAGCAACCTGTACATCGGCGGCCTCATGAAAGACCTGTCGCCGCTGACCATCAAGTACGACAAGCTGACGACCAATCACGGCATCAAGGTACTTCAGGCAGAGGTCACCGGGATCGACGCCGCGAAAAAAGTCGTAATGACTTCCAGCGGCGAAGTGACCTATGACCGGCTGGTTCTTTCTCCCGGCATCGACTTCCGCACCGAGGAAATCAAGGGCTACGACGCCAAGAGCACACCGGAAACCATCCCCCATGCCTGGAAGGCCGGCCCGCAGACTATCCTGTTGCGCAAGCAACTCGAAGCCATGCCCGCCGGCGGCACCGTAGTGCTGTCGATTCCCCTGGCGCCCTTCCGTTGCCCCCCCGGCCCATATGAGCGGACCAGCATGATCGCCATGTTCCTCAAGCAACACAAGCCGAAGTCGAAAATCATCGTGCTTGACGCCAATCCGGACATCGTCTCGAAAAAGGGCCTGTTCCTGAAAGGCTGGAAGAAGCACTACCAGGGCATCGTCGACTATCGCCCGGCGAAGAAGGTCACCGAAATCAATGTCGGCAACAAGACAGTGACCATCGAGGGCATCGAAGACGTCAAGGGAGATGTGATCAACCTGATACCTCCGCAACGTGCCGGCCACATCGCCGTCGCGGCAGGCCTGGTTGGTCCCGACAAAAACTGGTGTCCAGTCAATCCTACGACCTTCGAGTCGACCATTCACAAGGGCATCCACGTCATCGGCGACGCCTGTGTGGCCGGCGCCATGCCCAAGTCGGGTTACTCGGCCAACTCGGAAGCCAAGGCCTGCGCCACCAACATTGTCAACACGATGAACGGCAAGGAACTCATCGACTTCTCCGGTATAAACACTTGTTACAGTTTCCTCTCGGCCAAGGAAGCGGTCGAGGTAACCGGTGTCTATAAAGTGGACAAGGCGAAAAACGCAATCGTCGCAGTACCCGGCTCGGTCGGCGTCTCGCCTGACCTGTCGGAGATCGAGGCGATCTATGCCGAAAGCTGGCTGAAGAACATCTTGACCGAAATGTCGACCTGATCTGCGTCAGCAGCAACAAAGACAAACCCCGCCGCATGGCGGGGTTTGTCTTTGGCATGTGCATTCTTGCGCATTTGCCCAAAGTGTTTCCGTCGTCTACTGATGCCCAGTACTACCAAAGCCGCCGGCGCCGCGCTCGCTGGCCGGAAATTCATCGACCACATTGAAGGCCACCTGCACCACCGGCACCACCACCAATTGCGCCAGGCGGTCCATTGGATTCAGCGTGAAAGTGTCATGGCCGCGATTCCAGGTGGACACAAATATTTCGCCCTGATAGTCCGAATCAATCAATCCCACCAGATTGCCCAGCACGATGCCGTGCTTGTGGCCCAGGCCGGAGCGCGGCAGGATCATCGCCGCCAAACCCGGATCGGACAAATGGATCGCTATGCCGGTAGGGATAAGGATCGTTTCACCCGGATGGATCTTTATCGCCATTTCGATGCAGGCACGCAGATCGATCCCGGCCGACCCCGGTGTCGCGTATTGGGGCGCGTATCGTTCGTCCTTCAGGCGGGCATCGAGCAACTTGAGGTCAATACTTGCCATGCGGTTTCTCCATCAAACGGACGATATGCGTGACGATGCCGCGCGCCACCTCGGACTTGTCCGCGGGCGGCAGCACATGGGCACCGGCCGCGTCGAACAGGGTCACGGCGTTTCTATCGCCGCCCAGTCCGTCCTGGACCAAGTTACCAACCACCAGCGCAAGTTTTTTCGCCACACGCTTGCCTTCCGCATAGGCCGCCAGATCCCGGCTCTCGGCGGCGAAACCGACGCAGAATGGGGCGTCAGGCAGCGCCGCAACTTCGGCGAGAATATCCGGATTGGCTTCGAGTTCCAATGCAAGGCTGCTGTTACCCTTCTTGATCTTGTGCACAGCCGCCTGATGTGGCCGATAGTCGGCCACCGCCGCGACGCCGATGAATACATCCTGACCTGGCAATGCCTGCATCACCGCCTCGCGCATTTGCAAGGCACTGTGCACATCCACCCGATGCACGCCGCGCGGCGTGGCGAGCACCACCGGTCCGGCAACCAAGGTCACCTCCGCACCGGCTTCGACGCTGGCGCGCGCCAGCGCGAATCCCATCTTGCCCGAACTCGAGTTGGTGAGCCCGCGCACCGGATCGAGCGCTTCGAAGGTGGGGCCGGCGGTCAGCAGCACGCGCTTGCCTGCCAGGAATTTGACTTGCAGCGAGGCATACAGATCGTCGAACAGTTCGACGGCCTCCAGCATGCGTCCGTCGCCCACTTCGCCACACGCCTGCTCCCCGTGCGCAGGGCCAAGAACGGCGACGCCGTCCGCCTGTAGCTGCGCGACATTGCGTTGCGTGGCGGGGTTTTCCCACATCTGGCGGTTCATGGCCGGAGCCACCAGCAACGGACAATCCCGCGCCAGACAAAGCGTGGACAGCAGGTCATCGGCAAAGCCGTGGGCCAATTTGGCAAGAAAATCCGCCGTTGCGGGGGCCACCAGCAAGGCTGCCGCACCGCGTGTCAGGTCGATATGCGCCATGCCGTTGTCCATGCGCTCGTCCCACAGCGCCTGCCATACACGACGGCCGCTGAGTGCCTGAAAAGTCGCCGCACCGACGAACTGTGCCCCGGCGGCTGTCAGTACGACATCCACTTCGGCACCGGCCTTGACCAACAGTCGCACCAGTTCGGCGGCCTTGTAAGCCGCGACGCCGCCGGTAACCCCCAGCACGATGCGTTTGCCCTGAAATTCATTCATGACATTAAAATCTCACAATCGGCACTCAAGCGGGGATTGTAAACCATGGCCATACGCGATTGGCCCGCGGCGGAACGCCCGCGCGAACGACTGGCCCTACAAGGTGCGGCAGCGTTGTCGGACGCCGAACTTCTGGCCATCTTTCTGCGTGTCGGGATTCGCGGCAAAAGCGCCGTGGATCTCGCCCGCGAACTGCTGGCAAGCTTCGACGGCGACTTGGCGGCCCTCGGCGGCGCCAGCACCAAGGAACTCGCCCGTCTGCCCGGCATCGGCCCCGCCAAGGCAGCCCAGCTTGCCGCCACGCTCGAACTGGCGCGCCGTGCGCTGGCCGGCCCGTTGAAGCTGAAGGACGCACTGGCCTCGCCGCAGGCGGTTCGCGACTGGTTGCGCCTGTCCCTCGGCAATCTGCAGCACGAAGTCTTCGTCGCGCTGTGGCTGGATGCCCAGAACCGGCTGATCGCCAGCGAGGAACTGTTTCGCGGCACGCTGACGCAAACCAGCGTTTATCCGCGGGAAGTCGTCAAACGGGCGCTGGCGCATAACGCCGGCGCCGTGATCCTGGCCCACAACCACCCCTCCGGCCTCGCCGAGCCTTCGCGCGCCGACGAAGCGCTTACTTCGTCGTTAAAGCAGGCCCTGGCCATAATCGATGTAAAGCTGCTGGACCATTTCATCGTCGCCGGCGGCTCCACACCGCTTTCCTTCGCCGAACGAGGATTGATTTAAAAAAGGGATTGAATTGTCAGGCGTTTGTTTGTAAACTAGCCTGCTTTGCGAAATCAGCATTCAGGAGCACTACATGTCTCGCGTATGTCAAGTGACGGGCAAGGCCCCGATGGTAGGGAACAACGTATCCCACGCCAACAATAAGACCAAGCGTCGCTTTCTGCCTAATCTGCATAGCCGCCGCTTCTGGATCGAAACCGAAAACCGCTGGGTCAGCCTGCGTGTGTCCAACGCCGGTCTGCGCACCATCGACAAGAAGGGCATCGACGTTGTCCTCGCCGAATTGCGTCAGCGCGGCGAACGCGTCTAATCAGGAGAAATCATCATGGCCAAGGGCGGACGCGAAAAGATCAAGCTGGAATCCACAGCCGGTACGGGACATTTCTACACGACAACGAAGAACAAGAAGACTACCCCGGGAAAGCTGGAATTCTTGAAGTATGACCCTAAGGCGCGCAAGCATGTCGCCTACAAGGAAGTGAAGCTGAAGTAATTCGGCCGATCCCAATAATAAAAAACCCGCTTCTGGCGGGTTTTTTATTGTCAGGCAGTCCGCTTCAGACAGCGTAGCTGCGCAGCCGCCGCGAAAATTCTTCCAGTTGCCGGATGCCGCTTCGCTCGGCGCGCGCCACCCAATCCTGCAACTGCTTCACCAACTGGTCGTGCGAGGCCGACGAACGGGCCCACAAGGCCTCCAGTTCGGCGCGCATGGCATAGCCCCTGGCCAGGCGTTCGCTTCTGGCGAGAAGGGCCGTCAAACGCTCTTTCTGCGGCTCTGGCAGTACTGCACTGTCTGCGCCCAGCAGGCGCTTCATCGTGCGGCGCTCACGGGCGTCGATCTTCAATTGGCCGAATTCCTCGGCGGCAAGCTGGCGCAGGGTCTTGAGGTATCTCGCCAGCACGTCGTAGCGATGCGTCACAACCGCCTGCAGCATATCCAGATCGATGGCGGGTCGAATTGCGCCGAGCCGGGGCTTGGGCGCCACCTTCTTGACTCGCGCCACACCAAGCAACTCCATCATCCGGATATACAGCCAGCCGATGTCGAATTCGTACCACTTGTTCGACAGCTTGGCCGAAGTGGCGAAAGCGTGATGGTTGTTGTGCAGTTCCTCGCCGCCGATCAGTATGCCCAGCGGGAAAAAATTGGTCGACGCATCCGCACAGGCAAAATTCCTGTAGCCCCAGAAATGGCCGATCCCGTTCACCACGCCGGCCGCCCAGAACGGAATCCAGACCATCTGTACGCCCCAGATCAGCACACCTGGCCAAACGCCGAACAAGGCGACATCGATACCCAGCATGACGACGACACCCAGTTTGTGCAACGGGGTATAGAGTTTCCGTTCCAGCCAGTCATCGGGTGTACCGTGCCCATAGCGCTCCGTGGTGTCGGGATTGCGCGACTCCTTCACATACAGAAACACCCCGGTCCACAGCACACGATTCAGGCCGACCACTTGCGGGCTGTGCGGATCCTCCGGAGTCTCGCACTTGGCGTGGTGCTTGCGATGAATCGCCGCCCATTCCCTGGTGACCATGCCGGTTGTCAGCCAAAGCCACAGGCGGAAAAAATGGCTCGGCAGGGGACCGAGTTCCAGCGCGCGATGTGCCTGATGCCGGTGCAAGAAGATGGTGACACCGGCGATGGTGACGTGAGTCATGGCGAGCGTCGCCAGAAGGTAACCCCACCACGGGAGATCAAGAAATCCAGAGTACATTGAACGTTCCTTTCAAGATCAGGTGATGGTCGATACCAGACCGCGTTCCTGTCAGTGCCGGGTCTTGCCGGATACGGGTATCACGTCGGCAAGGCGAAAATCAATCTTGTTGGCTTCCATATCGACCCGCGTCAATTGCACGCGCACGCGGTCGGCAAGGCGGAAGCGCCTACCGCTGCGCTCGCCGACCATGGCATGCAACTTTTCGTCGAAATGAAAATAATCCTGGCCGAGTTCGGAAACATGGACCAGACCTTCGACAAATACCCCGTCCAGGGCCACGAAGATGCCGAAGGGCACCACCGAAGAAATACTGCCTTCGAAAATTTCGCCGACCCGGTCCTTCATGTAGAAGCACTTGAGCCAGGCTTCGACGTCGCGCGTGGCCTCATCTGCCCGACGCTCGGTCATGGAACATTGCAGGCCGATTTCTTCCCACGCGGTTGCCCCCCCCGCCGGTTCGTAACGCCGTCCCGCCAGCGCCGACTTTATGGCCCGATGCACCAATAAATCGGGATAGCGGCGAATCGGCGACGTGAAATGCGTATAGCTCTCGTAGGCTAGACCGAAATGACCGACATTGTCGGGGCTGTAGATGGCCTGGCGCAATGAGCGCAGCATCACGGTTTGCAGCAGTTGCCGGTCGGGTCGCTGGCCGATGGTCTCCAGCAATTTGGCGTAGTCCTTGGCCTTGGGCTCGTCGCCACCGCCCAACTGAAAACCGAAAGTACCGAGAAAATCGCGCAGTTTGACCAGGCGCTCCGGCGTCGGGCCTTCATGCACGCGATACAGCGACGGATGTTCGGATTCGCGCAGAAACTCCGATGCGCAGACATTGGCCGCCAGCATGCACTCCTCGATCAGTCGATGCGCATCATTGCGCTCGTAAGGCTCGATGCGTTCGATCTTGCCGTGATCATCGAAGATCATCCGCGTTTCAGTGGTTTCAAAATCTATCGCTCCGCGCTTGACCCGCTCCTTGGCCAACTGACGGTAGAGCGCGTCCAATGCCTCCAGATGCGGCAACAGCGGCGCCAGACGCGCGCGCACCTCGGTATTCTTCTCGTAAAGGGCCGCCGCAACCTCTTCGTAGGTCAGCCGCGCATGGGAGAACATCACCGCAGGATAGAACCGGTAGCGCCTGATAGCTCCTGTGCCGGCAATTTCCATGTCGCACACCATGCACAGCCTTTCGACCTGCGGATTCAACGAGCACAGGCCGTTGGAGAGCTTCTCCGGCAGCATGGGAATCACGCGCCGCGGGAAGTACACCGAGTTACCGCGCGCGTAGGCATCCCCATCCAGATCACCGCCGGCGGTCACATAGTGCGAAACGTCGGCGATCGCCACTACAAGGCGAAAGCCCTTGCCCTTGCGTTCGCAAAACACCGCATCGTCGAAATCCCTGGCGGTCTCGCCATCGATGGTCACCAGAGGCAAGCCGGTGAGGTCTTCGCGACCCTTCCAGTCCGATTTGCGAACGGCCTCCGGCAGCTTTTTCGTTTCGGCCAGCGCGGCCGGCGAAAACTCATAGGGCAGTTCATGCTTGCGAAGGGCGATCTCGATTTCCATCCCGGGATCGGCGTAATTGCCCAGTACCTCGACCAAACGACCAATCGGCTGTCCGTGCTTGCTCGGCTGTTCGATGAGTTCGATCATCACCACCTGCCCGGACTGCGCCTTGAGGGCCTTCTTGGCCCCCTTCTCGGGAGGCGCCAGCAATATATCCTGGCTGATGCGTTTATTCTCGGCAACCACAAAGCGCACACCGTGCTCCTCGATCACGCGCCCCACCACAAACCGGTTTGCGCGCTCGGTGACTTCGACGATCTTGCCTTCCGGCCGACCCTTGCGATCGACACCAATAACCCGGGCAATCGCCTTGTCGCCGTGCAACACCTTGTCCATTTCCTTGGCGGAAAGAAACAGGTCGGCGCCACCGTCGTCGGGAATCAGAAAGCCAAAGCCATCCGGATGGCCGGCAACACGACCGCGCACCAGATCCGCCTTGTCGGGGATCAGCCAATCACCGCGCCGGTTCTGCATCAGTTGCGCCTCGCGCGCCATGGCCCCCAGGCGGCGCTGGAATGACTCCAGTTCAAACGGCTGCACGTCGAGCAATTCGACCAGGCGCCCGAGTTCCAGGGGTGCCCCTTGCGCCGTCAAAGTTTGCAGGATGTATTCGCGGCTCGGCAGGGGATGCTCGTACTGCGCTTTTTCCCGCTCAAACTGCGGATCGGCCCGACGCATTTTTGAAAGTTTGTGGGTGCTAAGTGACTTGTTTGACAATCTGGGTTTTTCCTTTAGAATTCGCGCCTCGTTTCGCGCCTGCCCAGGTGGCGGAATTGGTAGACGCACTAGTTTCAGGTACTAGCGCTGCGAGGCGTGGGGGTTCGAGTCCCTTCCTGGGCACCAAGCATGTAATGCGATGACGAAAAAAGCAAGGGCCGCCGGATTTTCTCCAGTGGCCCTTTCTTTTTCCTGTCCCTATTATTCGAAGGGATGCCTCAGAACGATGGTCTCGTCGCGATCCGGACCGGTCGAAATCATGTCCACCGGCACATCGCAAAGCTGTTCCATGCGCCGGATGTAGGCCCGCGCCTCCGCCGGCAGTCCGTCCAGCGTCTTGACGCCGACGGTACTGCCCTTCCAGCCGGGCAGCGACTCGTAGATGGGCTCGCAACACGCAAGGTCATCCGCACCCACCGGCAGAATGTCGGAAACGCTGCCATTGATGCGATAACCGGTGCAGATTTTGAGTTCCTCGACGCCATCGAGCACGTCGAGCTTGGTGATGCATAGCCCCGAGATGCCGTTGATCTGAATCGCCCGCTTCAGGGCGGCGGCATCGAACCAGCCACAGCGGCGCGCGCGTCCCGTGGTGGCGCCGAATTCGTGGCCCTTGGTGGCCATGTGCTTGCCCACCGGGTCCTGCTTGTCCAATGCGTCGTACAGCTCGGTCGGGAAGGGGCCGCCGCCCACCCGCGTGGTATAGGCCTTGGTGATGCCGAGGATGTAGTGCAGCATGCCCGGCCCGACCCCAGCGCCGGCAGCCGCGGCACCGGCCACACAGTTGGAGGAGGTAACGAAGGGATAGGTGCCGTGATCGATGTCGAGCAGGGTACCCTGGGCACCCTCGAACAGCAGATTGGCCCCGGCCTTGTGCGCGTCGTAGAGGGCACGCGGGACGTCGGCGATCATTCGGGTCATGCGTGGCGCGATGGCCATGGCGCCGTCGTAGACCTGCTGAAAATCCACGGGCTCGGCACCGTGGAAATTCTTCAGCACGAAGTTGTGGTATTCGAGAATTTCGCCAAGCCGCTCCGCGAAGCGCTTCGGCTTGGTCAGATCCTGCAGGCGAAGACCACGCCGCGCCACCTTGTCCTCGTAGGCGGGACCGATGCCACGCCCGGTGGTGCCGATCTTGTTGCTGCCGCGTGCAACCTCACGTGCAACGTCCATGGCCTGGTGGTAGGGCAGGATCAATGGACAGGCTTCGGATATCTTCAACCGCGCCTCGGCATCGATGCCGGCCGCCGTCAGTTCGTCGAGTTCCTTGATCAGCGCCTCGGGCGACAGCACGACGCCATTGCCTATGTAACAGGTGACTCCGTCGCGCAGGATGCCCGATGGCACCAGATGCAGCACGGTTTTCTTGCCGCCGATGACCAGCGTGTGACCCGCGTTGTGGCCGCCCTGAAAGCGCACCACACCTTGCGAGTGATCGGTCAGCCAATCGACGATCTTGCCCTTGCCCTCGTCGCCCCACTGGGTACCGACGACTACGACGTTCTTTGCCATTTCAATCTTCCTTCAGGGATTCAATAATCCAGTCTTCGCCGCTACGCACCAGAATCCGGTCGCAGCCGGCTTCGCGCCAGGAGCCTTCATGGCCCGGCAGGGCCAGCACCACGCGTTCGCCTTGCGCACGCAGGCGCAAGGCCTCGGCGTGCAAGGCGTCATCCTCGGGCCATGGAGCGAGAATCGCGCCGCGTACTTCACCCTCCGGGGACAGCCGCACCATTTCACGCAAGTCCATGGAGAAACCGGTAGCCGGTCGAGCACGGCCGTAGGTGCGGCCAAAATCGTCATAGCGACCGCCCAGCGCCACGGCACTGGCACTGCCGGCACAATAGGCAGCAAAGGCAACACCGCTGTGATAATGGTAACCACGCAAATCCGCCAAATCGAAACTCAGGGGCAGGTCGGCCAGGGCATCCGCCAGTCGTCGCAGGTCCGACAGGGCTGCGGTAATTTCCGGCAAAGCCGGCAGGATCTGCGTCGCTCGCTCCAGCACTCGCCGGTCGCCATACAGTTCGGACAGGGCCAGTAGCGCGGAGCGAACAGGATCGGCCAGGCCGGCGACAAGTTCGCGCACCGTCGGCACATCCTTGCCTTGCAGCGCGCCAAACAGTTCCTCTTCTGCTTGCGGTGCAAGACCCGCACTCCGGGTCAACGCGCGAAACACGGCAACGTGGCCGAGATCGAAGCGCGATGCGGTGATATTGCATAGCCCTAGCGAAGTCGCCAGCAGACGAATCACCTCGATGTCCGCTTCCAGACCCCCGTGACCGTACAGTTCGGCCCCGATCTGCAACGGCTCGCGGGTGGCATTGAAGCCGGCCGGCAGGGTGTGCAGCGCACTGCCGCAATAGCACAGCCGCGTGACGCCCCTGCGATTCAGCAGATGGGCATCGATGCGGGCCACCTGCGGCGTGATGTCGGCACGCACGCCCATGCTGCGACCGGAAATCTGATCCACCAGCTTGAAGGTGCGCAAATCGAGGTCGTGAGAGCTGCCGGTAAGCAAGGATTCGACATATTCAAGCAGCGGCGGGATGACGAACTCATAGCCGTGCCGGGCGAATTCATCGAGCAGGCTGCGCCGCAAGGACTCGATGCGAACCGCGTCGTGCGGCAGCACGTCTTCAATCGCTTCAGGCAGGAGCCAGCGCCGATTTGCCATGCGAGTCAGCGAAATACGGTGAGCAGGACAACGCCGACCAACATCGACGACAATCCTATGAAGCGGATCTGCCCGTCGCTCAATTCAGTCACGCGGCGGAAGGTATCCCGCCAGACGCGTGGCACGAGAAAGGGCATGAGACCTTCGATCACCAACATCAGGGCGAAAGCCAGCAGCAGCGTATTCAGCATTTCACCCGCACCAGCCCGGATCACTTGCCCTTGCCGCTGCTCTTCAGATACTTGAAGAACTCGGAATTGGGTTCGATTACCAAAAGGTCGCTCTTGTTCCTGAAGCTGCCGCGATAAGCTTCGAGGCTGCGATAGAAGGCATAGAACTCCGGGTTCTCACCGAAGGCGCGATTGTAGATTGCGGCTCCCTTGGCATCGCCCTCGCCCTTGATTTTCTGTGCATCGCGATAGGCCTCGGCGAGGATCACCTCGCGCTGGCGGTCAGCGTTGGCCTTGATTTTCTCTGCTTCCGCGGCACCCTCGGCCCGCAATTCGCTGGCCACGCGCTTGCGCTCGGTTTCCATGCGCCGATAGACCGACTCGGAGACTTCCGGCGGCAGGTCGACACGCTTCAGGCGCACGTCGACAATTTCGACGCCGATGGCGCGCATTTCCGCATCAGCCTTCTTTTTCACCACAACCATGATGTCGTCGCGGGCACCGGAGACTACGTCATGCACCGTGCGCCGGCCGAACTCTTCGCGCAGCCCCGCATTGACTGTCTGCGAGAGTCGTGTTCTGGCGAGGGTTTCATCGCCGCTGACCGAGATGTAGTACTGCCTGACGTCGTGGATGCGCCATTTGACGAAGGAATCCACCAGCACCGGCTTTTTCTCGGCAGTCAGAAAACGCTCCGGCTCGGGGGTATCCATTGTCAAAATGCGCTTGTCGAATATCCGCACGTTCTGGATCAACGGCCACTTGAATGCCAGGCCCGGTTCCGAAATAACTTCCTTGATCTCGCCGAGTTGGAAAATGATCGCGAACTGACGCTGATCGACCGTAAAAATCGTCATCGCAAACAACGCGACAAGACCGAATATGAATGAAGCGACAAACGACAAATGGCGCTGCATCATCTTTCTCCCCGCTCGCGCGAGCCCAGGTTACCGCGCGCACGCGCGTCACCCGGTGCGAAACGCTCATTCTGCGGCGGCGCATCCAGCATGGCCGCGGCTGATCCCGATACGAGACCGCGTGGAACCGCAGCGGCTTCCGCGGCCGTCGGCGCAGCGACGCCAGCGGTTACCTGCATCAGTTTGTCGAGCGGCAGATAGAGCAGGTTGCCCGCCCCCTTGGCGTCGAGCATCACCTTGCTGGTATTTGCATAAACCTGCTGCACGGTTTCAAGATACATGCGGCTACGCGTCACTTCGGGCGCCTTGCTGTATTCGGTGAGTATCTGCTTGAAGCGCGAGGCATCGCCCTCGGCAGTGACGATGATGCGCTGACGGTAGCCGGTGGCCTCCTCCATCAACCGCGACGCGGCGCCACGAGCCCGTGGAATCACGTCATTGGCGTAGGCCTGGCCCTCGTTCTTCTGGCGCTCACGGTCCTGTCCTGCCTTGACGGCATCGTCGAAGGCGGCCTGCACCTGCTCCGGTGGCTGAGTGCTCTGCATGTTGACCTTTAGCACCTGAATGCCCGTGTCGTAACGGTCGAGGATATCCTGGATCAGTTTCTGTGTATTCGCGGCAATCTGGTCGCGCCCCTCGTAGAGCACGAAGTCCATCTTGTTCTTGCCGACCACCTCGCGAATCGCGGTTTCCGCCGCCTGCATGACAGTATCATCGGGTTGACGGTTGTTGAACAAATAGGCCTTCGGATCCTTGAGCAAGTACTGCACGGCAAACTGCACCATGACGATGTTCTCGTCGTCGGTCAGCATCAGCGCCTCTTTCAGCACCTTGTTCTTGTCCGAGCCGCGATAGCCGACTTCGACCGTGCGTACCCCCGTCAGATTGACGATTTCGTGGCTCTGGATCGGCCACGGCAAACGCCAGCGCAGACCGGGCTCGGTGGTTTCCTTGAAGCGGCCAAACTGGAGGACCAGGCCACGCTGCGAGGCATCCACAATATAGAAGCTACTGCCCAGCCAGACCACCGCCACCAACATCAGGATGATGCCGATACCACCCCCGAACTGCCTCGGGCTGATCGATGGCATCCGGTTCCCGGCATCACCTCCGCCGCTGTCGCCACCGCCACCCTTGTTGCCGAACAGGCCGGACAAGCGGCGATTGAAATCGCGCCAGAGTTCTTCGAGATCGGGAGGGCCTTGATTGCCGCCACCGCGCTTGCCACCACCGGGCTGGTTGCCCCAGCCGTGGTCGTTGAGAGACATGAGGATTCCGGCGATCACGTTATTTTGGATTGGGTAGTCAAAGAAGGAGGAGTACGTCTGAAAACTATCAGGCTGCGACGGCGGGAAATTCCTTGTGCAGACTCGCTGTTTCAGCAAGTGCCTCTCGCAGCAGGGACATCCCGGCCCCCGTGCGGGCACTGAGTCGAACGGACGAAATGTTACCACAGTCATCACGCTCGATCGTAGGGCTCGCCGCGGTCAGGTCTAGCTTGTTCCACACCAGGATCTGCGGCACGTCGAGCGCGCCGATCTCCTTCAATACCGCACCTACCGCGTCGATCTGCTGGTCGCGATCGGGACTGGCGGCATCCACCACATGCAACAGCAAGTCGGCTTGTGCGGTCTCCTCAAGCGTGGCTTGAAAGGCCGCCACCAGCGCATGCGGCAGATCGCGGATGAAGCCGACCGTATCGGAAAGCACGATCGGCCCCGCACCTTCAATAAAAAGCCGGCGCGAGGTGGTGTCCAGCGTGGCGAAGAGTTGGTCGGCGGCATAGGCCCCCGCCTTGGTCAAGGCGTTGAACAGAGTGCTCTTGCCGGCATTGGTATAGCCGACCAGGGAGATCGCCAATACATCGCCGCGAGTGCGCGCACGTCTGCGCACTTCGCGCTGGCGTCCCATTTGCTTCAGGCGGTCCTTGAGCAAAGCGACACGCTTGCCGAGCAGTCGACGATCTGTTTCAAGTTGCTTTTCACCCGGACCGCGCAGTCCGATGCCGCCCTTCTGGCGCTCGAGGTGGGTCCAGCCGCGGACCAGTCGGGTGGCAAGGTGCTGGAGTTGGGCCAGTTCGACCTGGAGCTTGCCTTCGTGACTCTTGGCGCGCAGCGCGAAGATATCCAGAATCAGACTGTTGCGGTCGACCACGCGGCAAGCCAGATCAGCCTCGAGGTTGCGCTGCTGCCCTGGGGACAGTTCATGGTTGAAGACCACCACGTCTGCTTCGTGCAGACGCACTGCGTCCCCGATTTCGGCCACTTTACCCTTGCCGGCAAACAGTGCCGGATCGGGCCTCGCGCGTTTCCCGGAAACTACCGCCAGCCCGCGCGCACGCGCGCTTTCCACCAGCAGTTTGAACTCCGAGAGACGCTCGGCGAAGTCGCCTGCGCCGAAATCAAGTTGCACCAGAACCGCATTCTCGCCACTGGCGGGACGCTCGAACATCAGGGCGATGGCCTCATGGCGCTCGCCGGCGGCGGCAGATTGCTGTCAATCGGCTTCGGGGTCTTGGGCAAAACTGACTGGGCGCGCCGGCACCACCGTCGAAATGGCATGCTTGTATACCATTTGGGTCACCGTATTCTTGAGCAGAACAACATACTGGTCGAAGGACTCGATCTGCCCCTGCAGTTTGATGCCATTGACGAGGTAGATGGAAACCGGAACATGCTCACGACGCAAAGTGTTCAGAAACGGGTCTTGTAGCATTTGCCCTTTATTACTCATGATGGGTGATCCTTATAGTTGCGGCCGCTATGCTTGACACCGGTAAGGCTGGCGCCAGCCCTCACTGAAACTTCGCTTGCGGTCTATTGGTTTTGTGAGTCGAATACTGTAATCGATTTTGTGTCGCCGTGCCACCAGCGCCAACTTTCACTTTTCGCGCCGAAGCTTGGACTTTGCTGGTCGATCCTCATTGGCAAAGGGATTCGTGCTGGTCTTGTATTGAATGCGCAGCGGCGTCCCCTGCAGCTTGAATGCTTCGAGAAAGTAACGCTCCAGGAAGCGCGTATACGAGGCCGGGATGTGTTCCAGCGCATTGCCGTGAATCACGATGATCGGCGGATTGCTGCCACCCTGATGGGCGTAACGGAGCTTGGGACGGAAGGCGCCATGACGCGGCGGCGTCTGCTTTTCCACGGCGCCGATCAGGACTCGGGTGAGCTTCGGGGTCGACATCTTGGCCATCGCCGCAGCGTATGCCTTGTCCACCGAAGACAATATCCCGGCGATGCCCTGCCCTTTCAGGGCGGAAACATAATGGACGCGGGCAAAGCCGAGGAAGTTCAGCTTGCGCGCAATGTCCAGCTTGATGATCTCGCGACGGTAGTTATCCACCGCATCCCATTTATTCACGGCGACCACCAGCGCCCGCCCGGCATCGATGATGAAACCCGCGATATGCGCATCCTGGTCGGAGATTTCCTGGGTGGCGTCGACCATCAAAACCACCACGTTGGCCTCCTCGACGGCCTGCAGGGTCTTGATCACCGAGAATTTTTCTATGGTCTCGAAGACGCGTCCCTTGCGGCGCAGTCCCGCCGTATCGATCAGGGTATAGGCCCGTCCGTTGCGTTCGAACGGCACCTCGATGGCATCGCGCGTGGTGCCCGGCATGTCGAAGGCGATCACGCGCTCTTCACCAAGCAGGGTGTTGACGAAAGTACTCTTGCCGACGTTGGGGCGGCCGGCGACGGCGACTCTGGGGCCTGCCGCGGCATCGTCCGCTTCGCTATGCTCGGGAAATGGCGCCAGTGCCAGTTCTACCAGTTCGCGCACGCCCTCGCCGTGAGCCGAGGAAATCACGCAGGGATCGCCGCAGCCGAGTTCATAGAACTCCGCGGCCACCACCGCGCGATCCATGCCTTCGCCCTTGTTCGCAGCAAGCAGCACCGGGCGCCCACTGCGGCGCAGCAGTTCGGCGATAACCTTGTCCTGAGGCGCGAGACCGGTGCGTACGTCGACCATGAAAATCAGTACGTCGGCTTCGGCAATCGCCGCCTCGGCCTGACGCGCCATTTCGAGCACGATGCCTTCCTTGGCCTGCGGCTCGAAACCACCGGTATCGACCACGAGATAGGGCTTGTTGCCCAAGCGACCGTGCCCGTAATGGCGATCCCGGGTCAGTCCCGGCTGATCGGCCACCAGCGCATCGCGCGAGCGCGTAAGGCGATTGAACAGCGTCGATTTGCCGACATTCGGCCGACCGACGATCACCAGGGTTGGTTTCATGCCAAGCCGACACCCGCGGCGTTATCTGTGTGACGGATATACAAAAGATTAACGCGCTTCAAGCGCATACAAGCCACCATTCGCGGTCTGCACCAGAAAGCCGGTGCCGAAACGCACCGGCTCGGCCCGCACCACGCTGCCGTCGGTCGTGGCGCGCGCGGCAAAGGCGCCGTCATCCGCGCGCAACAGATGTACCACGCCCTGATAATCCGCGACGGCGACCTGAGCGCCAAGCGCCAGGGGCCGCGAAAGCCCGCGCAAGGCCAGCTTGTCCTGTTTCCAGACACTGGCCCCGCTGCTGCGATCCAGCGCGTGCACCGCGCCCTTGTCGTCGGTGACATAGACATGACGACTATCTATATCGAGACCGGCACTGGAAGACATTTCGCGCGACCAGATCGTATTGCCGGTATTGCTGTCA
The DNA here is from genome assembly GCA_034376265.1 of Sulfuritalea sp. Classification (GTDB taxonomy): domain Bacteria; phylum Pseudomonadota; class Gammaproteobacteria; order Burkholderiales; family Rhodocyclaceae; genus Sulfuritalea. The sequence goes on from JAXMJU010000095.1 coordinate 30,612, forward strand.
AAGCAGGCGGCACGCCCCTGGAAGGCGGCAGCGCAGACCGTGCTGCCGCTCACCACCGGGGAACTGGTGACATCGGCAACGCGCTCCAGTTCAGTCGCACCCTTGGGCAGGGCCACCGTCACTTCCCACACCGCGGCACCATTGTTGTTGGCAATCGCCACCAGCTTGCCGCCGGGGAATCCGGCCAGCGTCACTTTCCCCGCCGATACCACGCCCACATTCGAGCGCAGCGACAGTGTCGGCGTACTGCGTTGATAGACCCAGCGCCGCTTGCCATCCACCGCATCGAAACCGAAGATCCGCGAATCGCCCGAGCGAACGATGGCCAGCCCGTCGGTTACGGCCGGCGCCGCCAGGATCTCCGAACTGACACGCGCCTTCCATGTCTCGCGACCGGTGGCCGCGTCGAAGGCCAGCACTTCGCCCTTGGGTGTTCCCACCACGACCAGTTTGCCGTCGCTGCCGACGCCACCGGAAATCGGCTGGCCGGCGGCAATGCGCCAGACCTGGCGTCCGCCATCGAAGCGAGCGATGGCACCGTCGCGCGCTGCCGCATAGACGCTATCGCCCACCACAGCGGGCGAAAACGCGAACTCACCGGCACTGCCGACGCTCGCCTGCCACACGCTCCTCAATTCCGCCGTCGCTTGGATCGGAGCAAGTTCGGCCGGCTTGACCTTGGGTCCGCTGGAACTGAAAGGGTTCAGCTTTTCCACCGTCGAGCAGGCCCCCAAGGACAGCGCGGCAAGTACCGCCAGCAACTTCACGGGCGCCAAGGGCACGCTCACTTGGCCGCCCCCAGCGCGTCGCGCTTGGCCTGGATCACTTCCTTGTAGCCGCCACGCTGACGGGCATCGTCATCCTTGGCCAGGGCGTCGAACTTCTCCAACGCGTTGTCATAGGCATTGCGCGCCTCGGCGATCTTGCCTTGCGCAGCGAACACGTCTCCGCGCATTTCGGCGAAGCGCGGCGCAAATGCCGGCGTCGGTTCGGCGGCGAGTTGCTTGGTGGCCTCGTCGTAGGCCTTCTCATCGAGCATCACCGTCGCCAATCGCAGCCGGGCCAATTCGCGCAGGCCGGGATCCTTGGCGTTCTCCGCCGCCCAGGCCAGTTGCACACGGGCATTCTTCCCATCGCCCGCATCCACCTGTACCCGCGCCGCCAGCAGCGCCCCCATGCCGGCGTAGGCCGTAAGGGAATACTTGTCGATCAATTCACCGGCGAGTTCGCGCGCACGCTTGGCGTCCCGCTGCATCGCCGCGGTCTGCAAGCTGGAGTACACCGCCGAGGCCTTGACCGCCTGCTGTCGCTGCCACCAGTTCCAGCCCTGCCATCCCGCCACGGCCAGCGCCACAACGACCAGTATTCCGGTCACCAGGTTGCCGTACATCGTCCACCAGGTTTTCAGCTCGTCGAGCTGTTCCTGTTCTTCCAGGTCATAGGTTGCCATTGTCGTCTTCCAGGGGGAAAAGAATATCGCCGAGATGATCGGCCAGATCGTCGAAACTCACGCGCACCTGCGCCACCGGCTGGTCGAGGCCAGCGCGTAGCGGCTTAACGCTGACCGCATTGGCCGCCGTCTCGTCATCGCCAATTATCAGGGCAAGTTGCGCGCCGGAACTATCGGCCTTTTTCATTTGCGACTTGAAGCTGCCGCCGCCACAGTGCAAATGGATCGCGAAACCGGCACTGCGCAGTGCTTCCGCGACGCGAAAGGCAAAGCGCCCGGCGGCCTCGCCCTGATGCACGAGATAGGCATCGGGTGCCGGGGTTTCGTGGCGATGGCCCTGATCCTGCCACAGCGCCAGCAGGCGCTCTATGCCCATGGCGAAGCCGCAGGCGGGCGCAGGTTTGCCGCCGAGTTGGGCGATCAGGCCGTCGTAGCGGCCGCCGGCGCAAACCGTACCTTGCGCGCCGAGCTGATCGGTGACCCACTCGAACACCGTGAGGTTGTAGTAGTCCAAACCGCGCACCAGGCGCGGATTGATGCGGTAAGGAATCACTGCATCCTTGAGCAATTGCTGCACGCCCTCGAAGTGCTTGAGCGATTCCTCGCCGAGATAGTCGATCAGCTTCGGTGCCGCCTCGACCAGGGCCTGCAGCGCCGGATTCTTGGTATCCAGAATGCGTAGCGGATTGCTGTGCAGGCGGCGCTGGGCGTCGGCATCGAGCTGGTCGTGATGGCGTTCGAGATAGGCGAGCAGGTCGGCGCGGTGGCGCGCCCGTTCCTCGCTTTGCCCGAGCGAATTGATTTCGAGCCGTATGCCATCGAGCCCGAGGTCGTCCCACAGGCGCGCGCACATCGCAATCTGCTCGGCATCGATGTCGGGGCCGGCAAAGCCCATGGCCTCGACGCCCACCTGATGGAACTGGCGATAGCGGCCCTTCTGCGGGCGTTCGTGGCGGAACATCGGCCCCATGTACCACAGCCGCTTGGGTCCGTCATAGAGCAGATTGTGCTGCAGCACAGCGCGCACGCAGGATGCCGTGCCCTCGGGGCGCAGCGTGAGGCTTTCGCCGTTGAGAGCATCCTCGAAGGAATACATTTCCTTTTCGACGATATCGGTTACTTCACCAATGGCGCGGGCGAACAGCGGCGTCGGCTCCACCATGGGCATGCGGATCGGGCGGTAGCAGTAGGCGCGCAACCAGTCGCGCACGGCCTCCTCGAACTGCTCCCAGAGTTCGGCGTCGACCGGCAGGATGTCATTCATGCCGCGGATGGCTTGCAGTGTCTGGCTCATGTTGGTTTGGCCGGCAGGCAGGGGAAATCCATGCCCGACGCGATCAATGACTGGCTCTTTCAGGATAGGTTCTTGCCACATAGTCGTCGACGATCTGGCGGAATTCGGCCGCGATGTTGTCGCCACGCAGCGTGATGACGCGTTCGCCGTCGACATATACCGGCGCCACCGGTGCTTCGCCGGTGCCGGGCAGCGAGATGCCGATGCTGGCATGCTTGCTTTCGCCCGGACCATTCACTACGCAGCCCATCACGGCCAACGTCATGTTCTCGACGCCCACGCGCGCCAGACGCCATTCCGGCATGCGCTCCCGCACATAAGTCTGGATGTCCTGCGCCAGCTCCTGGAATACCGTGCTGGTGGTGCGCCCGCAACCGGGGCAAGCCGCCACCAACGGGGTAAAGGCGCGCAGGCCCATGGTCTGCAGGATTTCCTGGGCGACGATGACTTCGCGCGTACGATCGCCGTTCGGTTCGGGCGTCAGCGACACCCGTATCGTGTCGCCGATGCCTTCCTGCAACAGCACGCTGAGCGCTGCCGTGGAGGCCACGATGCCCTTGCTGCCCATGCCGGCTTCGGTCAGCCCCAGATGCAGCGGGTAGTCGCAACGCGCCGCCAGTTCGCGGTAAATCGCGATCAGGTCCTGAACGCCGGAGACCTTGCACGAAAGCACGATGCGATCGCCGGCCAGCCCGACTTGCTCGGCCTGCGCCGCCGACTCCAGGGCGGAGGTGACCATCGCCTCGCGCATGATCTCGGTGGCATCCTTCGGCGCCGCACGTCTGGCGTTCTCGTCCATGATGCGGGCCAGCAGGGCCTGGTCGAGGCTGCCCCAATTGACGCCGATGCGAATCGGCTTGTCGAACTTGCAGGCGATTTCGATCAGCTGCGCGAACTGCTCGTCGCGCCGCACACCTTTGCCGACGTTACCGGGATTGATGCGCAGCTTGGCCAGGGCTTCGGCACAGGCCGGATGCTCGGTCAGCAGCTTGTGGCCATTGAAATGAAAATCGCCGATCAGCGGCACGTCGACATTCATCTGTGCCAGACGGTCGCGAATCTTCGGCACAGCGGCCGCAGCCTCGCGCGTATTGACCGTGATGCGCACCAGTTCCGAGCCGGCACGCGCCAGTTGTGCCACCTGCATCGAAGTGGCGAATACGTCCTCGGTATCGGTGTTGGTCATCGACTGGATCACAATCGGCGCCGTGCCGCCAACGCCAACTGTTCCCACCATGGCGAGGCGGCTCGCGCGCCGCGCTGTCGATTCTCTTGGCTGCGTGCTCATTCCAGGCTGAACCGGGCGACTTCTTCGCGGGTGTGCGGTTTGAGATCGATGCTGCGTTCGCCCATGAACAGGCGAACACCGGAGGCCTTGCCGATCCAAACCTGGAACGGCGCCTTGCCTTCGACGTTCTGCCGCGTGCCCGCCGGGTACTCGCCGACATACACGATCTTTTGTGTCGCGTCGCGAATCTCGATCCAGGAACGATCATCGAATTCAACCCGCAAGCCGCCGGATGACGGCGCACCCGACACGGCGCCAGAGCTTTCGGGCTGATTTTCGGCCGCAGGTGTCGGTGCGACTACCGGCGCAGCGACAGGCGCCTGGACTGGGGCAGCGAGCGGACTGGGCGGGGCCACGGCAACGGCACTATCCGTACCGAGCAGGCGCAGCGTCAGGCCCTCGTTGCCCGGCAAGGTCAAATACCAATAGGCGGTCAGCGCCAGCATGACGAGAAGGACGCCGACAGCAACGAGTTGGGGCGGAATCTGCTCGACGAAATTCGGATGCTCGGCTTCGCCCATGTTGGCGGGCGGGCGCACATCGGCCTCGGGTACCGGAACGGCCGGATCGAGCTGGGCGAGCAAGGGTGCTGCATCGAGCTTGAGAAACTTGGCATAGTTGCGCACCAGGCCACGCACCGCGGTCGAACCCGGCAGGCTGGCGTAGTCATCCCGCTCGAGTGCCTCGATCTGCCGCGCACTGAAGCGTATCACTTGCACTACATCGGCAATCGACTGGCCGCGCGACTCACGCGCCCGCCGCAGCACGGACCCCGGCGTGTTCGACTCGAACGGCTCGGCGAGCTCCACCTCGTCCAACGCTGCCGATTCGGTGTCCAGGCCATCAATCGCCCGCGCTTCAGTCATATTGCCCCTGCGCCAACAAACGCTGTTCCGGCGAACCGACGAACCGACGCCGTAGCTGCATTGCGTAGCGCGCCTCCGCCTCGCGATTGCCCAGTTTCCGCTCGATGCGCAAAGCGAGCCAGATCACCTCGGCAGTGGGTTCCATCATTTTCTCGATATCCGTGGTCCACTGTCGGGCCTCGGAGTAGCGCCCTTTGCGATAGGCGATGTCGGCCAGCCAGAACAGCGCCTGGGTATTGGTCGGCGACAGGCGCAACGCGGTCAGCAGATAGTCTTCGGCCGCCTTGTCTTGCTTCAGGCGCAGCGAGCATATGCCGGCGTTGGTGTAAGCTTTGGTCGGTCTCGTATACAGCGGATTCTGTACTGCTGCCATGAAATGGCTTATTGAAAGTTGCTCGCGACCGTTCTGACAAAGGAACCAGCCATAGTTGTTGCTGATTTCCGGATCGCCCGGCGCCAGGCGCAAGGCCTTCTGAAAGTTTTCCTCAGCCAGCCGGGTTTCGTTGAGCACCATGTGCGTGAGGCCCAGCAGATTGTAGGCAGGTGCGTAATTGGGATCGGACGAAAGCGCAATGCGCGCTTCTTCGAGCGCAATTGCCGAACGGCCATCGAGCAAGTACAAGGACCCGAGTTCGGTATGCACTTTGGCGCGCTGCTGTTGCTCGTTTTCCGCCGGCTGAGCGGAGACCGCCTGCTGCGCGCCCTGCCCGGAGCCGCCCCCGGTTGCCGTACAGCCGGCCAGCACCAGTGCCATCCAAATCGCGACTAGGGTATTGTTCATGGGTGCAGTTCGACTCCGGCAGTGGTGCCAGTTGCGGAGGCCGCGGCACGCAGTACACGCCGCGACTTGTCCTGCACCTTGCCGGCAAGTTGCCCGCAAGCTGCATCGATGTCGTCACCGCGCGTCTTGCGCGTTGTGGTGACGATGCCACCATTGATAAGGATGGAGGCGAAGCGCCTGACCCGTTCGGCCGGAGAGCGATGAAAGCCGGAAGCCGGGAAGGGGTTGAACGGAATCAGATTGAATTTGCAGGGAACGTCGCGCACCAGATGCAGCAGTGAGCGCGCATCGGCATCGCTGTCGTTGACGCCATCGAGCATCACATACTCGAAGGTGATGAAGTCGCGCGGCGCATGCAGCAAATAGCGCTGACATGCGGCCATCAGCTCGGAGAGCGGATACTTGCGGTTGATCGGCACCAGTTTGTCGCGCAGGCCGTCGGTCGGCGCATGCAGGGAAACTGCCAGGGCCACCGGACAGGTCTCCGCCAGGCGGTCCATGGCCGGCACGATGCCGGAAGTCGATACCGTAACGCGCCGCCGCGACAGGCCGTAGGCGTTGTCGTCCAGCATCAGACGCAGCGCCGGCACCAGATTGTCGAAATTGGCCAGCGGTTCGCCCATGCCCATCAGCACGACATTGCTGATGATGCGCTCGCCGCAGTTGCCGCGCGCCGGGTCGCGCCCCAGCGCGCGATTGGCCTGCCACAGCTGGCCGATGATCTCGGCGGTGGTGAGGTTTCGGTTGAAGCCCTGGCGGCCGGTGGAGCAGAAGGCGCATTCGAGCGCGCAACCGGCCTGGGACGAAACGCACAGCGTGCCGCGGTCATCCTCGGGGATGAATACGGTTTCCACCGCATTGCGGTTGCCGACGTCGAACAGGAACTTGCGCGTACCATCATCCGACAGCTTGTCGCTGATAGTTGGCGGTGGCGCTACGGTGGCGGTGGCGAGGAGTTTCTCGCGCAGCGACTTGGCGATGTCGGTCATCGCATTGAAGTCGCTCTCCCCGAAATGATGCATCCAGCGCAGCACCTGGCGCGCGCGGAAGGGCTTTTCGCCCTGCTGCGCGAACCAGGCCGTCAGGCCTTCGGCATCGAAATCGAGGAGGTTGACAGTCATCGCAACTTAACGCGAGTAGACGTTCAGCGCCGGGAAGAAATAGGCGATTTCGACCGCTGCGGTTTCCGCGGCGTCGGAGCCATGCACGGCATTGGCATCGATGCTGTCGGCAAAGTCGGCGCGAATGGTGCCAGCCTCGGCCTTCTTTGGGTCGGTGGCGCCCATCAGATCGCGGTTCTTGGCAATGGCGCCTTCGCCTTCCAGAACCTGAACCATGACCGGACCTGAAATCATGAATTCGACCAGATCCTTGAAGAAGGGACGAGCCTTGTGCACGGCATAAAAACCCTCTGCCTCCTGGCGCGAGAGATGAATCATGCGCGCGGCGACGATCTTGAGACCGTTCGTCTCGAAGCGGGAATAAATCTTGCCGATCACGTTCTTTGCAACTGCATCGGGTTTGATGATCGATAGGGTGCGCTCAGTTGTCACATTTGCAGCCATTACTTTCTCCAGAACAGGTTGAACTACAAGTCTTTGCAAGTCAAAAACCTAACATGATATTTTAGCTCAGTTTCCTGCCCGGAACCGCGCCGGCACCGAGACCGGGGTGGCAGAAGCGGGCGGAACCGAGTTTCGGTCGGGCCCAGTGCCGCAACTGAAAAACAAAGGCCCGGCAGTGCCGGGCCTTTGTCGCAGCCAACCGGGTTGCTACATCATCCCCAGGGTCTTGGGCAACCAGGTCGACACCGCCGGTACATAGGTGATTACCATGAGGTACACCAGCATCGTCAGCAACCAGGGCCAGACCGCCTTGGAGCAGTCGGTAAGGCCCATCTTGGCGATGCCGCTGGCCACGTAGAGATTGAGTCCCACCGGCGGGGTGATCATGCCGATTTCCATGTTCACCGTGATCATCACGCCGAAATGGATAGGATCGATGCCCAGCTTCATCGCGATCGGGAACAGGATCGGCGCCGTGATCAGGATGATGGACGAGGGCTCCATGAAACTGCCCATGACCAGCAACAGCACGTTCACCGCGATCAGGAAGCCGATCATGCCGATACCCGACTGCGTCAGCCATTCGGCGATGCCCTGCGGGATCTGCTCGTTAGTGAGGATGAAGGAGAACAGGACCGCATTGGTGATGATGTAGAGCAGCATCGCACTCATGTTGGCCGAATTGAGCAGTACCTTCGGCACGTCCTTGAACCCGATGTCCTTGTAGACGAACACCGCGATAAAGAAAGCGTACACCGCACTCATTGCCGCTGCCTCGGTCGGGGTAAACAGGCCGCTGTAGATGCCGCCCATCACCACCACGATCAGCAGCAGACCCCAGATCGCCTTGCGAAAGGCATCCCAGCGCTGGGCCCAGGACAGCGGCTGCTCGCGCGGATAGTTTCCCTTGTGGGCCTCATACCAAGTGATGCCGCCAAGGAACAGCGCCAGCAGTAGCCCGGGAACCACGCCGGCCATGAACAGTGCGCCGATCGAACTGTTGGTGGAAACGGCGTACATCACCATCACGATCGACGGCGGAATCAGGATGCCGAGGCCGCCGGACGATGCGATAACGCCGACGCCGAACTTCTTCGGGTAGCCCGCCCTGACCATGGCCGGCAGCAGGATCGAGCCTATCGCCACTACAGTCGCCGGCGAGGAACCCGACACAGCGGCAAACAAGGCGCAGGCAAACACCGCGCTCAAGCCCAGGCCACCGCGCAGATGGCCAACCATGGAGGTCGCGAAATAAATCATGCGCTTCGCCACGCCGCCATGGGTGAGGAAATTGCCGGCGAGGATGAAGAACGGAATCGCCATGATCTCGAACTTCTCGATGCCGGTGAATAGCTTGAGCGCAACGGCCTCGAGCGGCGTGGTGGTAAAAGCGAACAGGAAGGTCAGCACCGTCAGACCGAGCGAAATGGAAACCGGCATCCCCGACAACATCAGGAAAGTGAGCAGCGCGAATATGATCAGGGCGCTCATTTGGCGTCCCCTTTATCGCCAGCCGCCGTGTCGTCAGCGTCGACTTTCGATTCGGGATGGCGCTTGCCGTACTTGAGGTCGTGCATGTGCAGGTCGTCGTCCATGTTGTAAGGGTTGACCTCCACCGGTACCTCGCCTTCCTCGATGCCGTCAACATGGCCATGTTCGTGATGCGGCAGTTCGCCGGTGCGGATGAAGCCCACAGTGACCTGGAGGAAACGGAAACACATCAGCGAAGAGCCGAGCGGGATCGCGGAATAAACCATCCAGGTCGGCCATTCCAAGTCGGGCGTGGTCGGCCCTTCGTACAAATCCCCGGTGGCGATGCCCAGCGCCTTGAAGATCGCATAATGGGCGCCGTTCTCCCAGACGAAGTGAGCGCCCAGGGCAGCGATGATGCCCGTAAATAAGGCTCCGGCCAGCATGCCGAAGACGATGAACTTGGCACGTGTCCGGCCCGACAGGCTGTTGATCAGCACATCGACGCCGACGTGGATACCGGTGCGCACGCCATATGCCGCGCCGAACTTGGCCATCCAGACGAACATGATGATGCACAGCTCCTGAGCCCAGCTCAGGTCCAGCTTGATCAGCCAATCCTGGACAACCGGAATTGAAAAGCCGGCCGCATAGCGATGCATTACCGCAACGAAAATAATCAGCGTCGCCGCGCCGATGAGGAAGGTAATGATCCATTCCTCCAGATGATCAAGATACTTCATGGCTTTGTGCCTCCAAAATAACTGTGGGGGCCGTAGCCCCCACATTCCGCTTGCTTGATCAGAGCTTGGATGGATCGAAGCCGGTGGTCTTGTACACCGCGTCGATATTTTCCTTGCCGATGCGGTCGGCCATTTGTTGGTGAACCTTGACCATGGCCTTCTTCATAGCCATCTTCTGCTCGGCGGTCGGGACCAAAATCTCGCTCTTGCCCGACTTGCGGACTTCGGCCAATGCCTTGTCGTTTTCTTCTTGAGCAATCGAGTTGGCGTACTTGGTCGCTTCAGCCATTGCCGTCTCAAGGGCGCCGCGTACATCGGCCGGCAGCCCTTCCCAGAACTTCTTGTTGGTGATGACCGCGTAGCCGAGATAACCATGGTTGGTCAGCGCGACGTACTTCTGCACTTCATGCATTTTCTGCGAGTAGAGGTTGGAAGGCGGGTTCTCGGTGCCGTCGACCACGCCGGTTTGTAACGCCTGATACACCTCGGAGAAAGCCATCTTCTGCGGCAGCGCTCCCACGGCACGCATCTGCGCATCAAGCACGGTCGACGGCTGAATGCGCATCTTGAGACCCTTGTAGTCATCCGGCATTCTGATCGGCTTGTTGGCGCTCATCACCTTGAAGCCGTTGTCCCAGTAGGCCAGTCCGACCAGACCCTTGGTTTCGAGCTTCTTGAACAAGGCCTTGCCCACCGGACCTGCCGTCACCGCATGCAGCTCCTTGTAGTTGTCGAACATATAGGGCAGGTCGAACAGTTCGAACTCCTTGGCACCGAGCGGGCCAAACTTGGCCAGTGATGGGGCGAGCATCTGAACGGCGCCCAACTGCAAAGCCTCCATCTCTTCCTTGTCCTTATACAGCGTCGAATTGGCATACACCTCGACCTTGACCTTGCCCTTGGTCAGTTCCGCCGCCTTCTTGGCAAAGAACTCGGAACCCTTGCCTTTGGGCGTGTCGGCGGCAACGACATGGCTGAACTTGATCACGATCGGCGCCTGGGCCATCGCCATCATCGAGAACGTGACGGCCGCCAAACCGACGAATACGGTACGAATTTTCACTTTTTGATCCTCCTGGAAAGTTGTGTGCATAAGGCTACCACTCCACACGCAGCGGTGTGGCGGATTTTCCTCAGGTGCAGTTGTTTTGCCTATTGTGGATTTCCGCAGAGTGCTGCCGGAGTCGGTCCGTCGCGCTAACATCCGCCGATGCAGTCTTCGACACCGCCTCCCCTCGCGGAACGCTTCAGCCGCTCGCGCTGGCTTTGGATATTCTCGCGCCTGCCCTTTATCCTGTTCGTCGGCGGCGTTGCCCTTCTGCTCTGGATGTCGGATCGCGCCGACAGGGAGGAGAGACGCACTACGCTAATCAGCGACGTACTCTGGCTGGAGCAGAACCTGCGTTTTCATTTGACGCGGAACGAGGAGTTGCTCGGACGCATCGATCTGGCGCACACCGCCAGTGCAAAGGGCTTCGAGTCCTTTGCGCGCACGCTGTTCGGCTTCGAGAGCGGGCTGCGGCAACTGATCTGGCTGGATGTGGAAGGAAATATACGGCAGGCCCATCCGGCCACGATGGATCCAGATCTGGCGGGCGAAGCGACCGCGGGACTGCCGTCAAGGCAGAGTTTCCGGCTGGCGCAATCCCTGGGCAAGTCGGTCTACAGTTCGGCCTATCCGTACTATACGAACGACTGGCAGTTCGAAGTACATGTCCCGGTCTCCCGTGAGGGCAGGATAGTCGGTGTCGCGGTGGGCATCTACCGGATTCGCGACATCCTCGGCGACAGCGTGCCTTGGTGGCTGGCCGAGCGCTATCGCATCAGCATTATCGGGGACGCCGGGAAAGTACTGGGAGCGCGCTCAAAAATCGAATCCGAGGTTACTGAGGAAGGCTATCAGGTTTCCTTTGACCCGCCCGGATGGGGGCTGGCCCTGCACGCGGTGCCCTATCATGCGCCACGCCCCATCGCCAGCATGGTTCTGTCGGCCTCGTTGGTCGTGCTGGCGATGATGGTGCTTTGGAGTTTCTGGGCGCTGCGCCGCCATGTACTGCGCCGCCAGGCCGTGGAAGAGCAACTACGCCAAGAACACGCCTTCCGCAAGGCGATGGAAGACTCTCTCGACACTGGAATGCGCGCCCGCAACCTCGACGGTGAAATAATTTACGTCAACCCTGCCTTCTGTCGCATGGTTGGATTGCCCGCGACGGAATTGATCGGCCAGCGTCCGCCGATGCCCTACTGGGCAGACGAATATCTGGATGAAACACGGGCTATTCACGATCGCGTCCTCGCCGGGGACGGACCAGTAGAAGGCTTCGAACTCAAGTTCAAGCACCGCAACGGCGAAGTTATCGATGTGCTGATCCACGAAGCCCCATTGATCGATGCCCACGGACAGCATTCCGGCTGGATGGGGTCGATGGTGGATATCACGGAGCGAAAACAGGCGGCGGAACGCGCGCGCCAGCAACAGGACCGCCTGCAGTCCACCGCGCGGCTAGTCGCCATGGGCGAAATGGCCTCAAGCATCGCGCACGAGCTTAATCAACCTCTGGCGGCAATCTCAAGCTACTGCACCGCCGCACTCAACCTGCTGCGCAGCCAGGCGCCAGCGGCAGAGGTAATGCCAGCACTGGACAAGGCGGTAGATCAGTCGCGGCGCGCAGGGCAGGTCGTTCGGCGCATCTACTCCCTCGCTCGCAGGAGTGAGAATCGCTTCGAGTTGCTTCACTTCGAAGAGCGGGTGGATGCAGCTCTTTCGCTGATCGAAGCCGATGTCCGCCAACAAGGCATCCGCATCACATTGGACCTGGCCGCGCCGGTACTTGTCGAAGGCGACCCGGTGCTCCTTGAGCAGGCCTTGTTCAATATCCTGCGCAATGCGGTCGAGTCAATGCGAAATTCTGCCGCCGACCAAAGACTGATAGCCATCAAACTCAGTTGCGTCGGCGGCTATGCGCTGTTGACTGTCGCCGACCGCGGTTGCGGCATCGACGCCGGTGTTGCCGACAAACTGTTTGATCCGCTATTCACGACCAAGCCCGAGGGCATGGGCATGGGACTGGCAATCTGCCGCTCCGTGATGGAAAATCATCGGGGGCGCCTCACCTTCGAGGCCAACCCAGGAGGAGGAACGGTATTTCGCATTCTGCTACCCATGGCCCCGCAATGAACCTAAAAACCGCAGTTACCCGATTCCATTCGCATGATGCGCGAGAAATCGGTGTGTTTGAGACGGCCCGATCCGGGCGATGGTCTGCTTGATATGGTCGCAGCACAAAGTCCAGACGGTCGTCGAGTTGAACTGCTCCGCAGTGCGGGTCACCCATCCCTTGAGCAAGGCGGAGACACGCATCAGGGCCTCCCTGGCTTTGCCGAAGTGTGCGTGCAAGCCGGTGAGCGTGATGGTGGTTTGCCCGGCATGCTCCGTTTTGCGGCCGACCGAGGACATCAACCACGGTCGACTGGTAATCGCCTCTCGCCGCGCCTC